>JAXLZK010000001.1:0-9282 GCA_046350935.1 Thermodesulfovibrionales bacterium
GAAAGTCTCCCCCAGAGCCTGCCATGTACCAGATCGAGACCATCGAGCCCGACAGATCAAGACGACGACGAGCTGAATAGGATGGTGCCGAAAAGGTGGTCGAGATGGCGGCGGAACAAGTCGTGAAGCCGCGGAGCTCCGGGCATATCGAGGACGAGCCTGTGGAGGATCTCAAGGAGGACTCGTTCGACGAGCAAAATGACGACCAGGCACGTAATCGCCGATGCACAGTGTAACAACAAGATTGCTTCGGGTACGACCCTTCGCACTGACGAAGGCAGGCAGAGGGTAAAGGTAGAGAGTGAGACAGAGAGAGGCAGAAAGAAAGAGCTTACTCTCCTGTCATTGCGAGCGCAGCGAAGCAATCTCAAGAGGATACGTTCTGACCACACATTGTGTGCGATTGCCCTGCGGGGTGTCTGCGTCGGGTTGACAGGAAGCGCCGCAGCAGGTAAAGTAGGAGCGTAGGAGATGACGAAATGCCTTGCGCGTATAAGAAACAAATAGATGTTTTCCCTTCCTCGGTTTTCCTGGCCGGCATCGCCTCCCTGCTGCTTCTTCTCCTTCTCTTCCTTTCCCTCGCCCCTTTTCTGGACGACGTGGAAAATGAGCAGGCTGTAGGGGAGCTGATCGGCAGGCATCTTCTGATTCCCGCGCTGACAGCCCTGCATCCCCTGGCGTTGCATTCCCTCGGGTATCTTCCGGCGGACGTGCTTGAGACCTTTCTGCGGCGCTCCTTCTCCGCCGGGGCGGAGCTCCGTTTCGGGAGCGCCGGGGGCGTCAGTCCTCCTTTCTATACGTATTCATTCCGCTCTCTCTTAATCTTCCTCCTGTTCACTGACTGTCGAAGGCGGCAGTGGGGACGGCCCCGCTCGATTTTTCGGGAGCGCCCGTCCTGTGCTCCTCCCCGATTGCCGGACAACGGCGCAGTGCCGGCGCTGAGGAGAGGTTCTCTGACACTCACCACGATTACACGAGGTGGAAATGAAAAATAACAGGGAAATACAGGACCGTTTCGGCATCCTGTACTATTTCTACGCTGTCTTTCTCCTGATCTCCCTTTGCACACGGACACTGCTCCTGGTGCATTCTCTCCCGTCCCTCACCGTTCCATTCGGGGATTTTCTGAAGATATACGGGGTGGGCTTCCTGTTCGACGCCGGCACCATGATGTGCTTCGCGCCCCTCGCGCTGTATCTTCTCCTCGTGCCCGACGGGATATACCGAAACAAGGTGCATCGGCGGCTCCTCTATCTCGTTTCCTACGCACTCATCTACCTGCTCCTGTTCACCGCGGCCGCCGAATACCTTTTTTTCCTCGAATTCGGACGCGCTTCAATTTCATTGCGGTGGATTATCTGGTCTATACCCATGAGGTGGTGCGGAATATACGCGAATCGTATCCGGTTTTCCCGCTTCGCCGCCCTGGGAGGTGTTTCCCCGCTTTTCCTTCTGCTTCTCGAAGGCGTTTTGCTCCTTCCTTGCACCGCAGGAGCACCCTGGGGGAGAGGTGGAGGACGGGGATGGTCTCCCCCTAGCGCTCCCTCTTCTTCCTCCCCTTCTCCGATGTCTCCCTGACGCATGTATCGTCGAACGCCTTTGCGAACGAATTGGCCGCAAACGGCATCTACACGCTTCTCCGCCTTCAGGAACAACCCGGATCGCCTACGAGGACTTTTATGCGGTCCGCAGCAACCAGAGGTATTCAGGAACCTGAAAGGACTTTTGAAGGAGGACAATGCCGTGTTCACCGGGAAGGACCTCTTCGGGATCGTTCGCACGGTCGGGAGCGGGGATAGGGAAGAGCGGCTCAACGTGGTCGTCGTCGTCCAGGAAAGTCTCAGCGCCGAGTTCCTCGGGGCTTTCGGCAACGGAGATAACCTGACCCCATCTGGACGGGCTGGCGCGTGAGAGTCTGTTCTTCACCAATATGCATGCTTCGGGGACGAGGACGGACAGGGGACTCGAAGCGATTACGCTGTCGGTCCCTCCCACTCCGAGGTCGGTGATCAAACGGCCCCATAACGAGAACATGCTTTCCTGGGGTTCGGTCATGAAAGAGAAAGGCTATGACGTGAAGTTCCTCTACGGCGGCTACGGCTATTTCGACAACATGAACTACTTCTTCGGCCACAACGGTTTACGGTTGTCGACCGGACGGACTTCGACAGGAAGAACATTCATTTCGAGAACGCCTGGGGGGTGTGCGACGAAGATCTGTTTCAAAAGGCGCTGGAGGAGTCCGACCGTCCTCATGGAGCAGGCGTCCTTTCTTCACCCTCATCATGACCACTTCCAATCACCGTCCCTATACGTATCCAGGCGGAGAGAATCGATATCCCTTCCCATTCCGGGAGAAAGGGGCAGTCAAGTACGCGGATTACGCCCTCGGGCGTTCCTCGATGCGGCGCGGAAAAAACCGTGGTTCGACGATACCGTATTCGTCGTTGTGGCGGACCACTGCGCCAGCTCGGCGGGGAAGACGGCCCTTCCGGTGAAGCGGTACGAAATCCCGCTTCATCTATTCTCCCGAGGGCACTTTCCCCCGCAGCGCATCGATACCCTGGCGGGCCAGATCGATATTGCGCCCACGGTGATGGGCCTTTTGCATTTCAAGTATTCGAGCGGTTTTTTCGGCAGGGATATCCTTCGGGAACGTCCCGGGGAGGCGAGGAGCCTCATCAGCACCTACCAGAAGCTGGGCTATATGAAAGACGACAGACTCGCGGTGCTCGATGTGAAGCGGGAGGTCTCGACCTACCGCTTTGACAGAAACACCGGCGAAATGACGCAGATCCCTCCCGACCCCGGGGCCTGATCGCCGAGGCTGTCAGCTATTACCAGGGTGCGAGCTATCTGCTCGAACATCGCGGGAAGCCGGTGCGGACAGCGGACGCGCGCAGCGCTGCCGCGCCGGAGAGGATGTCCGGGGTAGGGAGGATCCGGTACACCAGGGGTGTGTTTGCAAACACACCCCAGAGAGATGAGGCTGCGGCGCCGGAGCGGGTGTGTGGCGGGGGGAAATGGCACGGGGCTGAAGAACGTTTTTTTTTCTTCTGCTCGTTGCCGGCGCCTCTCTTCTCTTCCTGCTCGCCTCCCTTCGACGGGAAAAAGTTCGAGAGGGCCGACCGGGCTGCCCGCGAGGTGCAGCGCTCCGTTGATTCCGGAGCTGAGTACCGGCAGTTCGGAGAGTCTCTCCTGCAGTTCTCCCGGGAGGCGCTCGTGCTGCGGGACGCGGTGCGTTCCGGGAAGGAGGAGGAGCTCTTCAGAGAGTACGAGGACCTGCTGACGATCTATCGGGACGGGTATAGCCTCATGAAATATAAAGCCGAGTTTGTCCGCTACGGCTTTGTGCCCTCGGGAACGATCTATGTCGGACAGGAGATAGAGCCGCTCGTGGCAAAGTACGGGATTCCCACGGAAACGCATCTCTTCGCTCCCACCATGCAGGCCTGGAAGAGCATCCCGGACAGCTCGATCGGGGTCGTCTGGAGCAATGCACGCTCCCGGCTTGCGATCATTGAGACGCTCCGTAAGAATCGCGGATAGCGGTTTTCCGCGTCTTTTCCTGTGTTGTTTCAGATTTGAACGCCTCCGGCCCTGCAGCACCTTTCTTTTTTTATCTTTCTTTCCCCTTTTCAGTGAGTACAACGGCAATTCCGGCCTCTTTTTCCGCCTCTTCGGCAGGCATACATGCCGAAGTGTTCAGCGCTGTCCAGATATGAAACAGCACCTCGCTTCTTTCCTCTAAAAAATTAATAATAAAAAATAGCCATATATGTTGTGGCACTGCTTTTGCTTTCTGGTATGATGAGGCAGAAAAGGGAGGGAGCAATGAGAAAGAAGCAGCTCTTGTTTGTCACCTATCACAACGAAAAGTTCGATGAGGTTTTCGCATGCAATGGACCTGGCGAAGGTCATGAGCGACGGCATTTCCGTTCTGATGATCTACAAAAGGAAAAGCGGATGAAAAAATCGGGGATGATGATTTGGTGGTTGCCTTTGCAGAGGCCGACGAGCACAAGACCGCACGGGAGATGATAGCGGAAGACTACCGGAGGAACCGAGTTACGAGAAAGATAGCCCTGCTCGAGCAGCGATGCAGGGAGGCCGGGATCGCGGTCGATTTCAGCTCCGCTGCCATAGATGTCGTCTCCGCGATCAAGAACATCCTGAAGCAGAATACGCATATCGATATGGTCCTGTTGAGCCCCACCGTCACCACGGACGGCGCGATAAAGACGAGGAGCTGAATAGGCTCGTGAGGACCGCGTCGAGGCCGATCGTCCACCATGGCGAAAAGGAAGTTACGCCGCCTGAGAGGCCCGAGAGAAGAAAACGAAAGAGAGAGGAGAGGAGGATTCATGCCTGTATCTGCCGGTCGCTTTAACCAGCATCAACATTCTTATTCCCGTGGGGCTCGGCCTTGGTGGTGGGACTTCTTTCGGGGCTTTTTCGGCGTGGGAGGAGGCTTCCTGATGACACCCCTTTTGATCATGTTCGGCATCCCCTCGACGGTCGCGGCGGCGACGGACTCGAACCAGATCGTGGCGGCATCCACGTCCGGCACCTATGCACACTGGAAGGTGCGGGGGAACGTGGATTTCAAAATGGGCATGTACCTCCTCGCCGGAGGCTTTGTCGGGGCTCGTCGGCGTCCAGGCGATCAAGGCGCTCAATGCCATGGGCAATGCCGATTTTGTGATCAAGATGACCTATGTCTTCATGCTCGGGATCGTCGGGACTCATATGTTCATCGAGAGCCTGCAGAGCATGAGGAAGAGGAAGGACCGATACGGCAGAGCCGGGGAGAATCGGGGCTTGCACGCTTTCTCCGGCGCCCTCCCTGCAGACACGCTTCTTGAGAAGTCGGGCGTTACCCATTCCGTGCTGGTTCCGCTCTTCTTCGGCGGGTTCGTGGGGTTCTCGCCGCGGTCATGGGAGTGGGAGGAGGTTTCCTCATGGTCCCGGTAATGGTGTATATCCTGAGGATGCCCATGCATGTGGTGGTGGGCACAAGCTTCTTCCAGATATTGTTCAACTGCATCGAAGTGACTTTCCTTCAGGCGTATACGAACCACAACGTGGATTTCATCCTTGCGGTGCTGCTCCTTATCGGCTCCACTTTCGGGGCGCAGATCGGGGCTGTTTTCGGAAGGAAGCTCAAAGGCGAGCAGCTGAAGATCATTCTCGCGGGGATCGTACTGGCGGTTACGGTCAAGATCCTTTTCGAGCTGACCATGACGCCGTCCTGCTCCTCGGACAGTGGGAGGCCACTGATGAGACATCCGAATCCATTGTTCCGTGTCCTGCTCCTCTGCGCTGCCCTGACGGCGGCGGGGTTGCCGGGGAGGCTGCGGCGCAGCTGACCGCGACGGCCAATCACGACAAGATCACCATCGGTTTCTTTACCATGGAAGCTCCGTGAGCGTGAGGGGCTCTGCGGACCCCGGCTGCGATCTCGTCATCAAGATCGCCTCCCCGGACGGAAAGCAGACCCTGAAGAAAAAGGGAAAAAAGGCGGGGTTCCTCTGGATGAACGTGGGGTCGCTGCATATCGACGAGGCTCCCCGTCTCTATGCCCTCCATAGTACGGGGGACCTCAACACGACCGTGAACAGGGAGGAGAGGGAGAAGTACGTCCTCGGATACGATGCCCTCGCGCGGCATATGCAGATGAGCCCTGTTGTCGACGAAGCGGAGAAGGCGCGGTGGTTCGGGGAGTTCGTGAAGTTCAGGAGCATTCCGGGCTGTATGCCGAAACAACCGGCAAGATACTGGTACGGAATGAAAACGGAAGGGGAACTACCACATCCTCTCCCAGTGGCCCTATCAGGCGCCGCCGGGCATCTATACGGTGACCGTCTGTATGCGGTAAAGGACGGGAAAGTGGTCGAAACAGCTGAGACAAAGGTAACCGTCGAGCAGGTGGGGCTGATAAAGCGTCTGGCGGGAATGGCGAAGTGACCAGGGAGGGCTTTACGGCGTGCTCTCCATCCTTGCGGCCCTGGGCGCGGGCTTCGGAGTGGGCATGGTGTTCAGAGGAGAGGCGGAGGAGCGCACTGATGTATACGGAAGACGCCGACAGGGATGGCAGGACGGACGCTGCGCAGGAGCAAAGCGGAGCAGGCTCGGACGCTGCAGCGGAACAGGCACTGTACAAGACGATCGTCGTCGCCTTCGACGGCTCCGAATTCAGCAGGTCGGCGCTCCGTGAGGCCTCCTTCCGGGCGCGCCGCTGCGGCGGAAAGGTGATCCTGGTCCATGCCGTCTATTTCGACGAAGAGGAGTTCGGGAGCGCGCCGGAGCAGTTGGAAAAACGGTTCGACCTGGGGAGAAGTCTTTGCTTCCAGGCGAGTGAGGACGCTTCTTCCCACTACGGTTGTGCAGTCGAATACGTCATCTGTCAGGGGGACCCGCCGGAAGTGATCACGGACATCGCGCGGGAAAAACAGGCGGACCTGATCGCTCTCGGCACATACGGCAGAAAGGGACTGCGGAGGATGCTCATGGGGAGCGTCACCGCGCGGACCGTTCTCGACGCCCCGTGCGACGTCATGGTGGTCAGGAGGCCCTGCAGCGACTGCACGGACAGCTACGAATCCGTCCTGGTCCCCTTCGACGGCTCGGCCTCCGGCAGAAAGGCCCTGGCGAGGGCGTGCGCGCTCGCAAAAAGCGACGGGGCGGACGTTACGGTCCTCTACGTAATCCCTCGCTACGAGGAAATGGTGGGATTCCTCCGGACCGGCTCCATCCGGAACAGCCTCCACCGGGAGGCGGAGAGGATCATGGAGGAGGCGCGGAAGGAGGCCTCGTCCTCCGGCGTCCCTGTCGCGACCATGGTCAGGGAAGGGGCGGCCCCGGAGGGGATCGTCGAGGCGGCGCGCATGCTGAAAAGTCAATTGATTGTCATGGGAAGCCACGGCTGGAGGGGAGTGGACAGGGCCCTTATGGGGAGCACTGCGGAGCGCGTCATCATGAACGCTCCCTGCCCCCTCCTGGTGGTGAAATAGGCAGGCCGGTACAGGGGGCGAAGGGCCTCAGGGGACCGGGACGTACGATTCGGACAGGGACAAGGAGAAGGAGCAGAGAGTCATGAAAGGATACAGGAAGATCTTGATAGCGCTGGACGGCGCCTCGCGGGAGGGTGTCGCGGAGGGGCTGCGGCTGGCAAAAGAGGAGAGGTGCTGGATAACCGTAGTGAAGGTGGTGCCTCCCCATGAGGGAGACCTCGACCTGGTGGGCATCAGGAACATCGATGCCGTGCTCGACGGAGGAGGCGCGAAGGCGATTGAGGAAGTGAAGGGCATTGCACATGCAGAAGGGGCTTTGATCAAAACGCGCCTGGAAGCGGGCGAAGCGCACAGGAAGATCGTGGAGGTTGCCGAGGAGGAGCGGTGCGACCTCATCATCATGGGAGCGCAGAAAATGAAGAGGGGGCTCAGGAGGCTGCTCGGCGGCTCGATCGTCGAGAAGGTGATCAGCAATGCCCCCTGTCCGGTCCTGGTAGTAGGGAAGTAGGGCGTAAGCGTGAGGGAGCTCCCTTTGTGCGCGCCCCTTCACGGAGAAAAGCTGGTGAGCCCGGCTGAGCGCCCTCAGAGAAGATGCAGCATGGTACGATGATAGATACGAAATGTGCACGACCGACGAAGAGAAGAGTCATGACCATAGAGGAGTGGGAAAGGGCCGCCGGAACAGCGGCGGCCTCGGGGAGGCACCCCGAAGAGGTGGTGAGAGAAGCGGGCGTCCCGAAGCAGGAGTTGCTTTTTTTCCTTTCCGAGCATTATAACTGCCCATTCGTGGAGTACGATGAAGGGATCGTCCTGTCGAGGGAGGCCCTCCGGAGGGTGGACGGGGAAAGACTGAAGGCCGCGCTGTGGGCGCCCCTTTCCCTTACGGATACGCGGGCGGAGGTGATCGCCTGCGATCCAGGCGGCTCTTCGGTTATCGAGGAGATACGGAGCTCCCTCGGCGTACGGGACATAGGGTTTTTTGTCGCCCTTCGGTCCGACCTCGTCCGGATCATCGAGAACAACCAGGATATCAACCCGTGGTTTCCCTCCTCAGCGGGCAGGACGCCGCTCGCAAAGGCAAGAAACTTTCTCGCGGAGCAGCGGTCCAGGTTTGCTTGCAGGCGCACTGCCCTGGCAAAGGGGAGGACGGGCCTCGCCTTCATGCGCACCGGCCTTTCGTTTCTCACCATCGCCCTTTCCCTTATCAGGTTTTTCGGCGGGGGCTTCCTGCTTTCTTTCCTCTCGGCGCTCTTCCTTGCGGCAGGGATCGTCATGGCTGTTGACGGCCTCCTGTGGTACCTGCCTGCCCGCAAAGCCTCCGGAAAGAGCAGTGATTTTGTTCATACGGAGGCTACCTGCGGGACGACGGTCCTCGAAGTCGAGCGGCCCGGCAATGATCCCGTTTTCAGGAGAACCGCCGTGGTGAAGGGGGCGGACGCGCTGCGCGCCGGCTGGACTTCGCTCTCCCCGGTGATGAGGAGACGGTTCCTTGCCGGCGACAGGACGGATATGGCGGAGGAGAGGACGACGCTCGCAGGGTACCGGACCCTTATGGCGGAGGCACGTACGGGCCTCGCCTTTGCCCGTTCGGGGATCGCTTTCGCCGGGCTGGGAATCGCACTGGTGCGCCAGTTCCAAAGCGGCCCGTGGACGGTTTTCGACGCGACCCTGATCGGCATCGGCTGCCTGATGGCGCTGGAAGGCTTTTTCTGGTATGTGCCCGGCCGCCGGGCAGGCAGGAAGAGTCGTGCGGAGATCGGAAAGGTCGAAGGGGCACCCTGCATCTGGGACGCTGTCCTCCCCTTCACGGGCAGAGGATTCCCTTCCGGGCAGGGGTGTGCTTCGAGACCTCCGGTGAGCGCTCCCCATTCCCCGGGGATATGGGCGACCACCGGTCTTGCCCTCGAAAGGACGGTGCTTGCGGAGCGGCGGAATGTGATGGCCCGGCTCCGCACGATCATGGCGCGCTCCCGCACGGGCATGGCGTTCATCCGCACGGGCATGAGCGTGGCGGCGGTGGGCATCGGACTCCAGGCGTATTTCGGGGTCCGCTCCCTTCCCTGGACCGCCTTTAACGGGGTGCTGATCACTGCCGGGCTGCTCTTCGTCGCAGACGGGCTCTCCTGGCACCTGCCCGCCGAGAGGATACGGGAGCAGTACCCGTACTGCTATCACGATATGGAGATGAGCATTCCCGATTACGGCATTCCCTCCCGGGACTGGAAGAGTGCGGCTTTTTGTCACGAGCACGAAGAGGGCTGATTGTCTG
>JAXLZK010000001.1:9382-27336 GCA_046350935.1 Thermodesulfovibrionales bacterium
CGGAGAGGAGAGATATGCACACCGGACGTGAAGAGGAGAGATACCGCCTGCTCATTGCAGAGGGGGCGATGACCGAAGGGGAGATGCGGGCTGCGGCGGACTCAGCGGCTGCACGGCGTCTCTCGCTTGAGCAGGTCCTCCTGCGGGAGTATGCAGTACCCCGGCAGATCCTGCTGCGCGCCTTTTCTGAGTACTACGGCTGTCCCTTCATCGAATATGACGAACGGCTGCCCGTTCCGGGGGAGCTGCTGAAAGGGCTGGATGGGGAGAGGCTCTCCCTGAGCCGCTGGTTTCCCGTGATCCGGGAGGGGGATGTCGTGGTGATCGCTGCAAACGACCCGGGAGACCCCGCGCTTGCCGACGAAGTGCGCCGGTATATCGGTGCGGGAACCTACCTCTTCAGGGTGGCCCTGGAGGAGGATATCCGGTGGTTTATCCAGGATTTCCTGCATGCAAAGCCGGGCTCCCTCATCGGCACGGAAAGGACGGGTCTGGCTTTCTGGCGCACTACGATGGCCCAGTGGAGGACCAGGCTTGCCTGCTACCGGAACGATCTTGCGAAGAGCAGGACGGATCTTGCCGTGCTCCGCTGGGGGCTCGGGTTGATCACCCTCGCGGGCGCTTCGATGCGCACCCACGCTTCGCCTCCGTCTCTGTATGTGGTGCTGCTCCTGGCCGGCCTTTCCCTCTCCGTATACGGGACAGCTGGATACCTGAAGATACGCAGGACCCGGATGTATCCCCCCGGACCCCAGACCCTTGTGGAAGTGACCGCGGCGAGCATGTATTTCCTTGAGGAGTATCATTGCATCGAGGGGACGGGCGTCCCGGCAACGACGAAGGGGACGATGCTCGCCCGCCTCGGGGATTTTCTTGTGTCCTACTGCACCATCCTCTATCCCTCCCCAGCCAGCAAGGAGCGCACGCAGCTTGCCCGAGAGAGGAACGTCCTGGCGGCGCAGAGGACCGTTGCCGCGTGTTACCGTACGCTGTATGCGCGCGCACGGACAGGACTCGCTTTTCTCCGCACCGGTGTCTCGTTCGCGAGCCTGGGGATCGGGTTCATGGGCTATTTCGGCTTCCGTCTCAGCGTTGCCACCCTGTTCGATTCCCTGCTGGTGGCCACCGGGGTGCTCCTCGCGGCAGACGGGATGAGATGGTATATGCCGGCACGGCGTGAGCAGGCGGAGCTGCCGCGCTGCCCAGTGCCGGTCGAGTGATGGTTCTCATGAAGATAGAGAGCAAGATCATCCTTTCCACTACATTCAACATCGGACTCCTCCTCCTGGTGGGCGTTTTCGCGATACAGAATTTGAATCTCATGCTTACAAAGCTCCGTTTCGTGGAGATCGCGGACGACCTGAACGCCTCCTTTCTCGAGATGCGGCTTTCGGAAAAGAATTACTTCCTGTATCGCGATGAGACCGCCCTTGCCGACATCAGGGAGAAGATAGAGAGCACCCTGCAGTCCATCGATCTTGCCCACAAGGACATCACCCGGGCAGTGGGTGAAGAGAACCTTGCGACGTTGAAGACATACCTCGGCAATTACGGGAAGATCGTCGGGGAGGTGAGGAGCAGCCCTCCCGGCGATATGCGGCTGGAGAGCCGCTTCAGGGCAGAGGGAAAGAAGCTGAGGGAATTTTCCCGTACTATCGCCCGGCTCGAACGCAAGGGAGTGAACGATATCATCTCCCGCTCGAAGAATGCGCTCCTCTATTCGTTCCTCGCGATTCTCTTTACCGCCATCCTGGTGAGCCACTTTCTTTCGCAGAAGATCCTGCGCTCGCTGCGGGGCATCGAGAGGCAGGCACAATCCATATCCCAGGGAAATTTCGAAAAAATCGGGGGGGTGATCCCCAACGACGAGTTCGGGACGGTGATGACCGCCATTAATTCCATGGCTGAAGAGCTGCAGAACCGGGAAGAGGAGCTCATCCAGTCCAGGAAGCTCGCCTCCCTGGGCATTCTCACCGCAGGGGTGGCCCACGAGCTGACCAACCCCCTGAACAATATCTCGATGGTAGCGCAGAATTACCGGGAGCTCTACGATTCCCTGAGCAGGGAGACCAGGCTGTCCCTGATGAGCACGGTGGAAGGGGAGGCGCAGAGAATAGAGGAGATCGTGAAGAACCTGCTCGATTTCTCCCGGCCGAAAGATACGAAGCGCGAGCCGAGGGACATCAACGACACGGTTAGGAATGCCCTGACCCTGATGCAGAACACCCTCCATATCTCCAACATCGGCGTGGAGCTGCAGCTTGTCAGCGGCCTGCCCCCCGTCCTTATCGATGAGCACCAGATCCAGCAGGTGCTCGTGAATCTCATGGTGAACGCCGTCCAGGCGATGGAGCCCGGAGGCTCCCTCTTCATCGGAACGGGACCCGGCAGAAGCGGGGATGCGGTGCGGATCGAGGTGAGGGATACGGGAAAGGGGATTCCCGCCGAATTCCTGCCCCATATCTTCGATCCTTTCTTCAGCACGAAAGGAGTGGGGGGGACGGGGCTCGGATTGTCGGTCAGTTACGGGATCATAAAAAACCACAAGGGAACGATCAAGGCGGAAAGCACGGTCGGCTCGGGAACCACCTTTTTTATCGAGCTGCCGGTGCCCCCTGCTATATAAAGGAGGAATGATGGATACGCGCAGGATTATGATCATCGACGACGAAAGGATTGTCGGCGATATGGCGAAAATGGCCCTCGAACAGGACGGGTACGCAGTGGAGACCTTCCTGAACGGTGAGGCGGCGCTGGCACGGATGAGGGAGACCCGTTTCGACGTCGTAGTGACCGACCTCAAGATGAAGGGAATAGACGGAATGGTGGTGCTCAGGACGGTTAAGGAGCACTATCCTGAAACAAAGGTGATCATGATCACGGCTTTTGCCAATCTCGACACCGCCATCGAGGCCCTCCGGGGAGACGTGTTCGACTTCTTCCCCAAGCCCGTCAGGATCAAGGAGCTGAAGGCCTCCATCGCGCGCGCGCTGAACAGGCAGGGATGAAAAAGCTGTCACGGTCGATCGCCTCGCTGCTCAGGGGGAGGGCGCCTTTCGTGAGGAGAAAGGCTGCCGCACCGGTGCCCTTTGCCGTTCTGTTCGACCGCTTCCGTGAGCTTCTCGGGAAGCATAACCGGGCGATGGAGTGCATCGCGGATATGGGGGAGAAGCTGGGGGGAGACTACCTATTCGACATCACGTACTTGAGGGATGCCTATGCGGAGCTGTCCGGGAACATGACGGCTGCCCTGTCCGGGTTCGACGGCATCACGCAGGGCAGGTATGCGCGGCTCAGGGAGGTCTTCCAGTCCATCGACAGCGAAATAAGGCGGCATCTCTATCATACCGCCTCCTCCACGGGGCATCCGGTCCTTTTCTATGGGAATATCCGCGGGGACGCACTCCATGAGGTCGGCGGCAAGAACGCCTTTCTCGCCGAGGTGAAAAAAGGAACGGAGCTCAGGGTCCCCGACGGTTTTGCCTTTACGGTACATGCCTACGACGCGTTTGTCCGGCATAACGGGCTCGCCGGCAGGATCGCACGGCTGGAGGAGGATGCTCACCGGGAAGAGACACTGCAGGAAATACGGGAGACGATCAGGGGCGGCGAGTTGCCGCCGGGAGTGGGTGCTGCGCTGAATACCGCACTGGACAGGCTGGGGAATACCTGTAGGGAGACATTCTTCCTTGCAGTCCGGAGCAGCGCTGAAGAGGAGGACGGGGAGCTCTCCTTTGCCGGACAGTTCGAGACGGTGCTGAACGTACCCCCGGAGAGCGGGGCGGTGCAGGAGGCGTACAAGCGGGTCGTTGCCGGGATGTTCTCTCCGAAAGCACTCGGGTACCTGCGGCAGACGGGCGGGGCCGCCGGGAAAATGAGGATGGCGGTGGGCTGCCTGCGCATGGTGGAGGCGGTATCCAGCGGGGTAGCGTACTCGACGGGCCCCCGTGGAGAGGAGAGGGTCCTGATCACCGCCGGTTGGGGATTGGGGAAGTCCGTTGTCGAGGGGCAGATCGATGCGGACTTCTATGCGGCGTCAAAAGAGGACGGACATGCGGTCCTCGAAAGGAGGGTCGGAAGGAAGGAAACGCGCGTGACGGGCTGCGCGGGGGGAGGGGTATGCACGGAGGCCGTCCCTGCCGGGCTTGCAGCACAGGAGGCGCTGACGCGGGAGCAGGTTCATGAGCTCGTCGAAGCGGCGCTGCTCCTCGAAAGGCACTTCAGGGGGCCTCAGGACATCGAATGGGCCTTTGGGAAGGATGGCCTGCTGTATATTCTGCAGGCGAGGCCGCTCCGGATTGTCAGGGCCGATCCTTCGGCAGTTCCTTCTGCCGGCGAGTATCCGGGCGGTCAGGCCGACAGCCAGATCAGCCCTCCGGCTATACCTGGGGCCAGACCTTTGGACATACCTCGGACGAAAGAGGCGGCGAGACTCAGGGGAGTGAGTGTGCAGAGGGGAGCCGGTGCGGGCAGGGTCTTTGTCCTCAGGCAGATAGACGACCTGGACACCCTGCCCCGGGGAGCCGTCCTCGTGGCGCGGAACGACTCCTCCCACTTCATCCGGGCGATGCCGTACGTATCCGCCATCATCACCGACGTGGGAAGCACGACGAGCCACATGGCCTCCCTCTGCAGGGAATTCAGGGTGCCGGCCCTGGTGAATACCGGCACGGCGACGCGGACGCTCGCACACGGCCGGGAGGTGACCGTGCAGGTGGACGACGGGGGAACGGCCCTTGTGTATGAAGGGCGCGTCCGGGAAGTCCTCGGCCATGCCGCGGCCGCCTTGCCGCGCATGGACGACCTCCACGAATTCCGCCGGAAGAGATACGTCGTGCGCTATATCTCTCCGCTGAACCTCATCGACCCGCTGCAGGATGATTTTACCCCGGAGGGCTGCAGGACGCTGCACGACATTCTGCGGTTCATTCATGAGAAGTCGGTGGTGCACCTTGTGGAGAGCGCACGGAGCAGTCGGAACGAGAGGGCTGCGGTAAAGCTGGAGCTTTCCGTGCCCGCGGGGATCGTGGCGATCGACATCGGGGGGGGCCTGTCTCCGGACGTACGGAAGGGGAAGGCATCTTTCGGGCAGGTCACTTCCCACCCCTTACGGGCGTTCCTCCAGGGAGTGCTGCATCCGGGGGCCTGGCGTGCCGATGCGGTCTCCCTGAAAGCGGGCGACTTTTTCTCGAGCATGATGAGAATGCCGGACATCGTTTCCGATCCCGCGTACTGCGCCGGATACAATCTTGCCGTCATCTCGCGCGACTATATGAATGTGAGCCTCCACCTCGGATACCACTATACCACCATCGACTGCTACTGCGGCGCGAATACGAGGAACAATCACCTCTACTTCCGCTTTTCCGGGGGGGCCACCGACAGGGTCAAACGGGAGCGGAGGGTCCGGCTCATCGCGTCCGTTCTCAAGGAATACGGCTTCTCCCTGGTGATGAAGGAGGATCTTCTTATCGCGCGGCTCTCGAATGCCGGACAGAACGAGATGGAGCAGACCCTCACCGCCCTGGGAAAGCTTACCGCCTATACACGGCAACTCGATGCCGTGCTCCACGACGACGGCGCAGTCGAGCGCCACGCAGAGGCCTTTTTGAGGGGAGAGGAAGGGAGCGCGCGGTCGTGAGAACGCGCAGCATCACGATGTCAGCCCCTCTTCCTCTTCATCTGTTCAGCCGATCCATACGGTCTTCCCGAAATCCTTGATCCCTTCCACAATATGGTACGAGGTGCCCCGGTAGCCCACCTTCAACTCTTTTTCGAGGCCGTAGTGCTGCAGGCAGGTGCCGCAGGAGAATATCTCGACTCCCGCGTCCGCGAGATCTTTCAGGATCGGAACCATCTCCTCGTCGGTGGTGGCGAGCTTTACCGCCGCATTGAGGAGAAAGATGGTATGGGGGGTCTCCTTCGTCGCTCTCATGGTTTCAAGAAAACCCTTCATGAGCACTCTTCCCAATGCCTCGTCTTTCCCCAGCGTGTCCGAGCCGACGATGAGCAGGAGGTCCTTTTCTTTCCCCCCGGACTCGCCGGCGGCTTCCGCTGCGACGGGTTCCGGAGATTTCCGTCCCTGCGCCGTTTCCACCGCAGGCGCCTCGCATGGATATCCCTTCACGATCCTCACTTCCCAATGCCCGTTCACCCGCAACGCCTCAGAGTAAAAGCCGTTTTTGGCCGCAAAACGGGTGATATTCTTCACCGATGCCTCATTATCGACAAGTATCGTGACCGTCCCTTCTTCTATCCCCGACAGGGCCTCTTCGGCCATAATGACAGGCCGGGGGCAGCCGAGTCCTCTCGCATCAACATTCATTATTTTTCCTCTCACCGGATGCGCTGTCCATCCAGTTGGCTGCATTGTTTTCTCAGCTGGTGTTCCTCCTTAAAAATAACTGTTCAGACGGCGGAGTTTCCAATAGCTAATTCCAATAGAGCCAAGCCAATGGATAGTCTTTTTCTATTTCTTGGCATTCTCGGCAGAGCTCACTAAAAAATTATTAATTATATCAAAGGCATACATTTCAGACATCCCTTTTGCTTGACAAAACATGCAAGCATCCTTATATTTCAATGTAAGAATGTGTACGAGGAGGAGCGGTGCGGCCCCTGGGAAAGAAGATCGAATTATTGAGGACCATTGCTCACCCCATCAGGATACAGATCCTCGACGAGCTCACGAAGGGGGTAAAATGCGTCAGTGATTTCGAGGATTTCTTCGAGATAAGCCAGCCCAATATCTCGCAGCACCTCTCGCTTCTCAGAAGGCATGAGATTATCGATTACTACGTGGATGGAAGACTCAGGTGTTACTTCCTGAAGGACGCGATTATCCCCGACCTTATCAAGCTTCTCAAAAATGATTACGAGGAGGAATTGCCGTCGCCGGCGTGCTGCCCGGTGACGAAGAAGGGAGTCTATCCGGGAAACAGAAGGCGTTGATGAAAACACTCAAATACTCATCATATAAAACGTGCTTCAGAGTAGTTACTCTTTGAAAGGGAGAGGAGGAGAGACAATGGCGAAGACGTTTACCCTGTATGTATCGACATCACCGTATTCGTACGAGAACACTCTCACCGCAGTCAGGATCGTCGAAACCGCGCTGCAGAAAGGACACGCGGTCAATCTCATCGCCTCCGGGGATGGGGTCTACTGCTTCCTGAAGGGGCAGAAGGCGAAGGGCATCACCAATGCGGGGGAAAAGTTTGCGGAACTTATCCAGAAAGGCCTGAAGGTGTACCTCTGAGGGGGGTGCATGAACTTTCGCCGGGCGGCGAAGGACGATTATCTGGACGGTGCCGAGCAGGGCTCCCTCAAGGGTCTTTTCAAGACAACAGGGGAAACGGATATCTGGCTGAACCTGGGCGCCTGAGCAGAGAATGAAAGACCGGGGCTACTGAAAACGGAAATTTCCGGAGGAGAGAATACGATGGGAAAAATTACCATTCTTCTGAAACGGTCTCCCTATGGGGATATCAATGCAGCGGAGGCGGTACGGCATGCCATGGGCGGTGCGGCGGGCGAGCTGAAAGTTGATATTGTGTTGACCGACGGCGGAGTGCTTCTTGCCAGGAAGGGGCAGGACGATACCGGTACCGGGTTCACCAACCTCGGAGCCGCCCTGAAGGACTGCCTCGATATGGGGGTGGCGGTCTATGCGGACAAGCCTTCGATGCGGGAGCACCGCCTTGAGGCGGTGGATATGGTCGAGGGAGTAGCAGTATCGGGCAGCAGCGAGATCGCCGAGATCATAAAAGAGGCGGCGACCGTGATGATATTTTAAAAGGAGGTTCTGATGCTGGTACTCGTCAAAAGCGCTCCCGATACGACGGACGGGAAGAGGGGAGTAAAATTGGCCAGGGATATGGCTGCCGATCTGGTCTTCCTCCAGAACGGAGTCTATTTCGCACAGAATGATGTGCTGGAGGGGTTCTGCGGGGCAGCATACGTCCTTGAGGAGGACTGCAGGTTGCGGGGCCTGGGAGAAGGCGACCTGGAGAGGGATATCAAAAGGCTTGCCTATGAGGACTTTATCGATCTGATGAGCAATAATGACGGCGTGGTAGGAATGTTTTAGGGTGTGTATGCACAGCCCGCAGGGCGCTTTTTGCATGGCGCCCAGTGGCTGTGTTGGAAACAGGGGAGGAAAGCATGTCGAGAATCGTGGTTTTGGGAGGGTCCTTCGGGGGGCTCACCGCTGCATTCGAGCTGAAGAGGCTTTTGGGGAAAGAGGCGGAGGTGACCGTCGTCAGCGATGATGACCGCTTTGTTTTTCTTCCGTCGTTGCCGTGGCTCATCATGGGATGGAGAAGACCGGAAGATATTTCGCTCAGGACCAGCGGAATCCTCAAGGCGAAGGGGATCGGCTTTATCCATGCTGCAGCGCAGCAGGTCGACCCGGACGCATCGAAAGTCTCGACCGCGGCCGGGGAGATCCCCTATGACTACCTTGTTGTCTCGACAGGGCCTCACCTGTCCTTTGACGAGGTGCCGGGTCTCGGGCCCGACAAGGGCTATACCGGTTGCACCTTCACCCTGGACCATGCCGTGAAGGCGGCGGTGGAGTGGAAGAAGCTCCTGGAGTCCCCCGGACCTGTCGTGGTAGGCTCCTCGCAGATGGTGAGCTGTTTCGGGCCGTCGTATGAGCTTGCCTTCGAGATCGATATGGAGCTGAGGAGGCGGAAGATGCGGCACAAGGTGCCTCTCCTCTATCTTACCTCCGAACCCTATCTCGGGCATATGGGTGTCGGAGGGTTGGGCAACTCGAAGAGGTTCTTCGAGGACTCCTTTGCGGAAAGGGAGATCAAGCCGCTTACGAGTCAAGCCATCGAGGAGGTGTCTCCCGGCGAGATACGGCTGAAGGACGGCGCGAAGATACCCTTCAAATTCGCCGTGATCGCTCCTCCGTTCAAGGGCGTTCCCGCTGTCGCCCCGCTCGGAAATCCCCGGGGCTTTATTCCCGTGGACAAGAACTTCCGTCACACGAAGCACCGGAATATCTTTGCCATTGGTGTGACGATGGCGATAGCGCCTCCTGAGCCCACGCCGGTCCCGGTGGGAGTGCCGAAGACCGGCTTCATGACGGTGAAAATGGCGAAGACCGCGGCGGCAACCATCTTCTCCGAAATAAAAGGAGCCGGAGTCCCCGAACAGGTCGAGCTGGAAGTGGTCTGCCTGATGGACATGGGGCATACGGCTGCGCTGATGAAGGCCTCGCCCGTTCTCCCGCCCCGGCAGACAGCATATACGAAGGGAGGCATATGGGCGAAGTGGCTCAAGGTTGCCTTCGAGCGGTATTTCCTGTTCAAAATGAAGAACGGCCTCAGTCATCTGCCGTAGGCATCCCGCAGGTTGTGGAGAGTACCGGCTGTCCTAGCGAATGTGTGCTCCCTTTGTGGAGCGTTGTGCCGATAAACACAAAGGAAAGGAAGTAACGCTTCTATGAGAAAAAAGTCGCTGGTCGAATTTTCCGTTGAGCATCCGAAGCTGATCGTAGTGCTGACGATTATTCTCAGTCTCATCGCCATGAGCCAGTTCCTCAAAGTGCGCACGGATACCAATCCCAAGAATATGCTTCCGGCAACGTCCGACGTGAGGATGTGGAATGATGAAGTAGAGAGGACTTTCGCTCTCTATGAAGACACCATCGCCCTCGGAATAGTGAACGGGAAGGGGGTCCTCAACCGGGATACCCTTGCCCGGATTCAGAGGATAACCGATGAGATCCTGAAAGTCAAGGGTGTTGCCGCACGGGATGTATCGAGCTTCACCACTATCGATAATGTGACGGTCGAAGGGGATACCCTGAGGGCCAAGCCCCTTTTGACCGCAATCCCGCAGACGGACAAGGAAATGGAAGCGCTGCGGAAGACGCTCTTCGAGAACCCTCTCTTCATCGACCGTATCATTTCGAAAGATGGAAAGACCACCGCCATCTATGTTCCTCTCGAAAAAGGGGCGAACGGGAAGGAGGTGGCGGACAGAATAAGAGAAATCGTGGCGAAAGAGAAGGGGGAGGAAAAATACTACGTTGCGGGAGATCCCGTGGCGCGGGACACCTTCGGGGTGGAGATGTTTAAGCTGATGGCCGTTTTCGCGCCGATCGCGGGCGCCGTCATGCTCCTCGTCCGGTATCTCATGTTCAGGGACCTTTTCCTTTCCGTCACCCTCATGATGGATGCGATGATCAGCATTGTCTGGAGCATGGGGCTCCTCATTGGCCTGGGCTTTCCCATCCATATCATGAGCTCCATGGCCCCTGTGTTTTTAATGGCGATTGCCACGGACAGTATCCATATCTTCAATGAGTTTTACTTCCGTTACCGGGAGAAGAAAGATAAGAAAGCCGCCATCATCGAAACGATGCACGCGGTGAGCCGTCCGGTCCGCTACACGGCATTGGCGACGGCTGCCGGTTTTGCCGTGCTCCTGTTCATGAATATAATCCCCGTGAAAGTATTCGGAGGGCTTGTCGCCTTCGGTACCCTGGCGCTGCGCGTGCTGAGCTTCAGCTTCATCCCCGCTATGTTCACCTTCGTGAGAGAGGAGAAGATAGAGAGGATCGCCCGGACGGAGGACGTCGGAACGAGCAGGACGTCACAATTCTTGAAAAAACTTGCCGGGCTGGGCACGCATGCCCCAAGGGCGACCGTTGCTGCCGGGCTTGCCCTTTGCGTGGTAGCACTCATCGGAATATCCCGGACCGAGGTCAACAACAACATGGTGGAGTGGTTCAAGAAGGGTAACGACGTTCGTATCGCCGATACCGTCATGAACCGGTCCCTCGGAGGCACTTCTCTGGGGTATATCGTAGCAACGGCAAAAAACGATGATTTTATAAAGACACCGGAAGCGATGCGCTATATAGAGGGCCTGCAGAGGCATCTCGAAAAGCTGCCGGTGGTGGGGAAGACATCGTCCGTGGTCGATTACGTGAAGAGGATCAACCGCGTCCTCCATGGTGACGATCCCCGCTACGATGCGGTGCCCGAGACGAAGGAGATGATAGGCCAGTACCTTTTCCTCTTCTCCATGTCCGCGAAACCCTCCGACCTGGATAATGTCGTCGATTATCCGTTTAAAAAGGCGAACGTCTGGGTGCAGCTCAAGACATGGGATGCACAGGCGATGCGGGATGTCATGAAGGCGGTGGAAGCATATAAAAAAGCCAATCCGTCCCCGATGGAGCTCAAACCTGCAGGGACCGCGTATTTCAACCTCGTATGGAATGACGAAGTGTTGTGGGATATGGTGAAGGGTTTCCTCCTCGCTCTCGTCGCTGTTTTTGTCATCCTTGTTTTCAACTTCCGTTCCGTCAAATGGGCGATTGTCGGATATACCCCCCTTCTTTTCACCATCCTGCTTATCTATGGGGTTATCGGTTTTGCCGGGAAAGACTTCGATATGCCGATATCGGTGCTCTCGTGCCTGTCCCTCGGCATGGCGGTGGACTTCTCCATTCACTTTATCAGCAGGTTCAAGCAAAGGCTGGCGGAGACGCCTGACAGCACGATAGCAGATGCCCTTCTTTGGACTGCCGCCCGGCCCGGCAAGGGGATAATGAGAAACGCGATTCTTTTTGCGGCCTCTTTTGCCGTCATGCTGTTTGCTCCCCTTACCCCCTATGTCACCGTGGGGGCATTCATTGTCAGCATGATGCTGTTGAGCGCGATAATGACCCTCATCTATCTGCCCGCCCTGATTACCCTGCTGCAGGGCTGGCTGCTCAAGGCAAAGGCATGAGGTGCACAGGGAATGAAAGCAGTTGGCATTGTACTTTCTTTCGGCTATTATTTGGTAATGGCCCTTTTCCTGGGTTCCTATGTCTGGAGGGCACTGGTGTGGATGAAGGACGAGCGTAGCAGGGCAGCCGTACACCGCGGCAGGATGTCGCCCCTGGTGTTTTTGAAGGCCGCGGGCGACATTATCTCCCTCAGGCGGCTCCTCATGGTCAACGATGTCCTCTGGATAGGGGAGTTGGCCTTCCATGCCTCTTTCGTACTGATCGTGCTCCGCCACCTCCGCTACTTCCTGGAGCCTGTTCCCGGATGGGTGGAGGCGATCCAGCCTCTGGGGATACTTGCCGGATACGTATTCCCCCTGGCACTGGGATACATCCTGGTCAGGAAGCTCCTCATCGAGAAAATGAAATATATTTCACCGTATAATCTTTTTCTCCTCTCCCTCCTGGTGCTGCTCGGCGTTACCGGGCTGCTCCTGAAGACGGTTTTCCGCACCGACGTTGCTGCGGTAAAGGCATTCGCGCTGGGGATCGTGACATTCCGACCCGCCGCTGCGCCGGACAGCATACTATTCATCATCCATTTTGTCCTTTTCCTGGTGCTGGTCGCCTACCTGCCCACCCATGTCTTTGCGGCTCCGCTTTCCATTCTGGATGCCCGGCAGAGGGAAAAAGGGTTTCGCGGGGTGATCCATGGGAAATAGGGGACTGTTTTCCGTGTCGCTGCCTGGCATCAAAGAGAATGGTTAGAAAGGTGAACATGAATAAAAGTAAGGATAAAAGAAGATACTCGGAGTGCCTCTCCCCTATGCAGCTGCTGGAGCTGGACGCATGTACACGCTGCGGGGAGTGCCTGAAGTACTGCCCGGTGCAGGACGTGGCGGGCAACCCCTCCATCTCTCCCCCGGAGAAGATTCGGGTATTCCGGGAGTTTATCAAGGCCACCGAGGGGCTGAAGGCCCGACTGTTCGGCCCCGGGGAGCTCGACAGGCGTCTCCTTGAGGATTTTACCAAAGCGGTGTATGAATGCACCACCTGCGGGGCATGCGGACAGAACTGCACGGTGGGGATATTCACCCAGAGGATGTGGCCCATGATGCGCAAGGAGATGGTGAGACGGGGGTTGGGACCTATCGGAGTGCTGACGCAAGCGCCGGGCGTTATTGAGGATACGGGCAACCCCTATGACAGGCCTGCAAAGGACAGATTTATCCCGTGGTTTCCTGAGAAGGTGCGCGTGGCAAAGAGGGCGGAGATAGGGTACTATGCGGGATGCACCGGGTGCTACTCGGCACAGCCGATGGTGAGGGGAGATGTCCTCGTTCTGAATGCCATGGGAGAGCCTTTCACCATGCTTCCTGCGGAGGAGGAGGTGTGCTGCGGTTTTCCGCTTTTCATTGCAGGACAGCACGAGATGCTGGAGGATCTGGTCAAAAGACTGGTGGAGGGGTACAAGGCGAAAGGGGTGAAGACCCTGGTGAGCTCCTGCCCCTGCTGTGTGAACATGATGAGCCGCGACTGGCCGGTGTTCTATGGCAGGGAGCTCCCCTTCCGGATACGGCACATTACGCAGCAGGTAGTAGAGGCGCTGGAAGGGGGGAAGCTCCGGATGAAGCATACCCTCAGGGAGAGGGTAATCTACCACGATCCCTGCTATCTGAGCCGCGGGGTGGGGGTGATCGAGGAGCCGCGGAAGGTGCTGAGGAGCATTCCGGGGCTGGAGGTACTGGAGTTCGACCGGTATGGAAGCAACTCCCGATGCTGCGGTGCGGGCGGAGCGGCACGGAAAGTGTACCAGAAGAACGCCGTTGCCATGGGAAGACTGACTATCGATGAATCGGTAGAGAAAAGGGCGGACCGTCTGATCCTGAGTTGTCCTGCCTGTTATGCCCAGGTGAACGAGGCCATGGAGGACCATGACAGGAAAGTTGTGATCACGGACATAATGGAGCTGTTTGCCACTGTGCTTGAAGGTAAGCACGGGGATCAATAGGGAAAGGAAACAGCTCCGGGTTCGTGAAACAAACAAGAGACAATGAAATAACCTGAAGAACGAAAAGGAGGTTTGAAATGATACGGTATGTGGCCGTTTTCCTGCTTTTAATGATGATGCCCTTCCAGGCATCCGCCCTGACAGCCGAGGAGATTATGAAGAAATCGCAGGCTGCCTTCCTCTACCCGGGAAAGGACTTCAAGGCGCGGGTGACGATGAAGCTGATCGCCCGGGGGGGGCAGGAGAGGGTGAGGGAGCTTACCATGGTGCGGAAGAATTACGGGGAGCCGGGGGGCAACCAGAAGTACTTCATGTATTTCTTCCAGCCTGCCGACGTGAAGGACATGACCTTCATGGTGTACAAGTACCCTGCCCGGGATGATGACCGGTGGCTCTTCGTCCCCTCCATCAACATGGTACGGAGAATCGCGGCGCAGGACAAGACATCGAGTTTTGTCGGCTCCGATTTCACCTATGAGGATGTCTCCGGGAGGGATATCGAGGACGATACCCATGCAATGGTGAAGGAGGAGAAGATCGGGGGAAACGACTGCTATGTGGTGAAGAGCACCCCGAAGGCAGCGGACGTCGATTATAGTTACAAGCTTTCGTGGATCGACAAGACCAGCTTCCTGCCGCTGAAAGAGGAGTACTATGACAGGCGGGGGGAGCTGTACCGGGTCTTTACCGCCGACGAGGTAAAGGAAGTAAAAGGCTTCCCGACGATAACGAAGAGGACCATGAAAAATCTCCAGAGCGGGCATCGGACGGAGGTTTCCTATCTGAAGGTCGACTATAACATCGGGGTCGAGGATTCGCTCTTTTCGGAGCGCTACCTGAAGCAGCCGCCCCGCCGCTGGATCGATTAGGGGAGAGGGGGAGAGCGATGGGCAGGAGAATTGGAATCCTTCTCCTTCTGCTTTTTCTCTTTCTGACTTCAGGCTCCGCAGGGGGAGCCGACTTCTCCCTGCACGGCTTTGTCCAGGGTAATTACTCCTCCTCGATCGCGGAGAGCAACCCCGGCGGCGGCGACTTCAAGTGGGCGGAGGAGCGGATTCAGCTCAAGCTTGATGCCGCAAAAGAGCCTTTCCATCTCCTGATAAAAACCGACGCCCTTTATGACCACATTGACCGGAAGGCCGACCTGGATCTCAGGGAAGGATACGTTGACTATACGGCAGGCTCGTGGGACCTGCGGGCAGGGAGGCAGATCATCACCTGGGGGCTGGGCGACCTTCTCTTCATCAACGACGTGTTTCCGAAGGATTACGAAGCGTTTTTTTCGGGAAGACCGCTGGAATACATGAAGAAGGGGGTCGATGGAATCAAGGCGGGAGTCTATCCCGGCTTCGCCTCTTTCGAGATTGTCGTGATCCCCTTTTTCGAGCCCAATCATTTCCCCGATCCCAACAGGTTCTGGATGTTCGATCCCCTGCGGGGCATAACGGACAGGTCGAGGGAAAAGCCTGCCACGACCTTCGAAAACACCGAAGTCGCGCTGAGGGTGTACCGCGACGTCCTCGGGTTCGATACCTCCCTGTACTTCTATCGCGGGTTCCTCCGGCAGCCATCCGCTTTCCCGGACAACCTTGCGGCCCCGACCTCCCTCATGTTTTCGTATCCGGAGCTCAACGTATACGGGGCGAGCGCGCAGGGCCGGGCGCTGGGCGGCGTCCTCAGCCTTGAGGCGGGCTACTATGATTCCCGTCAGGACCGGAGCGGGAGAAACCCCCTGATCCCCAATTCACAGACACGGTTCCTGCTGGGGTACCAGCGGCAGCTATGGGAAGACGGTACGCTGGGTCTTCAGTATTACGCCGAGTACATGCACGACCATTCCGCATATGAAGAGACGCTGCCGCCGGGATTCCCCAAAGAGCGGAGGATCAGGCATCTGACGTCCGCGCGGTTTACGCAGTTTCTTCTGCACCAGACGCTGCGGCTCTCCTTCTTCTCCTTCTACAGTCCGTCGGAAGGGGACTACCTGCTGAATCCCGAAGTCAAATACAACTTTACCGACCGGATATGGGCGGCTCTGGGGGGACTGGCGTTCGGGGGGGGAGAGCCGTGGAGCCAGTTCGGACAACTGGACAGAAACGACAATCTCTACCTGCAGGTGCGCTACGAGTTCTGAGGCGGCCGTTCAGAGGAGCCGTACCTTTTCAGAAAGTCCATCAGGAGCCGGTAGGTATGGGGGAGGGACCTCCTCTTGTGCTTTACGAGATAGAAGCTCCTCCGCATCTGCACATCGGTGAGCGGTATCTCGCTGAGAAGTCCCATCTTCAGCTCGTCGGCCACCGCGAGACGGGACAGGACCGCGATGCCCAATTCCGCCTTCACCGCCTGCTTCACCGCGTCGGTGGACCCGAAAACCCCCGCAACCCTTATCGAGCCGAGGTCGATGCCGTGCGCCTCGGCGATCCTGTCCACCTCCCGGCGCGTGCCGGAACCCTCTTCCCGCAGCACCATGGGGAGGGTGAACAGCTCCCTGAAAGGGACCGCCCCGCTCCCGGCGAGGGAGGGCGAGGAGATGGCGATCAGCTCGTCCTCCATGAAGGGCTCGTACTGCGCCTGTCCCGCCTGCAGCTTCGATCCCGAGATGCCCAGCAGCAGCTCCTGGCTCAGTACCTTCTCCACCACTTCCTTCGAATCGGCGATGCGTATCGTGAAGGAGACCGAGGGGTGCTCCTTCCGGAAGGCCGCAATGACACGGGGCAGAAGATAGGTGCCGGGGATGGTGCTTGCGCCGACAACCAGTTCTCCCGAATCCTCCTGCCTGAGCTGACTTAGGGCATCCCTGATGGACTCGGACTTCTCAAGGATTTCCAGGGAGTGGCTGTAGAGGATCTCCGCCTCCTTCGTGGGCGCGATGGTCCTCCCGAGACGGTCGAAGAGCGTGCAGCCGAGCTCTTCCTCCAGCGATTTGATATGGTCGCTGACGGTCGGCTGGGTGAGATGGAGCTCCCCGGAGGCCTTCGAGAAGCTTTTATTCTTGAACACCATTACGAAGATCTTCAACTGATGCAGGTCCATATCCACCAATTGTAGCACATCGTACTGAACAGGGGAGCTCCGCCCGGTGTTCCTTGAAATTTCCGCCTGCGATGGTACAATTGAAGTAAAAGACGTACGGGAGGAGACATGCTGTCGAAGATACCGGCGAATTGGGAGAGCATTGAAAAAGGGATGTTGGACAAGGAGATCCTGAGGGCCGCCCTCATCGCCGAACTGGATGCGGTCAACCTGTACGAGCAGATGGCTGCCCTTACCGGAAATGAGGACTTGAGAGTGGTCCTCATGGATGTGGCGAAGGAGGAAAAGACCCATATCGGGGAGTTCCAGGCCCTCCTGCTGAAGCTGGACAAAGAGCAGGGAGCGGAAATGGAGCACGGGCGGGAAGAAGTGGAAGAGTTGACAGGCCGGTGACCGGCGGTCCGGAGGCTGCAGCGGAGCGCCCGCCGCACGGGGCGCCTCCTGATTTCGGTGGTGTCCGCCGCCTCGAAAGGAAGCCTATGCGTATCATGAAGGGGGTTGCGCTCTGTGTTCTTCTGGTTTTTTCGGGTTGCGCGCATGTCGTCTCCCGCGATGTCAGGGAGGCGGCAGACAGGAGCCTGCCCTCGCGCGTCTTTTTCGCCGATCCCGATGCATACCGGGGGAAAATGATTATCCTCGGGGGGACCATCGTCTCCGTCACCCCTGCGAAGGAGGGCACTTTTGTCGAAGTGCTGGAACAGCCCCTCGACTCCCGTGAGAGGCCGGGAAGCGGGAGGGATGTCTCTTTCGGGAGGTTCATCGCCTTCTACCCGGAGTACCTGGACCCTGTCATCTATATGAAAGGGAAGCTCGTCACCGTTGCCGGTGAGGTGATGGGGTCGAAGACCGGGCTCATCGGGGAGATGGAATACCGCTATCCACTTATCAGGAGCCGGGAGATACACCTCTTCAGGCCGGCCGGTCCCTCCCCCCTTCATCTCGGGATAGGGATCGGGATAGGGGGAAGCTTCTGATACATCTTAGGAAGAAGTGTCGATCCACGACTCCAACTGGTGTTCCTGCATGCCGCCCGTGATTTCGTTGACTTTCACTCCATTCCGGTAGAGGAGAAAAGCGGGGACTCCCTGAATGCCGAAACGGCGGGCGAGGGACTGCTCAGTGTCCACGTTGACGAGGGCGACTTTCAGCCTGCCTGCCCTCGTGCGGGCCACCTCC
>JAXLZK010000001.1:27346-92409 GCA_046350935.1 Thermodesulfovibrionales bacterium
CCATCGACCTGCAGACGCCGCAGCGGGAGGACCAGAACTGCACCAGGACAGCACCGGGCCATTGCAGGACCTCACGAGGAAACGTCGCGTCCGTCACGTTCACCGGGGCTTTCGGAAAGCTGAGGGGTGCCCTGCATTTTCCGCATTTCGGATGCTCCGCAAGTCTGGCAGCCGGGACCCTGTTGACGGCGCCGCAGGAGGGGCAGCGCAGAAGCACCGGACTTTCCGTCATCGGCTCCTACAGGATCTTCTCTCTCAGCTTGCCGGCGTACTCCAGCGCCTGGTCCCGTGTATCCTCCACGAAGTGGCGCAGCTGTCTTCTGGTCTTCCTGCCGGATTGAGGGGCGATGAGCAAGGCGAGCCCTGCGCCGACAGCCCCCCCGATGAGGAAGGAAAAGAGGGCGACCAGCCCCGTATTCCTGCCGTTTCCGTCCATCAGAGCCTCCTTTGTTCCTTTCGCTATCTAAAAGGTAGCATTTGAGGGGAGGGGTGTCAAGCGCTGCGCAGTGCGGTCCTGCAGGCCTGCTACGCCGGCGCATTCAGGCTCTCCTCTTCGG
The DNA here is from genome assembly GCA_046350935.1 of Thermodesulfovibrionales bacterium. Lineage (GTDB taxonomy): Bacteria > Nitrospirota > Thermodesulfovibrionia > Thermodesulfovibrionales > Dissulfurispiraceae > Nitrobium. The sequence continues at coordinate 27,904 of JAXLZK010000001.1, forward strand.
TCAATTTTTTCTCTGCCTCCGCGGCGGGCAGGGGTTTGCTGAACAGGTAGCCCTGCATCTCGTCGCACCTGCTCGAATGGAGAAAGGAGAGCTGTTCCTCTGTCTCCACCCCCTCGGCGATCACTTTCAGCCTCATTTTATGCGCCATGACGATCACCGCATTCACGATGGCCTGATCGTCGGGATCAGTAGTGAGGTCGTGGATAAAGGACCTGTCGATCTTCAGCTTCTGGACAGGGAGTTTTTTCAGGTAGCTCAGTGAGGAGTACCCGGTCCCGAAATCGTCGATGGAGAGCTGTACTCCCATTTCGCTCAGCCTCTGGAGCCGGGGTATCGTCATATCGATGTTTCTCATGGCGGTGCTTTCGGTAATCTCGAGGTCGAGGTATTTCGAGTCGAGGGACGTTTCCTGGAGCACCCGCTGCACCATCTTCTCGAGGTCGGGCTGAAGGAACTGGTGGGAGGAGAGATTCACGGTGACGGCGACCGGAGGGAAGCCCTCTTCCTGCCAGAGCCTGTTCTGCTCGCATGCGGCGCGCAGCACCCACTCGCCGATGGGGACGATGAGCCCCGTTTCTTCGGCGAGGGGGATAAAGTGCAGGGGGGCGAGCATGCCCAGTTCGGGGTGGTTCCAGCGGATGAGGGCCTCCATTCCCGTAACCTGCCGGGTGCCGATGCACACCTGGGGCTGATAGTAGACGGTGAAGCCCCCGCTATCCAGCGTCTGGCGGAGACTGTTTTCCAGGACGATCCGCTTGAATGCCATCATGTTCATGGCCGGGTTGTAGAACTGGTAGCTGCTTATCCCCTTTTCTTTCGCATGGTAGAGAGCGGTATCGGCGTTCTGCAGCAGGGTCTCCGCGTTCTCTCCGTCGTCCGGGTAAAGACTGGCGCCGACGCACGCCGAAATGAAAAGCTCGTAGGTGTCGAGCAGGTGAGGGCGGCGAAGGGCGTTCATGAGTTTCTTGATGATAGTGACCACATCCTGGTCCCGGATGATCTGGGGCAGCAGTACGGCGTATTCGTCCCCTCCGATCCGGGCGATGATGTCTCCCTCGCGCAGCGTGTCTTGCAGCCGGTAGGTGACGGCTTGCAAAATGCTGTCGCCCGCGGGGTGCCCCATGCTGTCGTTAATGGCCTTGAAGCGGTCGATATCCAGAAGCAGCACGGCCAGCATCTGGCGGTTCCGATGCGCCTGCAGTATCTCAAGGGCGAGATGTTCCATGAAGAGCATGCGGTTGGGCAGGCCGGTAAGAAGATCGTGGTATGCCTGGCGCCGTATGGTTTCCTTCATCTGGCTCTCTGATTCCTCCAGTACTCCCACCCTGCGGCGCAGCTCCGCAAGCTCCTCTATGAGATCTCTCTTCGTCTTTTTTTTATCTTTCGCGGCATCTTCCATGGCTCCTCGCGCGACGGACTCTTCTTCTGTCCGGCCCGCACGCTCCCGGTCCGGTACCTAAATTCTATCACGGATTGCAGAGGTCCGCACCGGCCGCGGAGGGTGAGGGAGAGGGGGAGTGAGGGACTTTATCCGCCCGCACAGAAAGAAGGCACCCCCTCGTCCTCCCCGGGCGGAGGGCTTCTTCGCGCCGCTGCGTTCATCAGCCCCGCCGTCCCGTATCCGTCCCGTATCCGGTTGAAAAAAATCTTGAATATAGATAATATAGTAATTAAAAAGATAATAAATCTGTTAATTAAAGAAGGGAGCCCTGGCGTGGTCAGGGTTATTTACCGCAAGGAGGGAAGTTATGAGCAAAAGGCGCTCTCTCGTGCCGATCATCGCTTTTATCGTAACCGGTGCATTCCTGGCGGGTGCTGCGGCAGGGGCGGCGGAAATACCGCAGAAGCCGAAAATAGCACCGCCCTGCAAGCAGTGCCATAAGCCGGACGAGAACATTCTCCGCGGCACGTTTACCAGCGTCTCGGACAAGGCGAATACCATCCAGATGCAGGTGGGTCCTGCAACGTGGCTGGTGACCTACGATGACGAGACGAAGCTTATCGGGGCGGAGAAGTGGAGCAAGATACCGAAGGAAAAAGAGATAGGGGTGACCGTCGCCTGGAAGGAGGGTGCCCTCTATGCAACCAGCGTTGCACTGAAGCCGCCTGCGAAAGTACCCGAGAAGCAATTGATAAAAGTGGACGAAGTGGCGAAGCTTACGGCCCAGGAGTCCGAAAAAGGCGCTTTCGTGCTCGTGGATTCCCGTCCTGCGGCGCGCTACCGGGAAGGGCATATCCCTGGCGCCGTCAATCTCTCGGATGCCGAGTTCGAGACGCAGAAGGACAGGCTGCCTCAGGAGAAGGAAAAGCTCGTTATCTTCTACTGCGCCGGACCTACCTGAAGGCTGAGTCCGTCCTCTGCCAGGAAGGCGGAGCAGGAGGGGTACAAAAACATAAAGGTCTTTATCGACGGCATGCCTGCCTGGAAGGGCAGCGGCAACATGGTCCTTTCTTCCGTGGAGTATCTGAAGGAAACCATGGACAAGGACATCCCCACCGTCATCATCGATGTGAGGCCTGCAGACGAGGCGAAGAAGGCGCATATTCCGAACGCCGTTTCGCTTCCCGCCCGGGACATCCCGCAGGCCAAGGACGCTTTTCCCAATGACAAGTCCGCCCCCATCGTTCTGTATGCGAACGATACCGAAGCGGCGGCCGGGGCTTTCAGAACGGTGCGGGGATGGGGCTACCCCAACACCACGGTCCTCGAAGGCGGTATCGAGGCATGGAAGAGGATGGGCGGCCTTGTCGTGAATGCCGGGATGACCGCGAAGATCGTCTATGTGCCGAAACTGCGGCCTGGTGAGATTGCTGTCGAGGAGTTCAAAAGAGTTGCCGAGACCCTTCCTCCCGACAAGCTGATTCTCGATGTGCGGGACGAGGACGAGGCGATGCAGGGCATGCTCAAGGGGGCGCTGAACATCCCGGCGGGCGACCTCAGGGAAAAGCTGAAAGAAATCCCGAAAGACAAGGAGATTATTACCCACTGCGCCACCGGCGTCAGAGGGGAGATGGCGTACCATCTCCTCAGGGAGGAGGGATACACGGCGCGCTTCCTGAATGCGGTCATCAAGATAGACAAGGACGGAAAATACAGCATCACCAAGGAGTGAGGGGCGACATCCGGGGAAGGCGGGGGTTACGCCGGTGTCTTTCTCCGCCCCCGTACAGTGATCCCGAAGAGGAGCGCTGCCACGATCAGTACTACCGCTGCTCCCCTGAATGCCGTTCCGAAACCGAACCGTGAGGCGATGAGCCCAGAAAACAGGGGGCCTGACGTATGTCCGATATCCATGATCGTGCCGAGTACCCCCATGGCGGAGCCCCTGCCCTCCGGATCGCTCAGATCGGCGATGAAGGCGGACGTTGCGGAAGTGACAAGGGAGAGGCTCAGGCCGAAGAGAATGCTGAGGGCAAGCAGGGGAACGAAGGAGGTGAAGAGGGGGAAGCAACCGATACAGAGGGCACCGAGGATCCCTCCCGAGAGGATCTGCGGCTTTCTCCCGTGCCTGTCGGAAAACCTGCCCATGACCGGCTTTGTCAGAGCGAGGGTAATCACCTGGGCGGAAAGGAGTGTACCGATTTCGTATGCGGTATGGCCGTGTGCGACGGCATAGAGGGGGAGAAACGTTTCAAAGGTTCCGTAGGCAAAAAGGAGAGAGGCCTCGACGACACTGGTCAGGATGATTCCCCTGTGGGAAATGACCGAGAGGAAAGATCTCCCCGTCTCCTTCCACCCCCGGGCTCTCCTCCTCCCCTCCGCCAGGGAGGGGATCGTAAGAGAGAAGAGCAGCGCCGCGATTCCGGCGACTCCGCATGCCAGGTACACTGCCGTATACCCTGTGCCGGGATGGAGAGAGGACAGGCTGAGAATGCTTCCCCCGGCGAGGGGCGCTATGAATCTCCCCAGGAGGGTACCGGTGGAGAACCATCCTATTTTTTCTCCCCTCTCCCGGTGGAAGAGGTCCGAAACCGCGGCCATGGCGACGGGGACGAAAACCGCGGTGGCCAGGCCGTGATAGCACCTGACCGCAGCGAGTTGCCACAACCCCGTGACGAACGGGTAGAGGAAAGGGGCGGAGGCAAACACCGCAGCGGAGGCGAGGAGCATCCGTCTCCTGCCCCAGCGGTCGGAGAGGAGGCCTGCAGGCATGCTCACGACGATGCCGGTAAAGGAGGATGCCGCTGCAATCATGCCCACTTCTAACGGTGTCGCGCCGAGATGGGCGGCAAAAAGCGGCAGCACGGGGCTCTTGGAAAGGGTAGAGCTGAAAACGGCAAAGAAGCCCGTAGCGCAGAGAAGGAAAAAGGGACTGAATGTCACCGCTTGCCCGGGCGTAGGGGGTGCCTACGCCCTGACCACCAGAACGGCGCATCCCGCCTCTGCGATCACTTTCTCGGTCGCGCTGCCCATAAGGAGCTTCCTGAGTCCGGTCTTTCCATATGCGCCCATGACAATCAAATCGACGCCCCTGCCGCCGGCGGTTTCCGTGATCACGGTAAAGGAGCGGCCTGTCGCGGTCAGGGCCTCGGCATCTACCCCTTCCCGCCGCGCACTTTCCGCAGCGCTGTTTGCGTTCGCAGCCGCCTCCTCCCTTTCCCTTTCATCCCTCATTGCGGAGACCGCAATAATACGGCTCCCGCAGCGCTGAGCGATGGCGATCGCCTCCGAAACCGCTGCGGTGCTGTGCGCAGAGCCGTCCACCGCGACGAGCAGGGTCTTGTACTCGATCCGGGCGGCCCTCGGCACGACCAAAACCTTGCAGGGTGCATGCCCGATCACCTGTGCTGCCACCTCGCCCAGCAGGAGCTTCGCCAGGCCTTTACGCCCCCGGCGTCCGATCACGATCATATCGACCGCCTTTTCCCGGGCCTCGTCGACAATATGCCGGTACGGCTTTTCTCCGTGGTGGACAATAATTTCGCAGGTCAGCCCCTCTTCTGCCGCCTGCGCCCGCACCGATTCGAGGTACTTTACCGCTTCAGCCTCCTCCTGCTCGGAAACCCTCGCGCCGATCGTCTCGTATTCGGGGTTGGTTTCAATCACCGAGAGTGCGTAGATCCTGCTCGAACACTTCCGGGCAAAACGCAGCGTCTCGCGCACGGCGCCTTCGCTGAATTCGGACCTGTCTGTTGCGAGGAGCACTTTTTCCATCCTTCCTACGGGACAAAACGATGCTTCAGCCATGACGACCCCCTTTCCTGCCTGATTTTCATGATACAGCGCATCCGGTATTATAGCCGGTTTTCCCCTTTCTTCCCCATTAACACACAGTCAATTTTGAAATAGTGGGTGGAGCTCCCCCTCTCCCTCCGGGGGAGAGGAGTATTTAAAGTTTTCCTCCCCCTTTGAGGGGGGAGGGCGAGGGTGGGGGTGACCACACTCTCAAAGGTGATGCTGCCCTAGGTGGTGAGGGATATCTCTTTTCTCTCAACCTTTACGCTCAGTATGAAGACCGGTACGGCTGTCAGAACGGCCGCCGCAAGGACCCAGAACGCCGTGCGGTAATCGTAGCGCGCTATCAGGAAGCCGGCAAGGAGCGGGCCTGACGCATGTCCGATATCGAAAATCGTGCCGAAGGTCCCCATTGCCGTTCCGAAATGCCTGGCTTTACAGATATCCGCTATCAGCGCGGCTGAGGAGGAGGTAACGAAAGCCTCCCCGAGGCCGAAGACGAGTGCGGCGAGGGCAAGGAGGTAAAAATCCCTCAGAAGCGGAATGGCGCCGAAGGCCCCGGCGCACAGGAGCATTCCGGCCGCGATCAGGGGCTTTCTCCCGTACCTGTCGGAGGTCCTTCCCATGACGGGCTTGGATACGATCGTCATCACTACCTGAACTCCCCAGAGAAGCCCAGCCTGGAACTCGTTGAGTCCCGCCACGGTCACCGCGTAAACGGGCAGGAAGGCTTCCAGCGCACCCATGGTCATGTTCTGCAGGCCCTCCATGTTCGAGGTGATCAGCACCCGGCGGTCGCTTACCACCTCCCGTATCCCCGAAGCGAATTTTTTGTATATTTCGGGCAGGGACCTGCCCCCCTCCGTCCTCTCCTCCCGTCCGAGCACCTTCAGCGCGAGAAGGAGCGAGGCGGCGCCCGCGCCGCCGCTCACAAGGTACACCGTCCTGAATTCGGCAAGGGAGGGGCTTCCCGATGCCGCGCTGTAGAGGAGGAACCCTCCCAGCGGCGCGCCGAGGAGGTTTCCGATTATGGTTACTGAGGAGAACCAGGAGAGCATTTCCCCTTTTTTGACCCCCGGCGCGCGCTCCGCCACCACTGCCATGGCGACCGGGCCGTAGACGGCGGTGGCGAAGCCGTGGAAGAAGCGGACGGCGATCAACAGTGAATAGTCTTTTACGAGAAGATAGCTGAAGGGCATGACGGCGAATACCGTGAGGCCGATGAGCATCGTCCTTTTTCTGCCGATGACATCGGAGAGCGCCCCGGAGGGGAGTTTGAAAAAGATCCCTGTTACCGTGGAGATGCCCACGGCGAGACCCACGGCCTCCGGTCCCGCTCCGAGGAAGAGGGCGAAGAGGGGGAGCACCGGGCTCCGCGCGAGGGCATAGGACAACCGCGCGAAGAAGCCCACGGTGCAGAGGGCGGTAAAGGGACTAAAGAGCTCTTTCATTGCAGCCTCAATGCTTTATAGGAGTCTGCCTGTCGAAATAGATGCTCTTCCCCGAAATGCTCACCGGGATGCCCATGACCACTTCCGCTTGAATGTATCCCAGAGCCCTCGCCGCCGCTCCGACACGCTGCTGCACCCTGTTGTCCACATTGAGCATGCCCGCCGTCTTCGCGGCGGAAGACAACGCTACTCCTATGTCCATCATTCTCATTGCACAGTGGGGGCCGGTGTATCCCATCTCCTTTTCCTGCATCCGCCTGTTCTTCGAGAATTCCGCACAGGTGGGGTGTCCGCATCCGCCGCAGTCGTACCCGGCCGTCACGGGCTGTGCGAGCCCCGCCAGGAGGAGGGCCTGGGAGTTCTCGACGTTCGAGGCGTCCCTCAGCCAGTACGCCTCGTTGGTGCTGCGGGGTGCGTACGCTTTCATCGCTTCCGCGATCTTTTTCAGGTCGTCTTCGGCGGTGAGGATGACGATTTCGAGAAAGTCCTTTCCCCCCGCCTTCGGCGCGGTTCGCGCCGAGGCCGCCATCAATTTGATTGCCATGTCCGCTACGTCTTTCATTGCGTCCCTCTTTTTCAGCGTGGTGGTGATGCCTGTCTCTCCATCAAGGATGGAGACGATTCTGTGCTCAGGGTGTGCGTACACACCCCGGCGTTCCTCATGCGGACTGCGCCGCGTACACCATTTCGAACACGGCAATGCCTTTTTCGAGGGCCTCCGCGTCGTTTCGGGCCGTTTTTCTGATCCCTGAAAGGACCTCCTCTATTCCCGCCGTTTCGGGGCTCCGGTATTTGTCGTCTTTCATATCCAGCTCATGGACGATTTCCGCCATTTTTCTCAAGGTCCTCTCTTTCAGCCCGAACGACCTCAATAAAACCTCGAAGGTGCACAGAGCGCCGACATGGGTGAACTCCCCGTCCCTGATGTCAAAGGCGACCGCGTTTGCAGAGGGAATTTCCCCGGCACCTTCCGCCGCGGTGAAGGCGAAGACGGCGTTCGCATCGATGAACCTCCTGATGAGCCACGCCGATGCCATCCTGTCGACGAAGGGTTTTTCCCGTGTGATCCAGGTCTTCCCCTGGTACTCGCTCGTCTTCTTCGGCACGATCTCGCCCGTTTTCTCGGAAACGGCGCCGGCCAGCCCCCGTATTTCCTCCTCGATGCTCCGGATCCTCGCCTGGAGCGCCTGTCCTGCTTCAGCCTGAAAGAAATCGATTTTCCGTATCTCTTCGTAGTCTCTGACGAATCGCCCCAGTTGTTCAGACAGCTTCGTGTCTTTTAGCGCGGCAGCGCCTTTTTTGATGCTGAGCACCCTTCGCTCGAACTCTTCAATCCTCTTTTCCAGGGTGCGGTACTCCTTCTCCCGCTGCAGGATGAAGAGGTCCACAAGCTCTTTCTCCTCCATGGTTTCGACTCTCTCCACCGCGACAAAGGCGCTTTCTCCCTTCAGAGCGGCCACTTCCGCGACGAGCCACTGAAGGAATTCGTAGTGCTCTTCGGTGTAGGGCAGCACGTATACGGCGCCCTTGAACGGCAGGGCGCCTGTCCTGAGCAGTTTCCTCCATATCCTTACTCTGCCGCTCACCGGACGCGAAGGAACGCTGTAGAAGAAGAGAAGCCAGCGATGTGCGCGCGTTTTGCCCGGAGGCGCTTCCCGTTTCATGCCTGCTCGTTCTCCCGTCTGCTCTCTTCCTGTTTGTCTCTTCCGTTCATTGCCGTTCACTACCTGCCGCCCCTCGCCGGCCAGTCTTTCCCCGGGTATGCGGTTTTCTTTTTTATGTAACTAGTGATATCAGTGTAACACCTGTTTCAAAAATTATCAAGACGCTTTGGGAGGGAACAAAAAAGGCGGAGAAAGACAGAGTGAGACAGAGAGGCAGAGAGAGAAATAGTAGAGAGAGAAATAGTAAAGAGAAGAGGAATCCCCTCGCCCTCACAGGGGCGAGGGATACAGAACACCCTCCCCTTTCTCCCCTCGAAGGGAGGGGAAACCCGCCTTGCGGCTACTCGGAGAGCAGCATCATATCGACTCGCCTGTTTTTGGATTTCCCTTCTTTTGTCTTGTTCGTGGAGATGGGAAATTCCGAGCCGTACCCGGAGACGGTAAAATGCGCCTTATCGAAGCCGCCCTTCGCCAGCAGATAGCTCTTTACCGCTTCCGCTCTCTTCACGGAGAGTTCTCGATTGTGTACAGCGGACCCGTCGCCGTCGGAGTGGCCCTCGATATAGAAAGAAGCCTCGGGGTGTTCCGTTACAAAGGCGACGGCGATCTCCAGCATTCCCGCGTCTTCTTTTCTGATCTCCGCCTTGTCCACGTCGAAATTTACGTGGAGCACCATCCTGGTGACCTGCTTCACCACCAATGGCTCAGGCTCCGGCGCGGGAGCTGATTTGGACTCTGAGGCGGGAGCGGCAGCGGACTCCGTGTCGGCGCCGGCTGTTTGTGCCGCCAGAAGATTATTGTCCTTCCGGATGCTTCCTGCGGTATCGTAAAGATGCCGGGGGATGCGCACCCCAGGTTCCGTTCCCCAGCACTCCGAAAGCATCCCTGCCGCTAGGAGCAGGGAAATGAGAGTGCACACTGTCTTGCTCATACATCCTCCTCGAAATGAAAGATATGGTGATGCCCGGCGAAAACAGGGCAGTGCATGCTTCCGCCCCTGTCCAGGATACGAATAGTATAGCGTATCGGCTTCCTGTAAAGAGCGTCCTTCCTGCTGCCGTCCCGGATGGGCGCGTTTCTCCTTGAAAAAGTGAAGTTTCCCCGATGGTGCGGTGCTTGACAGGGGGCGGCTCCGTTAGGTAAGGTAAAATTGTAAAGGGGAGTAGCGAGAGCGGCGGATATCGTCAACACGGTGTAAAAGCCCGGTACCGCCGGTTAGCCCGGCTGACAAGCGAGACCTTTACCACGATGAATATTTATGAATAATTATATTATTGATAAGTATTGGTCGGGGTGAAGGTTTTTTTGTGGGGAAATTATATAATTCATGGTGATCAGTTGTCCCGGAGGAGGCGAAGCCGGGACAAAGGAGGAGCGAGATGAACGGTCTGAAGACAATGGCTTTAATGGTGACCCTTACGCTGATGCTCGTCTTCATCGGAGGGTTGGTGGGAGGAAAGACGGGAATGACCTTTGCTCTCCTCATGGCCTTCGGGATGAACTTCGTTACCTACTGGTTCAGCGACAAGATCGTGCTCCGGATGTACGGAGCGCAGGAAGTGAGCGAGGCGGAGGCCCCGGAGCTGTACGGGATCGTCAGGAGGCTGGCCCAGCGGGCCGAAATTCCTATGCCGCGGGTCTGCATCATGAACGAGGACCAGCCAAACGCCTTTGCCACGGGGCGCAACCCCCAGCACGGCACTATTGCGGTGACGACGGGCATCATGAGGATCCTTACCCGGGAAGAGCTGGAGGGGGTGATCGCCCATGAGCTGGCCCATATCAAGCACCGGGACATCCTGGTGAGCACGGTCGCCGCCACCATCGCGGGCGCCATCAGCTATCTGGCGCAGATGGCGCAGTGGGCCATGCTCTTCGGCGGCAGGGGGCACGATGACGAGGAGGGGGGCAATCCCATCGCGGCCCTTGTCATGATGATTGTGGGGCCCATTGCGGCTATGTTGGTGCAGATGGCCATCTCGCGGGCGCGGGAGTACGGTGCGGACGAGGGAGGCGCCGAGATAACGGGGAATCCCCTGTTCCTTGCGGGCGCCTTGAAGAAGCTCCACCTTGCCTCGCAGCGTATCCCTCTGAATGCGAATCCCGCAACCTCGCATCTTTTCATTGTGAACCCCCTTTCGGGTGGGGGTATCCTCAAGCTTTTCAGCACGCATCCCCCCATCGAGGAGAGGATCGCCCGGCTGGAGGCCAGAGCGTACCGCAGATAGGAAACGATTTTTTCATTGGCATCAGGGCTGCTTTTCTGGTAAAATTTCAGACTTGAAAAATCGGCAGCTCTCCCGCAGGGAGGGACAGTACTGAGGAGGCAGGAAATGGACAGGCCGCTGGTGGGGATTCTCATGGGAAGCGAAAGCGACCTCTCCGTGATGAACAAGGCTGCGGAAGTCCTGAATGAGCTGGGAATCCCGTACGAGCTGGGGATCCGCTCCGCACACCGCCTCCCTGAAGAGACCGCGGCATATGCGAAGAGCGCGCGGGAGCGCGGCATGGAGGTGCTGATAGCGGGTGCGGGCCTGGCGGCGCATCTGGCGGGCGTGATCGCCTCGCATACCACGCTGCCCGTGATCGGTGTTCCTATCGCGTCGGGGGCGCTGAGGGGCATCGACGCCCTCTATGCCACCGTGCAGATGCCTCCCGGGATCCCCGTGGCGACCGTGGCCATCGACGGCGCGAAGAACGCTGCGTACCTGGCATGCTCCATCCTGTCCATCAAATATCCCGAGGTTGCTGCAAAAATGGAAGCTTTCAGGGAGCAGACGAGGCTATCTCTCCTGGAAAAATCGGAAAAACTGAAAAATAAATAGGAGTGCGGAGCAGTGGAGAGAAAGATCGAGAGCATCCTTATCGCGAACAGGGGGGTCCCCGCTGTCAGGATCATGCATACCTGCCGGGACAGGAGGATACGGACCACCGCGGTCTACAGCACCCCCGACCGGCTGGCCCACCACGTGTTCATGGCGGATACCGCGGTGCATATCGGGGAGGCGCCGCCCGTGGAGTCCTACCTCAACATGGACAGGATCGTCGACGCCGCCTTGAAGAGCGGCTCCGATGCCGTTCATCCGGGATGGGGCTTCCTTGCCGAGAACGATGAGTTCGCCCAGCGGGTCCTCGATGCCGGGCTGATCTGGATAGGCCCCTCTCCCGAGGTCATCAGGAAGATGGGGGACAAGATCCAGGCGAAGAGCCTGGCGCAGAAGGCCACGGTCCCGACCATCCCCGGCATCAGCAACGTGACGGACATCGCCCAGATCAGCGCCTGGATGCAGGAGGAGGACGTCAGCTTCCCCATCATGATCAAGGCGGCTGCCGGAGGGGGCGGAAAGGGCATGGTCAAGGTGGAGCACGGCGATCAGATGGCGCAGGCCTTCGCCCAGGCCCGTTCGGAGGCAAAAAAGGCTTTCGGGGACGATACCATCCTGGTCGAGAAGTATATCGAACGCGGCAGGCATATCGAGGTGCAGATCATCGCGGACGCCTTCGGGAATGTGCTCCATCTCTTCGAGAGGGAATGCACCCTCCAGAGGCGCAATCAGAAGATCATCGAGGAGGCGCCCTCACCGAGCCTCGACGACAGCCTGCGCCAGGAGATCTGCTTCACCGCAATCCGCCTGATGCGCGAGATAGGCTATACCACCGCGGGGACAGTGGAATTCATCTTCGACGCTCCCGCGAAAAAGTTCTATTTCCTCGAGGTCAATACCCGCCTGCAGGTGGAGCATGGCACGACCGAGCTGATCACCGGGCTGGACATCGTGGGCATCATGATCGATGTGGCGATGGGCAAGCGGATCCCCTTCAAGCAGTCGGAAGTGCAGCGCAACCGGTGGGCGCTGGAAGTGCGGCTCAATGCGGAGGACCCGAAGACCTTCAGCCCCTCATTCGGCACCGTGACGCGCCTTGCGGCGCCGCAGGGGCCCGGCGTCAGGATCGCGTCCGGGATCTACGAGGGGGCGGACATCCCCCCGTATTACGACTCCCTTTTCATGCTGCTGATGACCGCGGGTGCGGACAGGGAGGACGCGGTGCGGGTTATGGACCGGGCGCTCAGCAGGAACCTCCGGATCGAGGGGGTAAAGACCCTGGCGCCGTTGCTCCTGAGCATCATCAGGCACCCGTCCTTTCTTACGGGCGAGTTCTCCACCCGGTTTATTGAGGAGCACATGGACGAGCTGATCTCCATGTTCAAGGAAAAAGAAAGCGAGGACGAGGTGCTGAAGGTGGCGAAGTACGTCGCCGAGATATCGGCCCTCGGCCCTCAGAAATGGATGTGAGGATACAGGTATGAAGGAAACAGTGATCAAGCCGGGAATGCATCCCGCGGACATCGTCAGGACGGTGCGGGCCTGCCCCGGGGTCTTCCTGACGTCAACAGGAATGCGCGATGCCGGACAGTCGGACTACAAGAACCGGCACCGCATGTACGACCTCAAGACCCTCGCCCCCTTTTACGACGATATGGGGCTCTTCAGCGCGGAATGCCACGGCGGCGCACGCTGGCACGTCGGCATCATGAACAGGAGGGAGAGCCCCTTCGAGGAGATAGAGACCCTGCGGGAGCTGATGCCCAATGTGCTGCTCCAGACCCTCATCCGGGAGACCAACCTGTTCGGCTACCGGCCCTACCCGAAGAACGTCATCGAGCATGTGGTGTCCAAAGTGGACATCGATGTCTGGAGGTGCTTCTCCTTCCTCAACGACATCAGGAACATGCGCGCGGTGGCGGAGGTCGTCATGAAGAGGGGGCGGCTCTTCCAGCCCGCCATCTCGTTCACCCAGGCTGACTGGACGACCAACGGGTATTACCTGGGGGTGGTCCGCGATATCGTGGACCTCTGCGGCGGGGTCGACGAGATCATCCTCTGCATCAAGGACATGGCGGGGGTGGGCAGCCCCCAGCGCATCAGCAGTCTCGTGGACGCCATAAAACAGCAGTACCCGGAGCTGGAGGTGCAGTACCACCGGCATACCACCGACGGCCTCGCCATGCCCGCACTGCTGGCTGCGGCCCGGGCAGGGGCAAAGATCCTCGATGTGCAGGAGGACTCCCTGACGCGCTTTTACGGCCAGGCTCCCATCCTGGGGATGATCGCCTACCTCGAGGAAGCGGGGATCCGCGTCATGATCGACAGGGAAAAGGCGGAGTCCGCGGTGCAGAAGGTGCGCGACTGGATCGGGCATTACGACTGGGCGGAGTCCCCCTTCAAAGGATACGATTACACCGTCGTGTACCACCGGATGCCGGGGGGCGCTTTCCCCAGCTCCTTCGAGCAGGCCGACAACGGCGGCTTCCTCCACCTGATGCCCGCTATCCTGAAAGCCATGTCCCTCTACAACCGGATTATCAGGTACTTTGACGTGACGCCGGGCTCGCAGATCACCTGGGTCACCTGCAACGGCATCATCAACCGGTATGCGAAGGAGAGGGGTGTGGCCGGGGTGGCGCATGTGATCCAGCTCCTCACCCGGTTCGTCGAAGAGAGGGGGCAGGAGTTCGAGGCGATGGAGCCCTCCGAGCAGGAGGAGCTTCTGCTGCTCTTCCGCAACGCCCCCGGCGACTTCAAGAACCTCCTCCTGGGCGGGTACGGGAAGCTGCCCCAGGGCTGGCCTGCCGAGTGGGTCTACCGGAGCACTTTCGGGGAGGACTGGGAGATGAGGATACGGGAGCGCAAGGAGTCGTCCCCCCTCGATTCGGTCGCCGACGACGATCTGAAGAGGCTCAGGGCCTCTCTGTCCGAGTCCCTCGGCAGGATTCCCACCGAGGAGGAGTTTATCCTCTACCTGATGCACCCGAAAGACGCCCTGGAGATGATCTCCTTCGTCGACAGCTTCGGGGACGCTCCCCGTGTGCTCCCCACCAACGTATGGAGAAGCGGCCTGAAAAGACCGGGGGACAAGGTGGAGTTCGAGCTGTGGGGGAAGCCCTACCGCATAGAGCTCGTCTCGATCGGCGCTGAGCACGAGGGGCTCATCCATGTGGTGATGAAAGTCAACAACAAGACGCGGGTGTATACGGTGGAGACCCCCCGCGCCAAGAAGGTGGAGATCCGGATGGCGAAGGGGCCGAACCATATAGGGGCGCCGATCAACGGGAGCATCTGGAGGATCGGCAATCCCGAAAGGGGCACCATCAAGGTGGGAGATATTGTCCATAAGGGCGAGGAGATTGCGAACCTTGAGGCGATGAAGATGGAGAACGCCATCAGCGCGCCCTTCGACGGGCAGATCGCCGAGGTATGCGTGAAGCTCAACGACACCATCCAGGAGGGACAACTGCTCTTTGTCCTCGAAAAGGTGACCACTCCCGCGGCGGTTGAGGAGGTATAACGCTCCTCGCGGGAGGGCCTCTGCAAAGCCTCTGTCCGGAACGGCCGCGCCCGCCGGCGCTGATCATTCATTTCATTGCACGGAAGAGAGGTTTCTTTCCGTCCCGAGACGGTGCGGTGCGCACCCCCCTAGCAAAAATGCAGCCGGGTTCTCCGGACCCTGAAGACAGGAGGGCAGAATGGAGTGGCATCGGCGGGAGGTCGACACCGTCCTCCGTGAAGTGAAGTCGTCCTTCCGGGGGCTTTCTCCGGAAGAAGCGGAGAGCCGCTTTCGCGAATACGGCCCCAATGAGCTGAAGGAGGGCAGGAAGAAGACCCCCCTCGCGATGTTTCTCGCCCAGTTCAGGGATGTCATGATCCTCGTCCTGATCGCTGCCGCTCTCGTCTCAGGGATCATCGGGGAGCCTTCCGACACCCTCGCCATCGCCGTGATCGTCGTCCTGAACGCCGTCATCGGATTTGTACAGGAATACAGGGCCGAAAAGGCCCTGGAGGCGCTGAAGAAGATGGCTGCGCCCCTGGCGACGGTCACCAGGGGGGGCAGCGTTTCCGATATTCCCGCGGCAGGGCTCGTTCCCGGCGATATCGTCCTCCTCGATGCGGGAAAGGTTGTTCCCGCCGATCTGAGGATCATCGAGGCCGCCCGGTTGAAGATCGAAGAGGCCCCCCTGACCGGGGAATCCGTCCCCATCGACAAGCACACGGAGCCGCTCCACGAAGAGAGGCCCCCCCTCGGGGACAGGCGAAACATGGCCTACAAGGGGACCACCGTGTCGTACGGCCGCGGCGTGGGGGTGGTGGTTGCCACCGGCATGAGGACGGAGCTGGGCAGGATCGCCGCCCTGCTGCAGGAGCAGGAAGAGGTGAAGACGCCTCTCCAGAAGAGGCTGGCGTCTTTCGGACAGAAGCTCGCCCTTGCCGTTATCGTCATCTGCGTCGTTGTTTTCGGACTCGGCGTATTCAGGGGCGAGCCCCCGCTCCTGATGCTCCTCACGGCGATCTCCCTTGCCGTAGCCGCGATTCCCGAAGCGCTCCCGGCGGTGGTCACCATCTCCCTTGCCCTCGGTGCGAAGAAACTGGTGCGGCAGAACGCCCTCATCCGGAAGCTCCCGGCCGTCGAAACCCTCGGCTCGGTCACCTATATCTGCTCCGATAAGACAGGCACTCTGACCCTCAACAAGATGACGGTGGAGGAGGTCTATTTCGACGGAGCGGTGTACCGTACGAACGCGAAGGGAGGCATGGGCGCGGGGGCGGAGGCGTCGGTCTTTGCGGTGCTCATGACCGCTCTGGCGCTGAACAACGATGCGCAGGCGGATGCGGAGGGCAGGCTGCTGGGCGACCCCACCGAGACGGCGCTCCACAGCCTTGCGCGGGACAACGGCTTCGAGAGGAAAGAGCAGGAAAAGGCCTTCCCGAGGGTTGCCGAACTCCCCTTCGATTCCGAACGGAAGTGCATGACCACCCTGCACGAAAGCACCGCTTCGCCCCTCCTTCCCTTCTTGCCGCGGCACCGTTTTGTCTCTTTCACCAAGGGGGCGGTGGAGGTGCTCCTCGAGAAATCCGTCTCTCTCCTGACCCGCGAGGGGCTTCAGCCCCTGCCTGCTGAAGAGATCAACACGGTAAGCGAGAGGATGGCTTCGGAGGGCCTGCGGGTCCTCGGGCTTGCCGTGAGGACGTGGGAGGCGCTCCCGCAGGACCTTTCCCCGGAAGGAGTGGAGACCGGGCTTATCCTGGTCGGGCTGGTGGGCATGATGGACCCGCCCCGTGAAGAAGCGCCGGGAGCGGTGGCGCTCTGCAGGGAGGCGGGGATGAATCCGGTGATGATCACCGGGGACCATCCCCTCACCGCCCGGGCCGTCGCGAGGAGGATCGGCATTCTCTCCGATGACGAGAGGGGCGTTATTACGGGCCGGGAGCTGCAGGAGCTCTCCCCGGCGGACTTTGAAGACAGGGTGGAGCGCATCCGTGTCTATGCGCGTGTGGCGCCGGAACAGAAGCTGCGCATCATCAGGGCGCTCCAGGATAAGGGACAGTTTGTGGCGATGACCGGAGACGGGGTGAACGACGCCCCTGCGTTGAGAAGGGCGGACATCGGGATCGCGATGGGGATCACCGGCACGGATGTGGCGAAGGAGGCGGCGCCCCTGATTCTCCTCGACGACAATTTCGCCTCCATCGTAAAGGCGGTGAAGGAGGGCAGGCGGATATTCGACAATATCCGGAAATTCATCCGCTACACCATGACGAGCAATTCCGGCGAAATCTGGACCATTTTTCTCGCCCCCTTCTTCGGCCTCCCCATCCCGCTCCTCCCCATTCACATACTCTGGATCAACCTGGTGACCGACGGGCTCCCGGGCCTCGCCCTCGCCGCGGAGCCCGCGGAAAAGGGCATCATGGGCCGGCCGCCGCGCCGCCCCGCGGAGAGCATCTTTGCGCAGGGACTCGGCATCCATATCCTCTGGGTGGGGCTCCTGATGGGCGCGGTTTCCCTCTTCACTCAGGAGCTGGCCCTGCGTGCCGCGGGGACGCACTGGCAGACGATGGTCTTTACCGTTCTCTGCCTCAGCCAGATGGGGCATGTCCTGGCTATCCGCTCGGAAAGAGAGTCGCTTTTCACCCTGGGGCTCTTCTCCAATAAGCCTCTTCTCGGAGCATTCCTCCTGACCTTCGCCCTCCAGATGTCCACCATCTATGTTCCCTTTCTCCAGCCTGTTTTCCGGACGGCGCCCCTCTCGGCAGGGGAGCTGGCCCTCACCCTTGTCCTCTCGACCGTGGTTTTTTTCGCGGTCGAAATCGAGAAGTGGCTCAGGAGGAGGGGGGAAGGGGGAGCGGCGGCTTTATGATACAATAAGACCTCATTTTTTCTGGACAGGAGGAGATATGGCGGACGTGGTGATGGAAACGGACTTGAAGGGCGTGAAATTCGTCAGGCGCGGCAAGGTGCGCGATGTCTACGAGATAGGCGATTTCTTCCTCATTATCGCCACCGACAGGGTGTCCGCTTTCGATGTGGTGCTGCCCAACGGCATCCCGGGAAAGGGGAAGGTCCTGACGCAGATTTCGGTCTATTGGTTCGACCGGATGCGGGACATCGTCGAAAACCATCTCGTCGCCACCGAAGTGAGGGATTTCCCCAAAGCGCTTCATCAGTACGAAGAGATCCTGGAAGGCAGGACCATGCTGGTGAAAAAGGCGGAGACCCTTCCGGTGGAGTGCATCGTGCGCGGCTATCTCTCCGGCTCCGGATGGAAGGAATACCAGGCGAAGGGCACGGTCTGCGGGATCAGGCTCCCCGGCGGGCTCGTCGAATCGGCCCGGCTCGAAGAGCCCATCTTCACCCCCAGCACGAAGGCTGAGGAGGGGCACGACATCAACATCAGTTTCGGGGAAATGAGGAAGATCGTGGGCGACGCCCTTGCGGACAGGCTCAGAGAGATGAGCCTGGCGGTGTACGGGAAGGCCCGGGAAATCGCGGAAAAGAAAGGGATCATCATCGCCGATACGAAAATGGAATTCGGCATGCATGAGGGGAGGATGATCCTCATCGACGAGCTCCTCACCCCCGATTCGTCGCGCTTCTGGTCGACGCAGGACTACCGGCCCGGAAAAGGGCAGGACAGTTTCGACAAGCAGATCGTCAGGGACTATCTCCTCACCCTCGACTGGGACCAGACCTATCCAGGCCCGGAGCTTCCCGGCGACATCGTCCGGAAGACGGCGGAGAGGTACCGTGAGATCGCGGAGATACTGACCCGGTAGCAGCGGATACCGTCATACGGGCACTTTGCCCGTAGTACCGGCCCGTCATCCGGAGAGGGAATATATGGACACCTTCAGAAAATTGCTCGATATCATGGCCTCCCTCCGCGCGGAAAACGGCTGCCCGTGGGACAGGGAGCAGACGCACGAATCCCTCAAACCCTTTCTGGTGGAAGAGGCCTACGAGGTCCTGGAAGCCATCGATGAGGGGGACCCGTTGAAGATCAAAGAGGACTTGGGCGACCTGCTCTTCCAGATCGTTTTCCATGCCCAGTTGGGCAAAGAGCGGGGGGAATTTGATATGGACAGCATCATCGACGGGATCAGCAGGAAGATGGTTTCCCGGCATCCCCATGTCTTCGGCGACGCGCAGTGCGCCACCTCCGAAGAGGTGCGCGCGCAGTGGGACGAGAGGAAAAAGGAAGAGGGGAAGCTGCAGGAGTCTCTTCTCGAAGGGGTCCCGACGGGATTGCCTTCTCTCCTGCGCGCCCAGCGGCTCCAGGCGAGGGCCGCACGGGTCGGTTTCGACTGGGCCCGGGTGGAGGAAGTCCTCGGCAAGCTGGAAGAGGAGCTGGGGGAGTTCAGGGATGCGCTGGGAAGCGGGGACAAGGCGCGGATCGAGGAGGAATTGGGAGATGTCCTTTTCGTCCTGGTGAATGTCTCCCGCTTCGTGGAGGTAAGCCCCGAGGATGCCCTGCGCAAGACCATACACAAGTTCATCTCCCGTTTCCGCTATATCGAGAGGAAGGCGGCGGAGGCGGGAAAGAGCCTCCACGCAATGACCCTTGAGGAAATGGACGTCCTCTGGGAGGAGGCAAAGAGAAGGGGGGCGCCGTAGCCGTTATTTTTCCCCATAACCCCATCTAATTAAACACTATTATTGTAATTGACATCCTCTGAATGTTGGTATACAATTACTCTACGATACTTTGTCTCGGTATTCTTAGCAACCCTGTTTTCGGGGAAAAAGGAGGATGTCTCGGTTATGGCTTTAGAAGGAAAGGTGAAGTGGTTCAACGAGTCCAAAGGGTATGGCTTTATCCAGCAGGATAACGGTGCGGATGTCTTCGTCCACTACTCCTCCATCAAGAGTGAGGGCTTCAAGACATTAGCCGAGGGCCAGAGGGTGCAGTTCGAAATCGTTGATGGAGACCGTGGACCGAAAGCGGTGAACGTGGTAAAGATATAATTCTTTTTTATTTATTTTTAAAGATACAGGGCCTGTAAGGGCCCTTTTTTTTGCTCTCCCTTCCGTATACGTCCCGACTTGTCTTGTATAATCTTCGGATTTTCCGGTATCTTATTACTCTATGCGCTTGCCCGGATGGATCAGGACAAAGGCCACGGGCCTCCATTCCACCAAGAACCTGCTGAGGAGCCATGGGCTTGCCACTGTCTGCGAGGAGGCGCGGTGCCCCAACCAGGGAGTCTGCTTTGCGAAGCCCACGGCGGCCTTCATGATCCTGGGAGACCGCTGCACACGGGAGTGCTCCTTCTGCTCCGTCTCTTCAGGCGCACCGGCCGCGGTCGACCCCCAGGAGCCGGAGCGGGTGGCGGAAGCGGCTGCGGAGCTGGGTCTCCGGTACGTGGTGGTCACTTCGGTGACACGGGACGACCTCCCCGACGGCGGCGCTGCGCAGTTTGCCTCCACGATACGGGCCGTCAGGAGGCGGCTTCCTGCCGCGCGGGTGGAAGTGCTCGTCCCCGATTTCCGGGGAGACGGCGAAGCGCTGCGGCGTGTTCTCGCTGCGGAGCCTGACGTCTTCAATCACAACATGGAGACGGTGCGGAGGCTTTATCGTGGTGCGGCCCCAGGCCGATTACGCGCGTTCGCTGGGGGTCCTGCGGAGCGCGAAGGAGCTCGCTCCCTCTCTCCGCACCAAATCGGGTCTGATGCTCGGAGTGGGGGAGACACGGGCGGAAGTGGAAGAACTCTTTCGGGACCTCAGGTCCGCAGGGTGCTCTCTGCTGACCTTAGGACAATATCTGCAGCCTACAAAAAAGAATCTGCCTGTTGTAGAATACATACGTCCCGAAATCTTTGAAGAACTGAAGGAAACAGCCCTTGCAGCGGGCTTCGCCTTTGTCGCCTCCGGCCCTCTGGTGAGGAGCTCGATGAACGCGGAGGAAATGTACGAACAAGGAAGAGCAGGAACGGAGAGCCGATAACCGGGAAGCAAGGAGGATGCAGCGTGTTTGAATTCAACCGGATAAAGAGATTGCCGCCCTACGTATTCGCCATTGTCAATACATTAAAGATGGAATACAGGAGGCAGGGAGAAGACATCATCGACCTCGGGATGGGGAACCCCGACATGGCCGCTCCCAAACATGTCATCGACAAGCTGTGCGAGGCGGCCAAGAACCCGAAGAACCATCGCTATTCGGCTTCCAAGGGCATCACCCACCTCCGGATGGCGATTGCCGAGTGGTACAAGAGGCGGTTCGACGTGGAGATCGACCCCGACTCCGAAGCGGTGGTGACCATCGGCTCGAAGGAGGGTCTTTCGCACCTGGCCCTCGCCACGATCCAGCCGGGAGACGTGGTGATGACTCCCACGCCGGCCTATCCCATCCACCCGTACAGCGTCATCATCGCGGGCGGTGAAGTCACCAGCATTCCCATCGGGCCGGGGATCGACTTCCTGGCGGAAATGGAAAAGGCGTACAAGAAGACATGGCCCCGGCCGAAAATGCTGATCATCAATTTCCCCCATAACCCTACCACGACGGTGGTCGAGGGGCTCGATCTTTTCAGGAAAGTGGTGGATTTCGCAAAGGAAAACAACATCATCGTGATCCACGATTTCGCCTATGCCGACCTTGTCTTCGACGACTACAAGGCGCCCAGTTTCCTCCAGGTGCCCGGCGCCAAGGACGTGGGAGTGGAGTTCTTTTCACTGACGAAGAGCTATTCCATGGCGGGCTGGCGGGTCGGTTTCTGCGTGGGAAACAAGGACGTCATCAACGCCCTCATCAAGATAAAGAGCTACCTGGATTACGGGATGTTCCAGCCGATCCAGATCGCGAGCATCGTCGCTCTCCGCGGGCCGCAGGACTGCGTGGAGGAATTCCGGCAGGTCTACCAGTCCCGCAGGAACGCCCTGATCAAGGGGCTGAACAGGGCGGGGTGGGCGATAGACTCGCCCAAGGCCACCATGTTCGTCTGGGCCGAGATCCCGGAGCCCTTTAAGGAAATGGGCTCCCTCGAATTCTGCAAATACCTGATCGCCGAGGCGAAGGTGGCGGTGTCCCCCGGCATCGGCTTCGGCGAGGGGGGAGACGGATACGTGCGTTTCGCCCTTGTGGAGAACGAGCACCGGATCAAACAGGCGGTGACCGGCATTAAGAAGGCCCTGCACCGCTAATACCGCCGTTGATCATGCCCGCGAACGGGCCGGTGACCGGCCCGGTGACCGAAAAGGTCCGGCCTGTGCTGTAGAGTGATTGCAATAAAAAGGGGTTTTCAAATATGAAGAGAGATTCTGTTTCCGTAGGCATCATCGGGTTCGGCACGGTCGGGACCGGGGCGGCCCGCATTCTTCTCGAAAACAGCGCGCTCATCAGGGAGAGATGCGGCTTCTCCGTCGTGCTGAAGAGGATTGCGGACCTCGATATCGCCAGGGACCGCGGCATCAGGCTGCCGGACGGGGTGCTTACCGCCGACGCGCGCGCCCTTCTCAACGATCCCGATATCGATATCATCGTGGAGCTGATGGGGGGAATTCATCCCGCAAAGGATTTCCTGCTCGAAGCGGTGCGGAACGGGAAGCATGTGGTCACCGCCAACAAGGCGCTCCTCGCGACAGAGGGCGCCGGGATTTTCGCCGAGGCGGAGAGGGCCGGAGTCGAGATCGGGTTCGAGGCCTCCGTCGCCGGCGGGATCCCGATCATCAAGGTCCTCCGGGAAGGCCTCGTCGCGAACGCTATCGTTGCGGTGTACGGGATCATCAACGGGACCTCGAACTACATCCTTACCAAGATGACGGAGGAGAAGGTGGAATTTTCCTCCGCTCTCGCAGAGGCGCAGCGGCTCGGGTATGCGGAGGCCGATCCCACTTTCGACATAGAGGGTATCGACACCGCGCACAAGCTTACCCTCATCGCCTCCCTCGCGTATGGGATCCCCCTTTCGTTCGATGCGGTCTACAAGGAGGGAATCACGAAGATCACCGCTCAGGACATCGGGTTCGCGGCGGAGCTGGGGTATAAGGTGAAGCTGCTCGCCATCACCAAGGCGACCGACGGCGAGGTGGAGATGCGGGTGCATCCCACGATGGTCCCGAACGAGTACCTTATTTCGAAGGTCGACGGCGTCTTCAACGCGGTGTACGTGGAGGGGGACGCGATAGGCCCGACCCTCTACTACGGGAGGGGCGCAGGCGACATGCCCACCGGGAGCGCCGTGGTGGCGGATATCGTGGATATCGGGAAGAGCATCGTCCACGGCGTCGCGCGGAGGGCGCCGGGCATCTCTCCGGGGGCTGCGCCGCGAAAAGGCATCCGGAAGATGGAGGATATCGAGAGCATGTATTACTTCAGGTTTTCCGCCATGGACGAGCCGGGGGTCCTCTCCACGATCTCGGGCATCCTCGGCGCCTGCAACATCAGCATCGCCTCTGTCATCCAGAAAGGCAGGAGGATCGGCGGCTCCGTCCCCCTTGTCGTCCTGACCCACCGGGCCAGGGAAAAGAACGTCCTCGATGCGCTCCGGGAGATAGACGCGCTGCCCGTCGTTTCGGACAAGACGCTCTTCATCAGGGTCGAGGGGAACGAAGAATAGGGCGCGGCGCTGCTTGCCTTTTTGGGGGCTTTTGTGCTAAATTATGCAGATAATCTAATGAGATATATTTTCAAGAACGTCGTGCAGGAGATGCGGGAGGAAGAGGATGGAAGAGGGAAAGGCCGACAAGAAAATTGACATACGGGGGCTGGTGTGCCCCTACACTTTCGTGAAAGCGAAGATCGCCCTCGAAACCATGGAGGTGGGAGAGGTGCTCGAGATACTCCTCGATTACGAGGAGGCTTCGAGGAGCATCCCGAAATCCATGGAAGACCACGGGCAGAAAGTGTTGAAGGTGGAGAAGGCGAACGACTCGGAGTGGGTCCTGGTCATCAGGAAGGAAACCGAGTAGGCCGCGCCTGTTCAGGATTTTTTCAAAGCGGGGAGGTTCTGTAATGGATTTTACCGAAGAGCAATTGCACCGGTACAGCCGGCATATCATTCTTCCCGAGGTCGGGGGGAAGGGGCAGAAAAAACTGCTCAACGCAAAGGTGTTCATCGTAGGGGCCGGGGGCTTGGGCTGCCCTGTGGGGTACTATCTCGCCGCTGCGGGGGTCGGCACCATCGGCATGGCCGACAACGACACCGTCGAGCTGAGCAATCTCCAGAGGCAGATCGCCCACAGCACGAAGACGCTCGGGATGCACAAGGTGGATTCCGCAAAGGCCACCTTCGAGGCGCTGAATCCCGACGTGAACGTGGTGGGCATCAAGGAAAGGATAGCGAAGGACACGATCCTCGACCTGATACGGGAGTACGATATCGTGGTGGACGGCAGCGACAACTTTCCCACCCGCTACCTGGTAAACGACGCCTGTGTGATGGCGAAGAAGCCGCTGGTGAGCGGGGCCATTCTCCGGTTCGAGGGGCAGGTCACGACGATCCTCCCCGGCGAGGGACATTGTTACCGGTGTCTCTTTGAGGAGATGCCCCCTGCAGGGCTGGTGCCCTCCTGCCAGGAAGCGGGAGTAATAGGCGCTATCACGGGAGTGATCGGCTCCCTGCAGGCACTGGAGGTCTGCAAGCTCATCCTCGGGAAGGGAGAGGTGCTGAAGAACACCCTCCTGATTTACGACGCCCTGAAGGTGACGTTCCGGCGGGTGAAGGTCCCGAAGAACCCCGGGTGCGCCGTATGCGGCAGCAGCCCCACCATCACGGAACTGCAGGATTACGACGCAGACTACTGCAGGATATAAAAAAGGCGGAGCACGACAGAGGTGAGGGGAAAAAGACAGAGAGAGGACCAGAGTAAGGCAGGAGTTAGACCGGATACGACAGAAATGACAGGGGGAAAGAGAGGGCTTTGAAATAGCTTCTCGTATTTCTTTTTTCTGCCTTTTTCTGTCTCACTCTGCTGTACCCTGCTTTGGCTCTGCTTTTATCTGCCTCACTCTGTTTCTCTTCTGCCTTTTCCCCTGATGTTACGTGTTCCTCGTGACATATTCGACGCGATGGTCGCCCACTGCCGGGAGGGATACCCGGACGAGGCGTGCGGTCTTCTCGCGGGCTTGGGAAAAGAGGTCTCGCAGCTCTACCGGATGACGAATGCGGACCCTTCTCCTGTCAGCTATCTCATGGACGCAGACGAACAGTGTGCGGCAATGAGGGACATGCGGGAGCGTGGGGTCGCCATGCTCGCCATCTTTCATTCCCATCCCGCCTCCCCCGCCTATCCCTCCGGCAAGGACGTGGACCTCGCTTTTTACGACGACTGTGTGTATATCATCGTCGGGCTGTCCGGCGGTGCGGCGGAAGCCGAACCGGTCGTGAAGGCCTACACCATCAGGGAGGGCAGGGTGGAGGAGGAACCCCTCTCGGTCCGGTAGACGGCCGTCCGTCCCCGGCTGCGCTCTACTCCCAGGGCAATCGCATTAAAAGAGCGATTCAGGGGAAAACAGCAAGATTGCTTCAGGATACGACCCTTCGCACTGTCCGTCATTGCGCCCCTCTCTCCTGGAACTCATTTCAAGCCCCCCTCTCCCTCTGTCATTGTCTTCCCCTTCCTTGCTGTCATTGCGAGCGGAGCGAAGCAATCTCAAGGGGATACGTACTGACCACCCATTGTGATGCGATTGCCCTTCTCTGCTCCCTCAACTGCTTTGATTTTCTGTCTGTTCTGGGGTAAAATACTATTTTCATTTCCAAGTCTCCCGCGAAAAGTTCTGCCGGAAGGTTTCGCAGGAATCAAGAGAAGGAGGAGGTTCGTAATGGGGTATGTGAGCGGTCTTAAATGCAGGGAGTGCGGCAGGGAATATCCCGTTGATCCCATATATGTCTGCGAGTTCTGTTTCGGCCCTCTGGAAGTCGTCTATGACTACAAGAAGATCAAGCGCGTCCTCACCCGGAAGAACATCGAGAAGAGGGAAAAGAGCCTCTGGCGCTACAAGGAGCTCCTCCCCATCGACGGCGAGCCGCAGGTGGGGCTGAAATCGGGGTTCACCCCCCTGGTCAAGGCCGATAATCTGGCAAAGGCGCTCGGGGTGAAAGAGCTCTACGTCAAGGACGATTCCGTGGCGCATCCCACCCTCTCCTTCAAGGACAGGGTGGTGGCGGTCGCTTTGACCAAGGCGAGAGAGTTCGGGTTCGACACGGTGGCGTGCGCCTCCACCGGGAACCTTGCCCATTCCGTGTCCGCGCAGGGGGCGAAGGCGGGGTTCAAGCGGTTCGTCTTTATCCCCGCTACCCTTGAACAGAGCAAGATCGTCGCCTCCCTTGTCTATGAGCCGAACCTGGTGGCGGTGGACGGCAACTACGACGAAGTCAACAGGCTCTGCAGCGAGATCGCCAACAAATACCGCTGGGCCTTCGTGAATATCAACATACGGCCCTTTTACGCCGAGGGGTCGAAGACCCAGGGGTTCGAGATCATCGAGCAGTTGGAATGGGAGGCGCCGGACAATGTGGTGGTCCCGTGCGCGAGCGGCTCCCTGCTGACAAAAATATGGAAGTCATTTAAAGAATTCAAAGAGATAGGTGTTTTGAAAGAGCTGGAAACAAAGGTGTTTGCCGCGCAGGCAACGGGCTGCTCGCCCATCGCCACCGCCATCAAACAGGGGACGGATGTCATCCGTCCGGTGAAGCCCGCTACCGTCGCAAAGTCCCTCGCCATCGGAAATCCCGCGGACGGGTACTATGCGAGCCACATCGTGAAGGAGACCGGGGGCTATGCGGAGGACGTGTCCGACCAAGAGGTCATTGAAGGAATGAAGCTGCTTGCGAAGACGGAGGGCATTTTCGCGGAGACGGCGGGAGGAGTGACCGTTGCCGCCGCAAAGAGGCTCATCGAGCAGGGCAGGATCGGAAGGAACGAGACGACCGTGATATGCATTACCGGGAACGGGCTGAAGACACAGGAGGCCCTCTCCGGCCATACCACGGAGGTGCATCACATAAAGCCGAATATGGAGGCGTTCGAGGAGGTACTCGCAAGGTCGGGGTACGGAAAATAGCGTGAGACAGTCGGCGCGGACGGAATGTTCATTATCAATGGAGGTGGTACAATGGCGGTAAGAGTAAGGATTCCCACTCCCCTTCAGAGGCTCACACAGGGGAAAGAGGAGGTCGACGGGGTGCCCGGCACTATCATCGAGCTTATCAAAGGCCTCGAGAATGCGTATCCCGGCATTGCGG
Organism: Thermodesulfovibrionales bacterium; assembly: GCA_046350935.1. Classification (GTDB taxonomy): domain Bacteria; phylum Nitrospirota; class Thermodesulfovibrionia; order Thermodesulfovibrionales; family Dissulfurispiraceae; genus Nitrobium. The sequence goes on from JAXLZK010000001.1 coordinate 54,720, forward strand.
AGAGGATTTCGGAGGGGGGCAAGGTCAGGAGGTTTGTGAACATCTACCTGAACGAAGAGGACATACGGTTTTTGCAGGCTGAACAGACGCAGGTCAAGGACGGCGACGAGGTTTCCATTGTCCCGGCAATTGCGGGAGGCGCCCGGTCGTAGAGCATCGAGCGTTGCGGCGCCGGGGAAGAGGCGCTCTTTCCTGTGCGCACTGCACCGCCCCTGCACGCGGGCGAGTAAAGGAGGCTTTCATGAAAAGGCGGGTAAAATTGACCTTCCCCCAGAGTCTCATCAAGGAGCCGGTCCTCTTCACCATGGCAAAGAGGTTCGACGTGCTGCCCAATATCAGGAGGGCGCGGGTGACCGACACGGTGGGAGAGATGGTTCTTGAGCTCGAGGGAGGCGACAGCAACCTCGATCAGGGGATCCAGTTCCTCAGGGACCAGGGGATCGAGGTGGAGTTGATCGAAGGGGACGTAATAGAATAAGGCGCTGCTGCGCCGGGGCCCGGGTGCGCCGCACCGGCAGCCGGGAGCCTTTGCGCGGGGACGCTTTCAGTTTCAGGGGATACCAAACATGGAGAAGGTATGGAGATAGGAGAGTGCAGCAGGTCCGGTATGATGTGGCGGGGTATTATTGAAGAATACCGCTCTTTTTTCCCCGTCACGGACACAACACCTGTCGTAAGTCTTTTGGAGGGGAACACCCCTCTGATACAAGCAGTCAATCTGACCGGGAAGCAGGGTCTTCCCCTCACCGTGTATTTCAAGTTCGACGGAGTCAATCCCACCGGCTCTTTCAAGGACAGGGGCATGACCCTCGCCCTGTCGAAAGCGGTGGAAGCAGGGTCGCGGGCGGTCATCTGCGCTTCCACGGGGAATACCTCCGCCTCTGCGGCCGCCTATGCAGCACGGGCCGGGGTCAAGGCCATCGTCATCATCCCCGAGGGCAAGATCGCCCTGGGCAAGCTCGCCCAGGCCCTGGTGCATGGGGCGCATGTGCTCCAGATCCAGGGCAACTTCGACGATGCACTGAATATCGTGAAAGAGGTGGTCGGAAAATATCCCATCACCCTTGTTAATTCCATAAATCCCTTCCGGATCGAGGGACAGAAGTCTGCGGCGTTCGAAATCTGCGATCAGCTCGGCTTTGTGCCGAAGTACCATGCGCTGCCCGTGGGGAACGCCGGGAACATCACTGCGTACTGGAAGGGATACACTGAATACAACCGGGCGGGCGTCACGCAGAAGAGGCCGGTAATGCTCGGGTTCCAGGCGGAGGGGGCGTGTCCCCTCGTCCTCGGACATCCGGTGGAAAAGCCGGAGACCGTCGCCACGGCCATCAGGATTGGGAACCCCGCGAGCTGGAAAACCGCCGTTGCGGCCAGGGAGGAGTCGGGCGGCCGCATTGACGCGGTGACGGACGAGGAGATACTCGCCGCCTACAAGCTTATCGCAGCGACGGAGGGCATCTTCTGCGAGCCTGCGTCCGCGGCCTCCCTTGCGGGGGTGATCAAGCTGCACCGGCAGGGCTATTTCGAGGAGGGAGACACGGTCGTCTGCACCCTGACCGGAAACGGTCTGAAGGACCCCGATACGGTCTTCAAGGTTGCGGCAGGGGACGCCCTCAAGGTGAAGGCCGAGCTCGGTGCAGTGGAAAAGGTACTGGAAAAAATACTGTAGAGCTCATTTCACCCTCCCCTCTCCCGGCCTACGGCCGTCCTCTCCCTTGAGGGGAGAGGGATAGGGTGAGGGTGAAACAGAGGGCTTTGAAACATAGGTTCTAAGAAGGAAGGGAAAGGGGCGATGTCCTCTTTCCGAGGGAGCGGAGCGGTATGAAATATGTGGTGATAATCGGTGACGGGATGGCGGACAAGCCCCTTGAGGAGCTCGGCGGGCTGACGCCCCTCCAGAAGGCGCACACTCCCCATATGGACCGGCTTGCGGGAGCGGGAATCATCGGGATGGTGCGCACCGTCCCCCGCGGTTTTTCTCCGGGGTCGGACGTGGCGAACCTCAGCATCCTCGGGTACGACCCCGCCCGGTACTATACGGGACGGGCGCCCCTCGAAGCCGCGAGCATCGGGGTCCCGCTCGGGGAGGGCGATGTGGCCTACCGGTGCAACCTGGTGACCCTGAAGTTCAACCAGGGCCGCTCCTGCGCCGTGATGGAGGACTACAGCAGCGGCCATATCACCACTCCCGAAGCAGCGGAGCTGATCGAAGCGGTGAAAAGGGAGCTGGGGAGCGAAGAGCTCGCTTTCTACCCCGGCGTCAGCTATCGGCATCTCATGGTATGGAAGGACGGGAGCGGTTCCGCGGAGTGCGTCCCCCCCCATGACATCCTGGGGAGGGAGATCGCGGAGTACCTGCCCGCGGGCGACGGGGAGGGGGTCCTGCGGGACCTGATGAAGCGCTCGGTGGACATCCTGGAGGAGCATCCCGTCAACAAGGCGAGGATCGCAGCCGGCAAGAGGCCGGCCAACAGTATCTGGCTGTGGGGACAGGGGAAGAAACCGCACCTGGTGACGTACCAGGAAAAGTACGGACTGAAGGGGGCGCTCATTTCCGCTGTTGACCTCACCAAGGGGCTTGGTGTTTGTGCGGGGTTCGACGTGGTCAGGGTGCCGGGGGCGACCGGCTGGCTCGATACGAACTATGCGGGCAAGACGGAGCATGCGCTCAACGCCCTGGAAAAGGCGGATTTCGTCTATCTCCATATCGAGGCCCCCGACGAGGCGGGCCATTCGGGCAACTGCAGCGACAAGCTCAGGGCCATCGAGGACTTCGACGCGCTTGTCGTCGGCCCGATGCTGAAAGGGCTTGAGGAGAGGTTCGGGGAATACCGTGTCCTGCTCCTGCCCGATCATCCGACGCCTATAAAAGCGAGGACCCATACGGAGGACCCGGTGCCTTTCGTCCTCTACGACAGCAGGCGGAAGAGAGACAACGGGAATGTCGCCTACAGTGAATCCATCGCCGGACGGAGCGACGGCATGATGGTCGAGGAGGGCCACCGGCTGATGGATTTCTTCATCAAGGAGGATGCAGCGTAATGCTTATCGTGCAGAAATACGGCGGCACGTCCGTTGCGAACGTGGAGAGGATCAAGGCGGTGGCGGACCGCGTGTCGCGTACGGCGCGCCAGGGCAACAAGGTGGTGGTGGTCGTTTCCGCCATGTCGGGGGAAACGGACAAGCTGATAGGCCTCGCCAACCTGATAGCCTCCAATCCGAGCGAGCGGGAGATGGACCTGCTCCTCTCCTCGGGGGAGCGCGTTACCAGCGCTCTCACCGCCATGGCCGTCGAGGAGCGGGGGCACAAGGCCATGGCCCTCACCGGCAGGCAGATGGGGATCATCACCGATACGGTCCATACCAAGGCGAAGATCGAGAAGATCACCGGGGAGAGGGCGAAAAAGGCCCTCGACGAGGGGTATGTCCTTGTCATTGCCGGGTTCCAGGGCATTACGCAAAGCGAAGACGTGACGACCCTCGGACGGGGCGGCTCGGACCTGTCGGCGGTGGCGATCGCCTCGGCGCTGGATGCGGACATCTGCGAAATATACACGGATGTGGACGGAGTGTATACCACGGACCCGAATATCGTACCCGAAGCGCGGAAGCTCGAAAAGATCTCTTTCGAGGAAATGCTGGAGCTGGCGAGCCTGGGGGCAAAGGTGCTCCAGACCCGGTCCGTGGAATTCGCCATGAATTACGGAGTGCCCGTTGTGGTGCGGTCGAGCTTCAACGACAATCCCGGCACGCTGGTTACCAAGGAGGATAAAGAGATGGAGAAGGTGGTAGTGGCAGGGGTCGCCTACGACAAGAACCAGGCGAAGATCACGGTGACGGGAGTGCCCGACAAGCCCGGCATCGCGGCGAAGATGTTCAAGGGGATCGCCGACGCGAGCATCATTGTCGATATGATCGTCCAGAACGTGAGCAGCGACGGCCGCTCCGCCGATATCTCCTTTACGGTGCCGAAAACGGACAGCAGGAAGGCGGTCGGACTGACTGAGAAGATCGCCGGGGAGCTGGGCGCCGCCGGAGTGACCCTGCGAGACGACATTGCGAAGATATCCATCGTGGGGGTGGGAATGAGGACCCATTCCGGGGTCGCCGCCCGGATGTTCGAGACCATGGCGGCCCACGGGATCAACATCATCATGATCAGCACCTCCGAGATCAAGGTCTCGTGCATCATCGACCTGAAGTATACGGAACTGGCGGTGAGGGTGCTGCACGACACCTTCGGGCTCGCAGCGGCCCACTAGGGGTACGATGCGCACCATCGAGCTATACGACACCACCTTGCGGGACGGCTCCCAGGCGGAGGATGTCGCCTTTTCCGTCGAGGACAAGCTGCGCATCACCGAGAAGCTGGACGAGTTCGGCATCCACTACATCGAGGGGGGGTGGCCGGGGTCCAACCCGAAGGATGCGGAGTATTTCAAGAAGGCGAAGAAGCTCTGCCTGTCGCATTCCGTCGTGGTCGCTTTCGGGAGCACGCACCGGCCGAAGGGCACGGCCGAGGACGACCATACCCTGCGGACCCTGGTCGATTCAAAAGCGCGGGTCCTCACCATTTTCGGCAAGACATGGGACTTTCACGTCAGGGAGGCCCTGAAGATCCCCCTCGAAGAGAACCTCGAAATCATCTATAACTCGGTCTGTTTCCTCAAGCAGAATGCGGAAAAGGTCTTTTTCGACGCGGAGCATTTCTTCGACGGGTACAAGGGCAATCCGGAATTCGCGCTGAAATGCCTCCAGGCGGCCGAGTCCGCGGGGGCGGACCGCCTGGTGCTCTGCGACACGAACGGGGGCACCCTCCCTCCCGCGTTGAAGAAAGTCGTGCAGACGGTGGGCAGGAGCGTGAAGACCCCTCTGGGGATCCACGCCCACAACGACTCGGAATGCGCGGTGGCCAACTCCATCATTGCGGTGGAGCAGGGCGCGGTGCAGGTCCAGGGGACGATCAACGGCATCGGGGAGCGCTGCGGCAATGCCAATCTCTGCTCCATCGTCCCGAACCTCCAGCTCAAGCTGGGATACCGCTGCCTCTCTGCAGAGCAGATGGAGAAGCTGCGCGACGTGTCCCGGTTCGTGAACGAGATCTCCAACCTGAGGCACTTCAAACGGCAGCCCTTTGTCGGGGACAGCGCCTTCGCCCACAAGGGCGGTATCCATGTCAGCGCGATCAGGAAGAGGCCGGAAACCTACGAGCATATCCGGCCCGAGCTGGTGGGGAATTCCCAGCGGGTGCTGATCTCCGACATGGCCGGGAAGAGCAACATCCTCCGAAAGGCCGAGGAGTTTACTATCCATCTCGAATCGGATTCTCCCGAGGTCCAGGGCATCCTGGACACCCTGAAGGACCTGGAGCACCAGGGCTTCCAGTTCGAGGGTGCGGAGGCGTCCTTCGAGCTGCTCCTGAAGAAGGCGTTGGGGCTGCACCGGAGGTTCTTCGACCTTATCGGGTTCCGGGTCATCGACGAGAAGCGGAAGGAGAAGGAAAAGCCGCTCAGCGAGGCGACCATCATGGTGAAGGTGGGAGGGAGCATCGAGCATACCGCGGCTACGGGGAACGGCCCGGTGAACGCCCTCGACAACGCCCTAAGGAAGGCGCTCGAGAAGTTCTACCCGGAGCTGAAGGAAGTAAAGCTGTACGATTACAAGGTGCGTGTGCTCACCGCCGGGAGGGGAACCTCCGCGCGGGTCCGGGTCCTGGTGGAGTCGGGGGACGAGGTGCACAAATGGGGCACGGTGGGGGTCTCCGAAAACATCATCGAAGCCTCGTGGCAGGCGCTGGTGGACAGCATCGAGTACAAGCTGCTGAAGGAGAAAGAGTAGGAGCTTTGCGCAGGGCGGGAACGATAGTTGCCTGCCCCCTCTTCTACCCCCCGTTGATCTCCCCATACCGGAAGCACTCCACCAGGTGGTCGTTCACCATGCCCACCGCCTGCATGAAGGCATAGCAGATGGTCGGGCCCACAAAGGTGAAACCGCGTGTCTTCAGGTCCCTGCTCAGGGCAACGGACTCGGCCGTGAGGGCGGGGACCTCCCTGAGCGTCCTCCACGCGTTCACCTTCTGTTCTCCCTCCGTAAACCGCCAGAGATAGGCGTCGAAGCTCCCGAACTCTTCCTGCACTTTCAGGAAGGCCTGTGCATTGGCCACCGCGGCCCCGATTTTCAGGCGGTTCCTGACTATTCCCGTATCCGCCAGGAGGAGCCGCAGCTTCTTTTCATCATAACGGGCGACCCTCTCCGGGTCGAAGCCGTCGAAGGCTTTCCGGTACGCTTCCCGTTTCTTCAGGATGGTGATCCAGCTCAATCCAGCCTGGGCCCCCTCCAGCACGAGGAACTCGAAGAGGCGCCCGTCATTGTGAACAGGCACGCCCCATTCCCTGTCGTGGTAATCGATATAAAGAGGATCGGACAGCGACCATGCGCACCGCGTTTTTTCCATTTCTTTCTTCCTTTGTTTCAGGGTATGCCTGCAGACTGCGGGCCGCTCCGCCATACGTGGTAAGATATAATAATGCAGGAGTGCAAAGAAATCAAAAAAGGGGGAAGGTTGATGGAAAAGCGCTTGAAACTGCTTCTCGCAGGACGTGAGGTCGAAACAAAAGATACGCTGCAGGTCGTCAACCCTTACAATAACGAGGTCGTCTTCGAGGTCTGCCTGGCGGGCGAAGGGGAGGCTGAAGAGGCGATCGCGGCCGCCCATGCCGCACGGGAGACCATCGCCGGCCTCCCCTCCTACCGGAAGGCGGAAATACTGGACGGTATCGCGGAGGCACTGTTGCAGAGGCGGGAGGAGGTCGCACGGACGATCACCCTCGAAAGCGGCAAACCCCTGCGGGATGCCCGTGGCGAGGTGGACCGGTCGGTCCTGACCTTCCGGGTCGCCGCTGAGGAGGCGAGCCGGATCGGGGGAGAGGTGATCCCCCTCGACAGGAACGCCTTTTCCGAGGGGCGGTGGGGCTTTACCCGGCGCTTTCCCGCCGGACCGGTGATCGGCATCACTCCCTTCAACTTCCCGTTGAACCTCGTCTCTCACAAGGTGGCCCCTGCCATCGCCTCCGGAAACCCGATCATCATCAAACCGGCCGCACCGACCCCCGCCACTGCGCTGCTCCTCGGCGAGATCGCGACCGGGGCGGGACTGCCCGTGGGGGGAATCAGCGTCGTTCCCTGCGAGGTGAACATCGCCGAAAAGTTCATCCTCGACGAGCGCATCAAGGTGCTGAGCTTCACCGGCAGCGCCCCGGTGGGGTGGATGCTGAAGTCGAAGGCGCCCCAGAAGAAAGCGCTCCTCGAACTGGGCGGCAACGCGGGCGTCCTCGTTGATGAGAGCGCCGACCTGGAGTATGCGGTGAAACGGTGCGTTACCGGCGCGTTCTCCTACGCGGGACAGGTCTGCATCTCGGTGCAGCGGATCTATATCCACGAGCGGGTGTACGACGCCTTCGTCGGCAGGTTCCTCTCCCTTGTCAAAACGCTCAAGATAGGGGACCCGCTTGCGGACGATACGGACATCGGACCCATGATCGACGAGAAAAATGCGGTGCGGGCCGACGCCTGGATAGGAGAGGCGCGGGAGAAGGGGGCGAAGGTGCTGGCCGGGGGCAGGAGGGAGGGGAGCTTCTACCTGCCCACGGTGGTGGCGGACACCACCCCGGAGATGAAGGTCAGCTGCATGGAGGTCTTCGCTCCCGTCGTGACCGTGGTGCGGGTCAGGGATTTCGAGGAGGGGCTCCGTGCGGTGAACAGCACAATGTACGGCCTCCAGGCGGGAGTGTTTACCCGGGACCTGCAGCACGCCTTCAGCGCCTTCGAGCGCATCGAGGTGGGCGGCGTCATCATCAACGACATCCCCACCTACCGTGTCGACCATATGCCGTACGGGGGGGTAAAACAGTCGGGTTTCGGCAGGGAGGGAGTCAAGTACGCGATCGAGGAGATGACCGAACTGCGGCTTCTGGTGCTGAACAGCAAGTTGTGATATAGTAAAGAGCGTATGGAAGAAACAGGAGTGGTGCGGGAAATCAACGGTCCCCGGGCCCTCGTGGCCGTGCGGAAACAGAGTTCGTGCGAATCGTGCCCCGGAGGCGCGTTCTGCTCCTCGGTGGGCGGCAATGAGGGGAGGATCGAGGCGCTGAACAACGCCCATGCCCGGGTGGGGGACACCGTCAGGGTAGTAATGAAGCCATACACCTACCTGAAGGGAACCCTCCTCGTGTACGGCATCCCCTCACTGCTGCTGATCATCGGGGCGGTGCTCGGCAAGGAATATCTCGCCCCTCTCCTCGGTATGGACCCCGACGGCGCTTCCGCCGTGGGGGGATTCGGCCTCTTCGCCCTCTGTTTTCTGCTTATGAAGCTGTTTGTCAGGAAGTTCGAGGCGAAGCAGGAATACATGCCGGTGATAGAGGAAATACTGAATACGGAGCGATAAGGACACTGCGTTCCTGGTTTGTCGCCTGTCGTGCCCGGAGCGTTTCCCGGATTCCGGTTTTGTGAATTTCGTATTCCATTATAAAGGGGGTATCTATGTCATACCTGGATGCAGGGCGTATCAGGAATGTCGCGATCATCGCGCATAGCGGCGCCGGAAAGACCTCGCTGGCGGAAGCTCTCCTGTTCAACACGGGGGTGATCGACAGGATCGGGAGCACCGAGGCCGGCACCACCACCATGGACTACGAGCCGGAGGAAATTGCGCGGAAGATCTCCGTCTCCTCAGCCATCGCCTTCTGCGACTGGAAAGATACGCGGATCAACCTCATCGATACTCCCGGCTTCATCAATTTCATAGAGGACACGCGGGGAAGCCTCCGGGTCTCCGACGGCGCCGTCGTCATCGTCAGCGCCCTCTCGGGCGTGAAGGCGGAGACCGAGAAGATATGGAAATTCGCGTGTGAGTTCGAGGTCCCGAGGATCGTCTTCATCAACAAGCTGGACAAGGAATCCGCGAATTTTTCCCAGGCCCTGAGCGAGATCCAGAAATCCTTCGAGACGGAGGCGATCCCGCTCCAGATACCGGTGGGGGAGGGCGGAAGCTTCAGGGGGGTGGTGGACCTGCTCTCCATGAGGGCGTTTCTCACGGAAAACGGGAAGACGGTCGAGGCCGCCATCCCCGGAGAGCTGCAGGCGCGCGTCGACGAGTACAGGAAGAAGCTGGTGGAGAAGATAGCCGAATCGGACGACGCGCTCCTCGAAAAGTACCTCGAAGGCGGGGAGATCACCTCGGAGGAAATCATGAAAGGCATCCGGGAGGCGTCGCTGACCCGGAGATTTATTCCCGCAGTATGCGGCTCCGCCACTCTGAACATCGGCGTGCGGCAGCTCCTCGACGCCCTGCTCCTCTGCCTGCCGAGTCCGGTGGAGATGAGCAGGATCTCCCCGATCCGGGGAAAGAACCCGAAGGAGGGAAAAGAGGTGGAGAGGAAGCCGGAGCCTTCCGCCCCCCTGACCGCGTATGTCTTCAAGACCGTCGCCGACCCCTTCTCCGGCAAGCTCTCGATCTTCCGGGTGTATGCGGGCGTCCTGAAGGCGGACTCCACGGTGCTGAACGCGGTGACCGGAACAAAGGAAAGGATCGGCCAGGTCTTCCACCTCGTCGGGAAGAAGCATGTCCCGGTGCAGGCGGTGGGGCCCGGCGACATCGCCGCGGTGGTGAAGCTGAAGGACACGAACGTGGGGGACACCCTGTGCGAAGAGCACCATCCCCTTGTCCTCGAAACGGTGCGGTTCGCATCCCCCATCATCTCCTACGCCATGGCCCCGAAGACCAAGGGAGACGAGGAGAAGGTCAGCACCGGTCTCCACCGGATCCTCGAGGAGGACCCCACCCTGAGCTTTTCGCGGGACGAGGAGTCGAAGGAGATGATCCTTTCCGGGATGGGCCAGGTCCACCTCGAAGTGTCGCTCGAAAAGCTGAAGAGGAAGTTCGGCGTGGAGGTGGTCATGAAGACGCCGAAGATACCGTACCGCGAAACCATCAAGGCATCCGCCAAGACACAGGGTAAGTACAAGAAGCAGTCCGGCGGGCGCGGACAGTACGGCGACTGCTGGATCGAGATCGAGCCGCTCCCGAGGGGTGCGGGGTACGAGTTCGTGGACAGGATCGTGGGAGGCGTCATCCCCCAGCAATACCGGCCTGCCGTCGAAAAGGGCGTTGCGGAGACGATGCACGAGGGGATCCTTGCCGGCTATCCTGTGGTGGATATGAAAGTCACCCTCTTCGACGGCTCCTATCACTCGGTGGACTCTTCGGAAATGGCCTTCAAGATCGCGGGGTCCATGGCCCTGAAAAAGGCCTTCATGGAGGCGAAGCCCGTCCTGCTCGAGCCCATCACGAAGGTGGAAGTGACCGTTCCCGAGGACGCGCTCGGCACAGTGATCGGAGACCTCAACTCCCGGCGCGGCAAGGTGCAGGGGGTCGATCCTCAGGCAGGGGGGAACCAGAAGATACTCGCGCTCGTCCCCATGGCGGAGATGCTCACCTATGCAAACCAGCTCCAGGGGATCACCTCGGGGCGGGGGCTCTATTCAATGGAGTTCTCCCATTACGAGGAGGTCCCCGGCCATGTCGCACAGAAGCTGGTAACGGAAAGGCAGAAGCTGAAAGAAGAGGCTGCGCAGCACTAACCCGGACCCTTTTCCGGCACACGGGCAGGGTACCTGCGGGGGGGTCTTTCCCCCGCACGCTCCCTGCCCCATTCCATTCATACTCATAATGGTTAGGAAAGCTATGAAGAAACCCTGGGCAGGAAGGTTTACCGAGAAGACATCGCGGAGCGTGGAAAAGTACACCGAATCCATCTCTTTTGACAAGAGGCTCTGGAAGTACGATATCGAGGGGAGCATCGCCCATGCGAAGATGCTTGCGAAGCAGGGCATCATTCCCGCTGGTGATGTGGACAGGATCCTGGACGGCCTCCGGGAGATCCGCACGGAAATCGAGGAGGGCAGGTTCCGGTTCAGCGAAGAGCTCGAGGATATCCATATGAATATAGAGGCTGCTCTGATCGGGAAGATCGGCGAGGCGGGGGGGAGGCTCCATACCGCGCGTTCGCGGAACGACCAGGTGGCCCTGGACCTCAGGCTCTATCTCCGGGCGTCGGTGCGGGACATCGCCGGCCTCCTGAAAGGGCTTGAGGGCGTGCTGGCGGATCTGGCTGAGGAGCACCTGGGGGTGATCATGCCCGGGTATACCCATACCCAGCGGGCGCAGCCGGTGCTCCTTTCCCACCACCTGATGGCGTATGCCCAGATGTTCGGCAGGGACCGGGCGCGGTTCGAGGACTCCCTCAAGCGGATCAATGTGCTGCCCCTGGGCTCCTGCGCCCTTGCGGGGACCTCGCTGCCCATCGACCGGCGGTATGTGGCGGAGCTGCTCGAATTCGACTCCGTGTCGGAGAACAGCATGGATTCGGTCGCGGACAGGGACTTCGCCCTCGAGTTCCTCTGCTGCGCTTCCGTTCTGATGACGCATACGTCGCGGATTGCCGAGGAGCTCGTCCTCTGGTCCTCTGAGGAGTTTTCCTTTATCGAGCTTTCCGACGCCTTCACCACGGGTTCCAGCATCATGCCGCAGAAGAAGAACCCCGACGTGGCGGAGCTGATGCGGGGGAAGACAGGCAGGGTGTACGGGAGCCTCATGGGGCTGCTTACCGTCATGAAGGGCCTCCCCCTTGCCTACAACAGGGATATGCAGGAGGACAAGGAGCCTGTCTTCGACACCGTGGATACGGTGACCGCGACCGTGAGCATCCTCTCGGAGATGCTCCGCACGGTGCAGTTCAGGAAAGAGAGGCTGGAAGCCGGCGCCGATGCCGCCTTTTCCACGGCGACCGATATTGCCGAGTACCTGGTGCGCAAGGGGGTCCCCTTTAGGACAGCCCATGAGATCACCGGAAAGATCGTCCGGTACTGTATCGACCGGGGCAAGGGGCTTTCCGGCTTGAGCGCCGGGGAGTACCGGTCCTTTTCCGATGCCATCGGGGAGGATATCTACCGTTTCATCGGCACGTCCGCATCGGTGGGGGCGAAAAAATCTTTCGGGGGCACTTCACCCGCGGAGGTGAAGCAGCAGATACGGCGTTTCCTGAGGAGGCTGAAGAGATGAAGAAAGGGGGGCCCGGAAAGCTTTTCCCTTTGCTCGGTGCTCTTTTTCTCCTTCTGCCCCTTGCCGCCTGCGGCAAGAAGGGAAATCTGACCCTCAGGACTTTTGAAAAGCCTCCGCCGGTGCTGGAGCTCTCTGCCGTCCACCGTGAGAACGAGCTCATCATCGCGTGGCCGTACCCTGCCGATGCGCGGAGCGGCATCAAGGGCTTTTACGTCGAAAGGGCCGAGGCAGGCCCTGCGGGGGGAGCCGGAGAGTTCAGGAACCTCCTGTTTCTGAAGGGCGATGCATCCCGGTATGTGGAGACGGATTTCGAGACCAGGAAGCGCTACTGGTACCGGGTGCGCGTCTATAGCATGAGAAATGTGCTGAGCGATGACTCCCCGGTGCTGGAGGTGCGCCCTGAGCCTGTGCCGCCTCCTCCCGCGGAGCTTTCCGCACGGGTGTTGAGCGACTCCCTCGAGCTCCGGTGGGAAGAGGTCTTTCCCGGAGCCCGGTACAATGTCTACCGGAGATATGCAGGCGGGAGCTACGCTGCTGCACCGGTTAATTCCTCTCCCCTGGAGGGGCCTGTCTTCCGCGACCGCATAGAAAGGGAGCGCCCCGTTTTCTATACGGTAAGGACCCTCCGCGCCACCGCCCTGCGGGACGAGGGATTCCCCTCGAAGGAGCTGGAGGTGTCCCCGGCGTCCTTTGTGCCGTCCCGGCCTTCCGGCCTGAAATATGTCCCCACCCCGCAGCGGGTCTTCCTTCTGTGGGACGGGAATTCCGAGACATGGCTGTCCGGATATCGCATTTACCGGAAGAAAGGGGGGGAGAAGGACTTCAGCGCCATCGGCGAATCCCTTGCCCCTGCCTTTACGGACGACGCCCCCCTGACGGTGAGGACCTTCTACTATGTCACCGCCCGGGGGCCTGAGCAGGAGAGCGCCCCGTCGGAAACGGTGGAGGTCCCTCCCCTCAAAACCGACGAGTAGGAGAGCTGCACTGCGCGGGCAAAACCGGGGACCGGGAATATGCTACAATAGGAGGCTTGCGGCCCGGAGAGGCCCGCAGCGAAAAGAGAAACGGCATGCAACGGTGCGTCGGAGACTGCGCGCCATGAGCATAGTGGGAGGTGCGACGATGGGAAAGGGGATACTGCTGTCCGGGATCTTCGTCCTGGTGCTGGGATATGTTTCCGCTGCACAGGGCGCCGTGCTGCTCGATAAGGTGATGGCTATCGTGAACAAGGAGGTGATCACCTGGAGCGATGTGTACCGGGGCATGGAGTACGAAGCGGCTGACGAGGTCAAGGCCCTGAAAGCCGAGGACAGGCGGCGGATATTCAAGGAGAGCGAGCTGCACTACCTCGATCTCCTCATTGATATGAGGCTGCAGTTGCAGGAGGCGGCCCGGATCGGGATCTCCGCCGGCACGGCGGATGTGGAGAGGGCCATGAGGAGCATCAAGGAGAAGTATTCCCTGTCGGACGAGGCCTTTGCCGAGACGGTAAGCAAGGAGGGCTTTTCCCTTGATGCCTACAAGAAGCGCCTCGCCGAGCAGATTACGCTGAGCCGCATCGTCGACCAGGAAGTGAAGAGCAAGGTCCTGGTGACCGAGAGGGAGATCGACAATTACCTCACCGATCATAAGAACGAGGCGAAGGAAAATGAAGGCTTCTCGGTGAGCCACCTTTTTCTGAAGAAGACGGAAGACAGGAAACAGGTTGAAGAGAAGATGGCGGAGATCCTGAAACAGATAAAGGCGGGGGCGGACTTTGCCGATCTGGCGCGGCAGCACTCCGCAGGCGCCGGCGCGCGGAACGGCGGGGACCTCGGCTTCATCAGGACGTCCGATATGTCCGCCGAGTTCCTTGCCGTGCTGTCCGGGCTGAAGGCGGGGCAGATGAGCGAGCCGTTCTGGGGTGATGACGGGATGCACCTGCTCAAGCTGAACGAGATCCGGCGGTTCGATACGCCCCAGGCGCTGCGCGAAGCGGTGCGGCAGAAGCTGCTCGATGCGAAGCTTTCGCGGGAGCTTCGCAACTGGGTAAGGGGGCTGCGTGAAAAGGCGTACGTGGAGATAAAAATATAACCTTCCCCTGTTCATTAGGAGCCTATGGAAGAGCGGATACAGAAGATACTTGCACGGATGGGGGTCGCTTCGCGGAGAAAGGCGGAGGAGCTCATTGCCGAAGGCAGGGTCACGGTCAACGGGAAGACCGCGGCCCTGGGAATGAAGGCCGACCCGGACAGGGACCATGTAAAGGTTGACGGGAAGCTCCTGGTCAGGCCCGAGCCGAAGGTGTACTACATGCTCAACAAACCGCGGGAGGTGGTGACCTCCCTCTCCGACCCCGCCGGCAGGACGACGGTAAAGGCCTTCCTGAAGGGCATCCGGTACCGGGTCTTCCCGGTGGGCAGGCTCGACTACGATTCGGAAGGGCTGCTGCTGCTCACCAACGACGGCGATTTCGCCCAGGCCCTGCTGCATCCCTCGAAGGAGGTCCCGAAGATCTACCAGGTCAAGGTGAAAGGGACTGTCGCGCAGGAGAAGATCGAGAAGCTGCGGAGCGGGGTGCGCCTCGAAGACGGGATGACCGCACCCGCCCGGGTGAAGAGGATCTCGATGCAGAAGGCGGCGGAGAGCAATTCCTGGCTCGAAGTGACCCTGCACGAAGGCAGGAAGAGGCAGGTGCGGAGGATGCTCGAAAAGATGGGGCACCCGGTTATCAAGTTGAAAAGGGTGGGCATCGACGGGCTGCGGCTCGGCGACCTGAAGCCGGGCGAGATCAGGCCTCTCACACGGGAAGAGCTGGAGAGAATACGACAGGATGCGGGGAGCATAGACTGAAAAGGGTCTCTTTGCTCCCCCCGGGATCATCTATGGTATACGGAGGTCTTATTTCTTATGTTTCGCGATAAAGGGTGCGGCGAGGTCAGGGAGTCGGATATCGGCTCCACGATGAAACTGGCGGGGTGGGTCTTCAGGAGGAGGGATCACGGGGGACTTATCTTCGTCGATCTGCGGGACAGGAGCGGCATCGTGCAGGTCGTCTTCAGCCCCGATGTTTCGGCGGACGCGCACCGCACCGCCCACGACTTAAGGGCGGAGTACGTCATCGCCGTGGAAGGAGAGGTGAGGAGGAGACCCGAAGGCACGGAAAACCCTGCTCTCCCCACCGGGACCGCGGAGCTGTACGCGCATACCCTGGAGGTGCTGAACGAGGCATCCGTTCTCCCGTTCCCCATGGAGGAGGCGGCCGATGCCTCGGAAGCGCTGCGGTTGAAGCACCGCTACCTCGATCTGCGGAGGCCCGAGCTCCAGCACAACCTGACCGTCAGGCACAGGGTGTGCAAGGTCGTACGGGACTATCTGGACGAACGGGGATTCGTCGAGGTCGAAACCCCCATGCTTACGAAATCGACCCCCGAAGGGGCCCGCGACTACCTCGTTCCGAGCCGTCTCAATCCGGGGCAGTTCTATGCCCTCCCCCAGTCGCCGCAGCTCTTCAAGCAGATCCTCATGGCGGCCGGGATGGACCGGTACTTCCAGATCGTCAAGTGTTTCAGGGACGAAGACCTCCGCGCGGACCGGCAGCCCGAGTTCACCCAGGTGGATATGGAGATGTCCTTTATGGACCGCGGGGACGTCGTCTCCCTCATCGAGGGGATGCTGCCGGAGGTTTTCAGGAAAGCCTCCGGCGTTGCCGTCGAGACGCCTTTCCCCCGGCTCAGTTACCGGGAGTCCATGGAGCGGTTCGGAAACGACAAGCCGGACCTGCGCTTCGGACTCGAATTGAAGGATATGGCCGATCTGGCACAGCAGGGTACTTTCAAGGTCTTCCTCGACGCCCTTTCCTCGGGGGGCAGGGTGAAAGCCGTCAACGGCAGGGGCATGGCCGGCCTGTCGCGGAAGGAGATTGACCTGCTTACCGAAGAGGCGCAGTCTTTCGGTGCAAAGGGGCTTGCATGGATCAAGGTGAAGAACGGCTTCGAGTCCCCCATCGCGAAATTCTTCCCCGAAGAGGTGATGAGGCAGATGGCCGAAAGACTGGAGGCGGAGGAGGGCGACCTGATGCTCTTCGTCGCCGACACGGAAAAGGTGGTGCACGATGTGCTGAGCCGCATGCGGCTCGAGCTGGGGAAGAGGCTGCAGCTGATACAACCGGGCTTCCGTTTCGTCTGGATCACGGACTTTCCCCTCTTCGAGTGGGACGAGGAAGAGGGCAGGTTCCAGGCCATGCACCATCCCTTCACCGCTCCCCTGGAGGAGGACGGGGAAAAGCTCTCTGCCGCGCATGCCCCTGACAGCCCGCACCTGGGAGAGATACGGGCGAAGGCCTACGACATCGTCCTGAACGGGTACGAGATCGGGGGCGGCAGCATCCGTATCCACCGGAAGGACGTGCAGAAGAAGATGTTCGAGGTCCTGGGGATCTCCGAAGAGGATGCCCGGGCGAAATTCGGATTCCTTCTCGATGCCCTGGATTACGGGGCGCCTCCCCACGGGGGGATCGCCCTCGGCCTCGACAGGCTCGTGATGCTCATGGTGGGCGCATCGTCCATCAGGGACGTCATCGCTTTTCCGAAGACGCAGAAGGCCGTCTGCCCCATGAGCGGGGCTCCCTCCCCCGTCGAGCAGAAGCAGCTCCGCGAGCTGCACATTAAAACGAACCTGCCTCTGTAGGGTGTGTCTGAGGCCAGGACAAGAGCATTACCCTGCCCGGCAACGGGTATTCCGTTGAGATTGCTACGCTTCGCTCGCAATGACAGAGGAGAGGTGGTAGCAGTGAGAGAGAAGTGACCCTTTTCCCTGATCCTTTCGGAAGGATTCTCTCTTTCGTGTGACGGCTGTCACACGAAGCGTATTTCCCCTGCGTAAACATGCTCCATAGCTCTTGACACGGGGAGTATCCCTGTATGTATGATAGACGCTATGTTATTCAGAAAAAAGAGCCCGCTCGGCCTCGATATCGGTTCAAGCTGTATAAAAGCCGTGCAGCTGAACGATACGAAGTCCGGGTATGAGCTCTCCTTCGTCGAGGTGCAGCCCCTCTCCGCCGAAGTGATCGTCGACGGCGCCATCGCCGACAAGAACGCCCTCGCCGCCTCTCTCAAGGAAATGATGGGAAGAGCAGGAATAAAATCGGGAGAGGCGGTGATCAGCGTGTCCGGGCATTCCTCCGTGATCATTAAAAAAATCACCCTTCCCCTTATGACGGAAGAGGAGCTGGGCGTCTCCATCAAGTATGAAGCGGAGCAGTATATCCCCTTCGATATCAACGACGTGAATATCGATTTCCAGATACTCGGCCCCAAAGCGGACGAAGAGGGCCAGATGGACGTCGTGCTGGTGGCGGTCAAAAAGAACATCATCGCCGAGTATGTCGAGGCGGTGGAGAGGGCGGGGCTCGTTCCGGTGATCATGGATATCGACTCCTTCGCCCTGAACAACATGTACGAGGTGAATTACGACAGCGTCGAAAAGAGGATCGTCGCGCTGGTAAATGTCGGGGCGAGCAAGACGAACATCACTATCATCCAGGAAGGAGTCCCGATCTTCACCCGGGACAGCGTCATGGGGAGCAACAACCACACCGAAGCGCTGCAGAGGGAGCTCGACATTTCGCGGGAAGATGCGGAGAGGCTGAAACGAGGGCAGTCCATCGACGGCATCTCCCCCGAAACGGCGCTTTTCGTCCTTACTTCCGCCTCCGACGAGATCTATACGGAGATACACCGCTCCTTCGAGTATTTCAGGAGCAGTGTGAGCGAGGAGGAGATCGGGGCGATCATCCTGAGCGGGGGCGCAGCCCTGCTGAAGGGGTTCCCCGACGTAATGGCGGAGCGGCTCGGCATTCCGGTGGAGGTTGCCGACCCCTTCCGGCAGGTCAGGATACCGGAGAAGCTCGATGCGGCGCACCTCCGGGAGGCCGCTCCCCTGGCAGCCATCGCCATGGGCCTTGCGCTCCGGCGTGTGGGGGACCGGTAATGATACGGATCAACCTTCTCGTCGAAAAGCGGAAAAAGAAGAAGGCGGCTGCGCCTTCCCGCCTTCTCGTTCTCCTGGCAGTGGTCGTTGCGGGTGCGCTCCTCTCGATGGGTAGTGCGACGGTCTTGCTGAAGACGGCGGTCTCGCGGCTCACGGCGGAAAGCGAGCAGAACGCGGCGACCCTCGCCGGCCTCTCGAAGAAAATCGGCGAAATAAAGAAGTGCGAGAAGATGAACAAGGAGCTTGAGCAGCGGAGCGGCATTATCGAGGTCCTGCGGAAAAACCAGTCGGTGCCGGTGCGGATACTGGACGAGGTGAGCAGCGTACTTACGGACGGGGTGTGGCTGAGTTCCCTTTCGTACAAGGACAACGCCGTGGCCCTGGAAGGGCATACCTTCACCAACAGCGACCTCGTCGCCTATGTGAACAATCTGAAGCGACTGACGAGCATTTTCGATGTCTACCTGGAGGAGTCCCGCGAGGCGGAAGTGGAGAAAATACGCGTGTACCGGTTCAAACTTGCTTTCCGGGTGAAGGGGTAAGCGATGGACCTCAGGCTGCATTTCACCCTCGATACGCTCACCCCGACGCAGAGGATCCTGCTGCTCGCCCTCCCTCCCGTGCTCATCGTCGCCCTGTCCGTTTCCTTTCTGATCAAGCCCCTTCTCGACGAGAGGACCAAAGTACAGACGGAGGTGGAGCGGCAGCGGAGTGAGATCACATCGCTCCGGCAGAGCGCAGCCCGCCTGCCCGGTCTTATTGTCCGGAACAAGCAGCTGACGAACAAGCTGCTTGCCCTGCAGCTGCAGCTCCCCGAGGAGAAGGAAGTCTCGGGCCTGCTGAAACAGGTGTCGGAGCTGGGGACCAAGTCGGGCCTGCAGGTCGTGCTCTGGAAGCCGAAGGAGAGGAGCGTCCACGCCAGCAAAGAGGTGTACGAGATCCCGGTGGAAGTGGAGATGCGGGGGACCTACCATCACTTCGGAGAGTTCTTCAGCAGTGTGACGAAGATGGGCAGGGTGGTCAATCTGTCGAATATAACGATGCGGGGAGGAGACCCGAAGAACACCCGGGACGCCTCCCTCCTGCAGGCGGGTTTCAATGCCGTCACCTACGCCCTGATCCCCGAAGCGGAGAGGCGGGAGCTCGAGAAGAAGGACAAGGAGAAGGATAAAAAGGAGAAGGAGAAAGAGAA
The DNA here is from genome assembly GCA_046350935.1 of Thermodesulfovibrionales bacterium. Lineage (GTDB taxonomy): Bacteria > Nitrospirota > Thermodesulfovibrionia > Thermodesulfovibrionales > Dissulfurispiraceae > Nitrobium. Next base: position 74,009 of record JAXLZK010000001.1, read on the forward strand.
GAAATGAGCAGGACGTTCATAACGGCGCTTGCCCTTGTCTGCGCGGTCTCCCTCGCTTCTCCCGTTCTGTCGGGGCCGGGAACTCCTCAGCCCGCCACCCCACTGCCCGGAAAAACGCCCGAAAAAAGCCCGGGAAAGACGCAAGAAACGGCGCCCGAAAAGGCAAAGGAAGAGATCTCCGCCGGTCCCTACGACTACTCTGCAAAAGACAGAAGGGACCCCTTTGTTCCCCTTATCCGGAAGGCGGAGCAGGAAAAGAAGAGGGTCCTCGCTCCCATGGAAAGATATGCCTCGGAGGAAGTGAAGCTGGTGGCGGTACTGTGGTCGGGAAAGGGATACTATGCTCTCATCACCCTTCCCGACGGCAAATCCTATACACTCAGGGAGGGCACGAAGCTCGGTCCGAACGGGGGCAAGGTGCTCAGGATCTCACGGGATTCCGTGGTCATCAGGGAGCAGATCAAAGACTACCGGGGCGCCGTCAGCCCGAGAGACATTACTCTGAAGCTCCGCAGGGAGGAAGAAGGGTGAAAATGGAGGGGGGAATAGAAAGGATGCGACCGAAAATAGATGTTCCTGTGCTGCTTCTCTTGCTGCTGCTGCTCTGCACCTCCGCGTATGCAAAAGAGAACGCCGGCAGGGAGAAGACCCGGGAGATCACCGCTCTCGAGGTGCTGGACAACGCCGTTGCCGTGACGGTCGACGGGCCGGTCGTCTATACGGTACACCGCCCCGGCGACCCTTTCAGGGTGCTTGTGGACCTTGAGGGCGTTTCCCTGGGGCGGTTTAGGGAAAAAATCTTTTCCGACAGGGCGGGGATCACCGAAGTGGCTCCGACACAGATCCAGTCCCCGGCCGTACTTTCCCGGCTGAACATCCTCCTGCAATCGCCCTCCACGGTCGTCCCCGAACTGAAGGGGAACCGGCTCGTCCTCCGCGTACAACAGGAGGAGAAGAAAGGTGCGGCCGCCACGGACGGTTCGCGCGGCACCACGGCGGAGCTGCCTGCACTCCAGGCTGCCCCGGCCGACACGGCAGAGGAGGAAGGGGACGCGGATGAGGACGAAGACGACGACGGCGCCGGGCGGATCACCGCGGTCCTGCTGAACAAAACGGCCAGGGGAGCGGAGATCATCATTCGGGGCGACGGCGCCCTTCCCGATCCCTCTGTCTTTGAGGCCGAGAAGAAACTGATCATCGATATTCCCGGCGTGATCATGGGGGCGTCCCTTCCCTCCGTACCCGCCCCTCCGGTGCAGGACATCCGGTACCGGGTGCAGGAAAACAGGCTCAGGATCACCATCGAGCTGACGGGGGCGCTCAACAAGGAGATCGTGACCATTGACGACGAACTGCGGGTCTCCCTGTATGCCAAGGGAGCGGCGGGAGAAAAGCAGGAAACGGCGGCCGGTGCGCCGCGCGCCGGCTTCTTCAGGCTGGGAGAGGAGGGGAAGGGCGGGGCGCGCCTGATCTCCCTCGATTTCCAGGATGCGGACATCATCCCCATCCTCCGGCTGCTGAGCGATGTGAGCGGCTACAATATCGTCGTCCATCCCGATGTGAAGGGCAAGATCACCATGAAGCTGATGAATGTCCCGTGGGACCAGGCGCTCGACATCATTCTGCGGACTTTCAACCTCGAAAAAGTGGTGGAGGGGAACGTGATCCGCATCGCCACTGTGAAGTCGTTCCAGGAGGAGAGAAAGACCCTTGCGGAAACGCGGGAGGTGTTCGGGAAAGCTGAGGAGATCGTTACGCGGATCCTCGTCGTGAACTATGCAAACGTGGAAAAGGTTAAGGACTCCCTCGAAAAGGCGAAAGTCCTTTCCCCCCGGGGAAGCCTGAGCACCGATACGAGGACCCGCTCCCTCATCGTGAAGGATATCCCTTCGGTGCTGGAGGAGATCCAGCGGATTGTGACGGATCTCGACAAGCCGACTCCGCAGGTGCTGATCGAGGCGAGGATCGTGGAGGTCAACACGAACTACTCGAGGAGCCTTGGTGTGGAGTGGGGCGCGAGCCTCTCCTCCACCAACCGGCTGACCACGGCGAGCGGCTCCGTTTCGGGCTCATCGGTGACGGGCGGGAATTCTTCCAATACGACGATGATCAACCTCCCGGCGACCACTTCCGGATCGACGGTGCCGACCAGCGCGATCACCATCGGGTATCTGAATGCGGCGCAGACCCTCGGGCTGGACCTGCGGCTCTCCGCCATCGAGGCCATGGGAAAGGCGAAGCTCCTCTCCACCCCGAAGATCATGACCCTCGAAAACGAGCAGGCGCTCATACGCCACGGCAAGAAGATCCCCGTGACGACGCCCGGCACGACCCAGGGCACCTTCACCACCGTGTACATCGACGCCAACCTGAAGCTGGTGGTGACGCCGCAGGTGGCCCCCGACGGGACGGTCCTCCTCAAGCTTGAAGTGAACAAGGACGAGCCCGACTTCAACCGGAAAGACACCCTCGGCAATCCCGCCATCGATACCCGGGCGGCATCGACCCAGGTGCTGGTGAAGGACAGCGAGACGGTGGTCATCGGCGGTATCCTGAAGGGCTCCGAAACCGCCGACGACTCGAAGGTGCCCGGCATTTCCGATGTGCCGATCCTGGGCATGCTCTTCAAGAAACAGACGAAGGAGACGACGTCGGAGGAGCTGCTTATCTTTATCACTCCGCGCATCGTGAAGTAGCTCACGGCGCACGGCAGGTTTTCAGTGCAGGTTTTCAGTGCAGGATACGGAAGCTGCATCGCAGGAGAAAGGCTGTAGGACGAAGGAGGAATAGATGAAGAAGAGCCGTGCCGTGTCTTTTTTGCTGCTGCTGTGTCTTGTCGCTCTTTCCGGCTGCGGAGGAGGGGGCGGCAACTCCGCGCCGTCGGGGTCCTCTCTGAGCGTCAACCCCGCGGAGATCACCGTAACGGATGCGGCCTCCAGCACGTCCTGGACGACGCAGTTCTATACGATCTCCCTGCAGAACGCAGAGGGGCAGTCCCTCGGTAAAACGAAGGTGACCATTACCTTCCCCTACGCCGTTCCCTCTTCCTACGGTGTGGTCCAGCTGTATGACGGCGACACCCCGGTGAACTCCCCTCTTGACGTGGAAACGGACGATTTCGGTGTCTACTACCTCCGTCTGGATATGCAGACCGGCGGGGGCCTGGAATACTCCGGGGACCTCGAAGCCCGCTCCGGGGACGCCTTCGCCAGCTCGAAAATCACCGTGAACAGCACGAGCACGTCCGGCAGCACGAAAAGCCGGTAACTACGCCGGCAATTTAAGAAAGAGGAGCCCCATGATGATGAAGAGCAGAAGACCTCATAAAGAACGGAAGGGCAAGACGGGAGGCGGCAGCGGGTTTTCCGCATGTGCCCTGCTTCTGATCTGCAGTGTGCTTCTCATCGCCCTGACCGGCTGTTCGAGCAATCATACCGCGGGGACGGTGATCGGGCAGGAGGCCTCCAGCGGGAAGATCAGGCTCGCCAAGCTGGAGGGGGACGCCATTGCCGTCTCCACCGCCTCGGGCGACCAGCAGAACCCTCATCTCATCTACCTGGCCGACAAGGACCTCTGGTTTACCGTCTACGAGGACTGGAGCAATTCGGGTACGGGCTCCGACATCAAGGCGAAATTCATCGACGGCAACGGGACCCTCTGCGGGAGCGAAGTGACGGTGAGCAGCTCGTCAGGGAACCAGACGGTCCCGCGTGCCGCCTACAAATCGGGGCGGATCGTCGTCGTCTGGCAGGACACCCGCTCTACCGCCAATGTGAGCGGGTATATCTATTACAAGGATATTTCCGTCTCCGGCCTCGACGCAAGCTGCTCGAATCCGGTGCTGGGGACCGAGTCCGCGGTGACCTACGAGGATGACGATCTCACGACCGGGGGCACCCAGTCGCTCGTCAGCTCCCGGACAGCCCCCAAGATCACCTATGACAGCGTGAGCGACAGGTTCCTGCTGGCCTGGGTGGAGTCCCGCACCACCCGGAAGACGAGCAAGCTTCAGCCTTTCTCTCTGAATCTGACGGAGCCGTCCCTCGCTTTCGGGGACACGCAGTTTGTCGGCTACGCGGCGCTGCGGAGCGACCTTTCCGGCTACCAGACCTCGCCGACGATCTCCCGCCAATGGATCGATGTGAGCACCGCGCAGGACATCTATACCCGTGCGCGGCTCCAGTCCCGCTCCGCAGCGGCATACGAAGTGGTCAGTACGTTTGAATTCATTGACGAGATCGCGAATGTGGATGTCTCGTGCGACTCGACCTCGACGGAATGCCTGATCGTGTGGGAGGGCAGGAGAGGGGTCTTTACGAGGACGGATACCTGCACCGACGTCCCCGCGGCCGAGAACGACGGCGTCTGCGACGCCAACGACAGCGTTGCGGGTGCAGGGAGCGTGGAGTACGTTCCGACAAGCAGGGAGATCTTCGGGCTCTTCGTGAAGAATATCAACCTTGATTATATAAGCTCCCTCCGCGTTTCGAATTCGGACAGCGGCGCGTACCTGCCCGCAGTGGAGTTCGACCCCATTGCGAAGAGGTTCCTCGTGGCATGGGAGGATACCCGCGACGGCTCGAATACCAAGGTGTACGGCCAGCTCATCGCCTCCGGGAGCAGCCTCTATAATTCGAACCTTATCCTGAGCTACCAGGACACCAACAGCGACGGGCAGCAGGATGACAACGTGGCCGGCTCGAAGCAGACGAAGCCGTACATCTCCTACGATTCCGTGAACCAGCGGTATTTCGTCATATGGCAGGACGGAAGAAACGGCTCCGTGTCGCTCGAGAACCTGGATGTGTACGGCCAGTATGTGGATGCGGAGGGGTCCCTGAGAGGCTCGAACTACTCCATCTCCACCACTCCGGCGAACCAGTACGGGCCGGTTATCGCCTACAATTCGCAGAACAACCAGTTCCTGACCATCTGGAAGGACGCCCGGAATTATTCGACCACCCTGTCCGACATCTACGGCCAGAGGTTTTCCCTGGGGCAGCCGCAATTGACCCTCCTCAACCAGGACAACACCTCCTTCTCTCCCTTGCTCATCGATTTCGGCTCGGTGATCCTCAACCAGTTCCTGACCAAGTCCTTCAAAGTAAAAAATACCGGTGACGCAAACCTGAAGATCGACTGCGTCACTTCCCTCAGCGCCCCCTTCTCCCACGAATCCCTGACGACGGAGCTCCAGACCTGCGAGGGCACCTACGCGGCGGGCACCTATATCGAGCTGGTGCCGGGAGCCGAGCTGACCTTTACCTCGCGGTTCCAGCCTACGGCGCAGGGAGCCTTCATCTCGAGCTTCGTGCTCCAGTCGGATGCGGAGAGCAAGACGATCAACCTCCAGGGCGTGGGGGTCCAGCCGAATATCACCGTGAGTACGTCCACCCTCGATTTCGGTACGATCACCCTCGGCCAGAGCGCGGACCTCCCCCTCAGCATCACCAACAACGGGACGGTGGATTACCAGATCACCAACATAACGGGGGCGAGCTCACCCTTCTCGATCATCGAATCGGTGAACTACCCCTCTACGCTTTCCGCCGGGACGTCGCTGAACCTGACGCTGCGCTACACGCCGACGCAGGTGGGCGGTTCATCGAGCCAGTTGAACATCCAGACGAACATCACGGGGCTGGCCGCAGCAGTGACGCTCACCGGTACGGGTGCGGGCGTTCCGGCCATATCATTGAGCCCGAATACGAGCCTCGATTTCGGCACCGTCTCGGCCGGCAGCACCGGTGCGCTCTCGGTGACGGTCAGCAACACGGGCACCGCCACTCTCACTCTCAGCGCCGTGAGCGCTTCCGGGGACGGCTTCTCTCTTTCGTCCTCTCCGACGCTTCCGCTTAACATTGCGGTGGGGGGGAGCTCTACCCTCACGGTGCAATTTGCCCCGGGCGCCGAATCCAGCTATAGCGGACTGCTTTCGGTGGAGAGCAACGCAGGGACCGCCGAGTTGAGCCTTGTGGGCCAGGGGAGGGCCGCCTCCTCAGGCGGTTCGGGAGGCGGCACGGGCACCGGCGGCACCATCTCCTCTTCCGGCGGGGGCGGGGGCGGCGGCGGCGGCTGCTTCATTGCAACGGCCGCGTACGGGAGCTACCTCGACCCCCATGTCATGGTGCTGCGGAAATTCAGGGACACCGTCCTGCTCAGGACGGAGTGGGGCACGGCTTTCGTACGGTTCTACTACCGGACTTCACCGCCTGTTGCGGATTTCATCCGGCAGCATGAGGCCCTGAGAACGGCAGTGCGCTGGATGCTCACGCCGGTGGTCTACGCGGTCAACTATCCTCTGGGGTTCGGGATCGTGCTGCTCCTGGGGAGCGCCGCAGCGGTCCGAAAGAGAAAGCGGTAAGCGGTCAAGGGGACGGGCTGAGGAATGCCCGTCCCCCCCGTTGCTGCAACGAAAAGGGGGACTATGTCTCCCAGATGTTGGTGTTCTCCAGCAGGCGTATCCCCGTGTAGTAGCAGCAGAGCTCGTTATTGAGATCGTTGATGAACGAGCGCTCCTTTCCGTCCTGAAAATGGATCCTGACCAGACAGAACCCGCCCGGCAGCTCGGAGTGCTTCTCTTCGACGACCTCTCCGACCCCCCACGTAAAGTACCGCAGGTGCCTGACCTTGTCTCCAAGGTGTAAGTACAGTCTGCATTTCATTATTCAATTATAGCAAAGCCGAAAAAAGGCAGAAAACGGCAGGTAGAGGTAAAGACAGGTAGAGAATGAGACAGGTAAAGGTAAAGTAAAAACAGAGGAGAGAGGAAAGAGAACTTGTCTTTTCTCTACCTCTACTTGTCTTATTCTGTCTTACCGTATGTACGACCCGTAGAGCGAATAGATGAACCGCCCTGTGATGGTCAGCGCATCGTCCTCGATGCTCTCGGGGAGGGGCCAGAAAGGCTCTGCGTTGCGCAGCGCTTTTACGGCCGCATCGTCGAGCATCTTGTGGCCGGATGTCCTCACCAGCTCCACCGCGCCGAGCTTGCCGTCCCTTTTAATGGTGAACCGTATGTACAGGTCCCCGTATATGCCCCGTGCGGCGGCCTCGTGGGGATAGTGCCAGGCGCCTTCGATCTTCTCCTTCAGACGCTGCATATAGCCGTAATACTTGAACTCCTTCGTGTCGAACGTGATGCTGTTGTCCGGCTTTATATCCTCTTGCTCCTTCTGCGCGAGGTCTCCGATGATAGCGGGATCGAAGAGCTTCTCCCGCGCGGTGCGGGGCCGTATGCGCGCGGGGGGTGGTTTCCGCGTGTCCCCGGCATTTCCGTTCTCCTGTATGCCCGGCTCCGCGCCTGTCGCTTCCCGGGAGCGTTCAGGCGCGGCGTCCTTCGCCGCCTCCCGTGGAGGGGCGGAAGATTTCTCGTCGGGCTGTCTCCTTGCATCGCCGTCCTGCAGCGGTATTTCTTCTTCGCCGTGCGGTCGCTGAGGGGCCGGGGGCTTCTGCTCTCTCCTCGCCGAAGGGTTCGCAGGGGCCGGAGCAGGACGGGAGGGAACCGAGTACAGGTCCTTGGGCGGCGGCAGGTCCCTGGGCAGCTTCGGCATCCTGAACAACTCCTCCTTCCGCTGCTTTTCAGCAGGGGGCCTGAGGGGGCTCGCCGCTTTTTTCTCCGGCATTTCCTGCGGAGTGACGATGCGGGCGTAAAAAGGGGCCGGCTCTTTTTGCTTCTGCTCTTTGATAAAAAAGAGGGCCACTGAGAGAAGAAGTATATGCAGGATGAACGAATAAAGGAGATATCTCTTCACGGTACTGTTATTGTAGCACAGCCCCTGTGAGAAGGGCTTGTATACGCGCAAACCCTCTATGGAAGCCCTTTTACATGAAATAAAGGGGGCAGGGTTCTTTAATTTTTTTCTTGACTTCTGTCGATTTTTCTTGAAGTTTCTGGAAAATATAAGTAATATTTATAAAAAAAAGAGGAGGATGTAGAATGGCCAAAACTGAAGCAAGCACGAAGAAGGCGGCACCCGCGAAGAAGGCAGCACCTGCGAAGAAGGCGTCACCCGCGAAGAAGGCGGCGCCCGCGAAGAAGGCGGCGCCCGCGAAGAAGGCGGCACCTGCGAAGAAAGCAGCGCCTGCAAAGAAGGCGGCGCCCGCGAAGAAGGCGGCACCTGCGAAGAAAGCAGCGCCCGCGAAGAAGGCGGCGCCCGCGAAGAAAGCAGCGCCTGCAAAGAAGGCGGCGCCCGCGAAAAAAGAGGCGCCGGCAAAAAAGCCCGCAGCGAAGAAAGCCACTGCCAAGAAATAACGACAAGAGCAGCACGACATAAACTGCGTTAAACTGCCGGCACCCCGGAAGGGCTGATGCAAGACAGGGGTAGCACGTGTCTTGCCTAAATGCCTTTCCAGGTGGTATCTTAAAAGGTGAGCCTTTCCTTTTTCCAGAAACCAAGCCGCTACATCGATAGTGAGTTTAATGCAATAAAATACCACGAGGAATTTTCCGGAAATGTCCGGAAGACCATACGGGTGAGGTGTGCGCTCGCTTTTCCCGATGTCTATGAAGTGGGGATGTCCCATCTCGGGCTTCGCATCCTTTACGACCTTGTCAACGGCTTGCCGCACGCCTCAGCCGAAAGGGTCTTTTCTCCGTGGACCGACCTCGAAGAGCATCTGAAGAGGAGCGGTCTCCCTCTTTCGTCCCTTGAGTCGAATACGCCCCTTTCCGCGTTCGATCTTGTCGGTTTCAGCCTGCAGTACGAGCTGTCGTATACGACAGTACTGAATATGCTCTCCCTCGGAGGGATTCCCCTCCGCTCCGCGGACAGGCTTGCCGCAAAAGGGCATATGCCCCTTGTGGTGGCGGGCGGGCCCTGCACGGTGAACCCGATGCCCATGGCGCCGTTCATCGACGCTTTTCTCGTGGGCGACGGTGAAGAGGCAGTGCGGGAGCTGATAGAGACGGTGCACCGCTGGAAGGCGTCGGGAGACGGGAAGCGCGAATCCCTCCTCCGTGAGGTCGCACAGTTGGCCGGGTTTTTTGTCCCTTCCGTTCACGGGACGGAAAGCAGGGTCGGGAGGCGCTTTATCGCTGACCTCGATACGGCGCCGTATCCCATCCGGCCCGTGGTCCCCTATACCTCCATTGTGCATGACCGGATAACGATCGAGGTGTCCCGGGGCTGCACCATGGGCTGCAGGTTCTGTCAGGCGGGCATGATCTACCGTCCCCTCCGGGAAAGGTCCCCGGAGCGGGTGCTCGAAATCGCCGGGGCTTCCCTCAGGAATACCGGGTATGACGAGGTCTCCCTCACCTCGCTCAGCGCCGGCGACTATTGCCACCTCCTTCCCGTCACCCGGGAGTTCAACAGGAGGTTCGGCGCCTCGAAGATCGCCCTCTCCCTTCCCTCTCTGCGCGTGGCGTCTCTCAATCCGGACGTGCTGCGGGAGATACGGTCCGTACGGAACACCGGCTTCACCATTGCGCCTGAGGCCGCCACCGAGCGGCTGAGGAGCGTCATCAACAAGGACTTCACCGATGACGATTACGAGAGGGCGTTGAAGGCGCTCTTCGAGGAGGGCTGGCTCAATCTCAAGATGTATTTCATGATCGGCCTCCCGACGGAGAGGGACGAAGACCTGGAGGCTATCCGGGAGATGGCGCTGAAGGCGCTGCGGGTCGCGAAAAAGAACACGGGGAGATTCGTCAACATCGGCATCACCATCTCTCCCTTCGTCCCCAAGGCGCATACCCCTTTCCAGTGGTGCGGTCAGATCGAGCACGGAGAGATGCAGAGGAAGCTGCAGTACCTTAAAGAGGTGCTGAGCAGCAAGAAGTTCAAGTTCAAGGGGCACAACGGAGAAATGAGCCTCCTCGAGGGCGTCTTCGCACGGGGAGACGAGCGGCTTGCCGATCTCGTGGAAAAGGCATGGGAGCTGGGCTGCCGGCTTGACGGCTGGTCGGAAATGTTCGATTTCCGGAGATGGACCGAGGCGATGGAGAGGACGGGGATCGACGGTCCCGCCTACGCGCGCAGGAGCTTCGCCCGCGAGGAGCTTTTGCCGTGGGAGCCGATCGATAGCGGAGTAAGGAAGGAGGTCCTCTACAGAGAGTACGAGAGGGCGTTGTCTGAAGAGAGGACGCCTGACTGCAGCAGGGTCTGCACTGCGTGCGGCCTGCGCTGCGACGGCAGGGACCGTACAGGCGCGGGTGCGGCGGGCGTTCCGGAAGCCGCGGAACCTGTGGCGCCGGCGGCCCCTGAGGAGGTGCGTCCTGCACCGCAGGGCGGCAAATACGGCGCGACGCTTCGCGTGCGGTGCCGCTTCTCGAAGGAGGGGCGGCTGCGCTATCTCTCCCACCTTGAGCTCTCCACCGCGCTTATCAGGGGATTGCGCAGGGCAGGGGTCCCTTTCGATTTCTCGAAGGGGTTCCATCCGGCTCCGAAGATTTCCTTCGGCCAGCCCCTGGGTGTCGGTGTGGCCGGCGAGCGGGAATATTTCGACATGGAGGTTTTCACTCCTTTTGATATAGAATTCCATATGCGCGCGGTAAACAGCGCCCTTCCCGAAGGAATCGCCGTGCACAAAATGTCGGTCATTCCGGTACGGGAGCCCTCCCTGGGCAGCTTTATCACGCGCTACGAATATGAGGTCCGGGGTCTAGAGCGGAGCGCAGGGGAAGCCTCGCCGGTACCTTTGCCGGGCTCTTTGATAGTACAGCGGGAGGGGAAGGACGTGGATATCTCCCCCTGCGTCGAGCGCGTGGAATGGCGGCCGGATGAGCAGGAAGGGGCGGCGCCGGCGGTAACCCTCTTCCTCAGGGAGACCGATGCGGTCAAGGTGAGGATCGGGGAGATTGTCGGGGCGCTCTTCGGCGCCGATGCGCGGGAGCTTGCGATAACGAGGAAGGCGGTCTACGGCTGGCGGAACGGCTGGGTGGAGCCGCTGTTAGGGTAAGCCTGCATATCCTGAAGGCAAAGAGGGCAGGAACGATGCGAAGGCATGCAGTGCCTTCCGGAACGATGGAGAACGACGAGCGCGATGACAGGCGAATTGGTTATCAATGTAACGAGGGAAGAGAGCAGGGTTGCCCTCCTCGAAGGCGGCCAGCTGGTCGAGCTGTATATCGAGAGGAAGCGGGACGCGAGCCTGGTGGGCAACATCTACAAGGGGAAGGTCCTGAAGATACTGCCCGGAATGCAGTCCTCCTTCATCGACATCGGGCTCGAAAAGGCGGCCTTTCTCTATGTGGCGGACATCATGACGGACATGGGCGACTACTACACCGCGTTCCTCGACAGCGAGGTGGTGGACCAGGAGCCGTACTCCCGGGCTGAGTACATGGAGAAGTCCTTTTCCATCGAGGAGCTGATTCAGGAGGGACAGGAGCTGCTGGTCCAGGTCTCCAAGGACCCCCTCGGCACCAAGGGAGCGCGGGTGACCTCCTACGTCACCCTGCCCGGCAGGTACGTCGTGCTCATGCCCAACGTGGAGCATGTAGGGATCTCCCGCAGGATCGAGGACGAGGAGACCCGCACCCTGCTGAAGAACATCGCCGCGGAGGTGAGGCCGAAGGGGTTCGGGCTGATCATGAGGACTGCGTGCGAGGACGCCACCCTCGATGAAATCAAGCGGGACCTCGAATTCCTGCTCCTGCTCTGGGAAAATATTCAGAAGAAGAAGGAGAAGGTGTCCGCGCCTTCTCTGCTCTACAGCGATCTCGACCTGGTGTTCAGGAGTGTGCGGGATTTCATGAGCCACGACGTGGAGCGGCTCATCATCGACTCCGTCGAGGAGCACGAGAGGCTGAAGGATTTCGCCAAGTCGTATTTTCCGCGTCTTCTCGACAAGATCGAGCTGTACGAGGGAAGGGAGCCGCTCTTCGATGCCTTCGGGATAGAGCTCGACATATCGCGGGTCCTGGGCAGGAAGGTGTGGCTCAAGTCCGGGGGGTACATCGTCATCGACCAGACGGAGGCGATGACGGTGATCGATGTGAATACCGGCAAGTTCGTGGGCAAGGAGAACCTGGAGGACACCATCCTGAAGACGAACCTCGAAGCGGTGAAGGAGATTGCGTACCAGATACGGCTCAGGAACCTCGGCGGGATCATCATCACCGACTTCATCGATATGGAGAAGATCGAAAACCGGGAGAAGGTGTTCAAGGCCTTTGTCGAGGCGATGAAGAAGGACAGGGCGAAGAACACCATCTACACCATCTCGGAGCTCGGCATCATCCAGATGACGCGGAAGCGCGTGCGGGAGAGCCTCGGGCGTGTGCTGTGCGAGCAGTGCCCCTACTGCGAAGGCAGGGGGTTCATCAAGTCCGCGCGGACCGTGGCGTACGAGATATTCAGGAAGATAAAGAAGATGAACCTCGCCGGCGGCACCATGGCGATGATAAAGGCCAACCATGCGGTGGCAGAGCTCCTCTCCGACGAAGAGCGGCAGGGCATCGAAGAGATCGAGGACACATACGGCATACAGCTCATCATCAAAGAGGATATCAAGCTGCACCAGGAAAACTACGAGATTACGGTGCTGTAAGGTCCGGTGAAACCGTAGAGAAGGCGGAGCGCTGCGCAGCGAGAAGAATATGACCGAAAAGATCGAGACACTCCTTTCCCTGCTGCGGGAAATGCATTCCGTAGTCCTTGCCTTTTCCGGGGGCGTGGACAGCACCTTTCTCCTGAAGGTCATCAAGGAGGCGGATATCCGCTGCCTTGCGGTCATCGGCCGGTCCGATACCCTGCCGGAGAGCGAGCTCCGGAATGCGGAGGACCTGGCGCTCCGTATCGGGGTCCCCTGCGAGGTGATCGCCACCCATGAGCTGGAGAACCCCGATTTCGCCCGGAATCCCCGGAACAGGTGCTTCTACTGCAAGGACGAGCTTTTTTCGAAGCTGGGCGAGGTCGCCCGTACGAAGGGGTACCGGCATGTGGTCGACGGTAGCAATGCCGACGACCTTGCGGACTGGAGGCCCGGCAGGCAGGCCGCCCTGAAGTGCGGAGTGCGGAGCCCTCTTGCGGAGGCGGCCTTTACGAAGAATGAGATACGGGAGCTTTCCCGGGAAAGGGGGCTCCCTACCTGGGCGAAACCCGCTTCCCCCTGCCTTTCCTCCCGGTTTCCCTACGGGACGAAGATCACGCGGGAGGCCCTCCGGAGGGTCGAGCTGTCTGAGGAGTTCCTGAAGGACCTCGGGTTCAGGGAGCTGCGGGTGCGCAGCCACCGCGATATGGCGAGGATAGAGGTGGGCGCCGGCGAGATAGCCCGGCTTTTCGACGAGGGGCTGCGCAAGGAAATTGCAGCACGACTGAAGCGGTTCGGTTTCAAGTACGTGGCGGTCGACCTGGAGGGCTTCAGGAGCGGAAGTCTCAATGAGTAGCGCCGGGGACAGGGACGCACAACGGCGTTCGGTCCCGGAGCTCGCCTCCTGTGTCCGGTGCGGAAACTGCACGGCGCACTGCCCCTCCTACCGGCAGGCGGGGACGGAGGGAATGGGCGCGCGGGGAAGGGCCGTCCTGCTGAAGCAGTTCCTTGACGGTGCTCTGGAGCCGTCTGCGCTCCTGGACGAAAGGATCTTCACCTGCATCCTCTGCGGCGCGTGCAACAGGCTCTGCCCCCTCGGCATCGACGTGACCGGGGCGGTCTACGAGGGCAGGCGGAGACTCAGCGCCTTCAACAGGAAGAGGAAGCTCCTCGGCCTCGGCATGAAGCTTGCCTTGAAGAGGCCCGCTCTCAGTTTCAGGGTGCTCCAGCTCATCGAGGGGCTCAACGAGGTGTTTTCCTTCCGCCGGCTCACGCCCTTCGGGCTGCTGCGGCAGAGGGGGATCACCGTTCCCGGTTCCGGGCTCAGGGACGGAGAGTCCCTTTTCCGGGTGTCCCGTCCGAGGGGAAGGGTTGCTGTCTTTGCCGGGTGCACCGCAAATTTCCTCTCCCCTCACCTGGGAGGAGCGCTGATACGCAGCCTGAATGCGCTGCGGTACGACGTAGTGCTCCCGAAAGGAGAGGTGTGCTGCGGAGCGCCGCTCATGGGGCTCGGCCGCACCGGGGACGCTGCGGAGCTGGCGGAGAGGAACATGAGCGTCTTCAGGAAGCTGCGGGTGGAGGCGGTAGTGGGCCTCTGTCCCACCTGCGTCCACTTCATCAAAAACGAATACCGGAAGCTGGGGGGGGACGGGATCGGACACGCCCTCGACGTGGCGCAGTTCTTCGCGGGGGAGCGGCTTCCCGCAGGCAGCGGCGCCCCGGTGCCCCGCGCCGCCTCCCGCGTCGTCTACCATGACCCCTGCCACGCCCTCAACTATCTGGGGGTGAGCGCCGAACCGCGGCGGATCCTGCGGGAGAGGGGGCTCACGGTCAGCGAGGCGGAAGGAGGCTGCTGCGGATTCGGGGGATCGTTCCGGGTATTGTATCCGGAGCTTTCCGGGAGCATCCTCGAAGAGAGAAGGGAGGCATACCGCTCCGCGGATATGATCGTCACCTCCTGTCCGAACTGCATCCTGCAGCTCAGGAGCGGACTGGGGGACAAAGAGGTGAAGCATCTCATCGAAATCATCGAAGAAGGAGTGAAGGGGGAGCAGACATGGGAGAGGGAGACACGACAGAAAACAGGGCGGAGATCCTGACCCCCCAGGGGAGGGAAGACCGCGGAGCGCCGCACAGGATGAGGCTGAAGCAGAAGAGGAGCCACTGTGTCCGGTGCGGCTCCTGCTGCACGGGGGGAGGGCCGGTGCTCATGAAGGGGGACCTGACCCTGTTCCTGAGCGGAGTCCTCTCCCATGAGACGGCGTATACCATACGGGAGAGCGAGCTGGTGAGGACGGAGGGAGGCGAAGAGATATTCGAGGCCCCCATGGAGCTCATCAAGATCAGGGAAAAAGAGGACGCCCGGGGGTGTTTCTTCCACCGGGGAGACGAGGGGTGCGCCATCTACGAGGACCGGCCCTCCCAATGCAGGGCCTACAAGTGCTGGGCCCCGGAAGACCTGCTGACCGGCCTTGAAAAGGAGCGCCTGACGAGGAAGGAGCTCTTCGGCTCCGTGGGCGCCCTTATGGAGATCATCGCGCGGCATGAGGAGAAGTCATCGTACGCGAAGCTGTCCGCGGCTTTCGCGAAGCTGGCCCAGGGCAGCGAGGATGCGGTGGAAGAGATCGTGGAAGAGATCATGGATGCGCTCCAGTACGATACGTACGTAAGGCCTTTCCTGAAAGAGCGCTTTGCGGTTCCCGAGGAGGCGCTGGACCTGATCCTCGGCAGGCCGCTGGTGGATACCGTCAACGCATTCGGCTTCAGGATCGAGCGGGAGGGGGACGAGTACCTCTTACTACCAATAGAGACGGAGGAGCGGAAGTGAAATTTTTCATCGATACGGCAAACGTGGAGGAGATCAGGAAGGCTTGGGAAGTGGGAGTGATCGACGGCGTGACGACGAACCCTTCGCTTATGGCGCGGGAGAAGGGGGACCCGGCGGGCATTTTGAAGGAGATCTGCAGGATCGTCGACGGCCCGGTGAGCGCGGAAGCGGTGAGCCTCCAGGCCGAGGAGATGGTGAAGGAGGGCGAGGAACTCGCGAAGATCCACGAGAACATCGTGGTCAAGATCCCCATGACGGAGGACGGGCTACGGGCGGTGAAGAGGCTCTCCTCTGCGGGCATCAGGACCAACGTGACTCTCATCTTCTCCGCGAGCCAGGCGCTGCTGGCGGCGAAGGCGGGTGCGACCTATGTAAGCCCCTTTGTGGGGAGGCTCGACGACATCAGCCATACGGGCCTGGACATCGTCGGCGATATCCAGGTCATCTTCGAGAACTACCTGTTCGATACGGAAGTGATCGTTGCGAGCATACGGAACCCGCTCCATGTCGTCGACGCGGCGAAAATAGGGGCGGACATCGCCACGATCCCCTACAGCGTCATCGCCCAGCTTATCAAACATCCGCTGACGGACATCGGGATAGAGAAGTTTCTGAAAGATTGGGAAAAAGTGAAAAGCCGGCAATAAAACAGGTAGAGAATGAGACGGGTAAAGGTAAAAGAAAAACAGAGAAGAGAAGAAAGAGAAAAATAGCTTTTGTTTTGTCTTTTCTCTACCTCTACCTTTACCGGGGTTTTTTCTATCTTTAGGAGTGGTGTAATGAGCGAAGAATGGGTAGAGCTTCTGGTTACCTGCGACCCCCTCGAGGCGGAGATGATAAAGGACCTGCTCGAGAGCGGAAGCATCCCGGTGGTGGTGCGCTCGTCCAAGGTGAGCCCCTATCCGGTTAATATCGGCAAGATCGGCGAGATACGGATCCTGGTCAGGAAGGAAGACAAGAGCACGGCTGAAGAGGTGGTGCGGGGCTCCATGCCGGAATGAAGGGCCCGGGGACGCTCCTCTGCGGGCACCGTGGCAATGGCGCGGCGTGGAGGCGTCTCGATGCGCGGAGCATCACGAGACGGAAGTGCGTCACCCTCCCCGCACGCTCTCCGCTGGGAACTCGATGCTGAACTCAGCTCCCTCTGCCGCATTCTCCGCAGTCAGCCTCCCCCCCATATTGCTCTCGATGATCATTTTCGTCATATAAAGCCCTATGCCTGTTCCCTTCCCCTGCTCCTTCGTCGTGAAATAGGGATCGAAAATCCTGTCCCGTATCTCCTCGGGGATTCCCCCTCCGTTGTCCCTGATGCGTATCCGGCACCCCCCCTCTCCGGAAGAGACCGCGATGCGGATGTCTCCCCCGCCGCTTTCCGGGCCCCCCTGCTGCCGCCTCTCCAGGATCGCGTCCTTCGCATTGGTCAGGATGTTCAGGACCGCCTGCTTGAATTCGTTCGGATATCCCGAAACCAGCAGGGACTGAAGCGGAGTCCGGTCAAGGCGGACCGAGATGTTCTGGTTTTTCAATTGAGCGCTGAGGAGATGCAGGACCTCCTCCACGGCTTCCGTGAGGGCGAAGAAAGACTTCTCCTTCGAGGGCTTGAAGAAGTTCCGGAAATCGTCGATGGTCCGGGACATGAACTGTATTTCCCGCATCGAATCCCTCACCGACGTGTCGATGTACCCCCCGGTGAGCTCCCCGAAGTCGGACGCGCTCTTGATATCCTGAATAATCAGCCCCAGGGTGTTGAGGGGCTGCCGCCACTGGTGGGCGATGGCGCTGATCATCTCCCCCATGGCCGCCATTTTGGACTGCTGCACCAGGAGGCGCTCCTGCTGCAGCCTCTTCTCCATCTCTTCCAGTACCCGCTTCTCAAGTTTCCTGTTCATTGTCCTGAGCTGCTTCTCGGTCTGCCTGCGCCAGAGGAGGCTGACGCCCGCCCCTGCCGCCAGGAGAGAGGCGACTGCGAGCAGGACGATGATCCGAAGGTGCTCGTGCAGGGAGGCGTACACCTCCTTTTCATCGACTTTCGCGACGATATGCCAGGGCGAGCCGGCGACGCGGCGCAAGGCGGCGAGGACCTTTACCCCCCGGTAGTCGATTCCCTCCATCACCCCCTCTTCTCCGAGCACGACTTTTGCAGCGGGAAGGCGCTCCCCGGACAGGGGAAGGCGGAGCCGCAGCGCCGTCCCCTTCCGATGGCGGAGCTCGTTGAGGAACACCACCTGGTCTCCCTCGGAACGCAGCAGCAGTATCTCTGCGGTGGAGCTCGAAGTGGGCCACGACTGTATGAGGGGATACAGGAAGCGGTAGGGGTCCATGCGCAGGAAAAGGACCCCGGCTGAATCGGGTCTGTCCCTGTGCCCCCCGCCTTCGAGGGGGAGGAGGGGGATGGCGAGGGTAAGGCGGACCCCCTGCTCACTCCCGTTGTCGTGGAGGTCCGCAAAAAGTATCTTTCCCGTCTTCAGAGCCTCTTCGGCGATCTTCCTGTCCTCCGGTCCGTCCGCCGCACCGTTTGCGGGGCTGGCAATCCGGTACACTCCCCGCGCGTCGAGCAGGAAGACGCTCTCATACCCGTAGTGCCGCTGCAGGGAGCTCATCCAGCTGAGAAGATGTCTCCCCGTTTCCGGAAGACCCGGATGCTGCAGCCATTCCCGCACCTGACGGACGACAGGGGTGGTGTCGAGGATATGTTCCGCATCGCCGATGCGTTCGCTCCGCCAGGCGATGATCTCGCGCGCCTTCAGGTCGGCAACGGCCGTCAAGTCCTTCTGTATCTCCCTCTTGATATGCTCCTTTTCGTCGGTGTAGAGGAGATATCCCACGACGATGTTTGCAGCAGCGAGGACGATGAAGAGGGCCACCATGCGCCAGGGATATTTGCGGACCGCCGTGTGCATACAGGATACTACTGCCCTTTCCTGAAAAAAGCAAGGGCCGGGGGTGGACCTCCTGCTGCCCGGTCACTTCACTTTTATGTTTCTGACTCCCGATGTCCTCCAGGCGGGGGAGATCACCCCGGAGGGCTCCGTCTTTTTCAGGCAGGAGGCATGCACGATCTTGAACTCTCCGTGCTTTTCGTTGATGGAGTCCATGG
>JAXLZK010000001.1:92419-176936 GCA_046350935.1 Thermodesulfovibrionales bacterium
TCTTTTCCGCCTCCGCCAGCAGGTACATCTGGTCCCCCTCCTGCAGGAGATGGGAGAGGCAGACGCCAAGGAGGCGCACGCTGTCCCTCAGGCGAATGCCGTTCAGGATGCCCAGCGCGCGCTCGTAGAGGGTCCGCGTATCGTTGGTGTGGCACGGGAGGGTGCTCTGCCTGGTGGAGGTCTCGAAGTCCGGATACCGCAGGGTGAGGGAGACCGTCCTCCCCATGAACCCGTATCGCCGCGCCCTCCTCCCCACCATCTCGCACAGCCTGAGGAGGGTGCTCTCTATCTCTTTCCTGTCCATGATGTTCCTGGGGAGGGTGATGCTGTGGCCGATGGACTTCGGGTCCTCCTCCCTGGTGACGAGGGGCCTGTTGCAGAGGCCTCTGCCCATGTCCTTCAGGGTCTCTCCGAGGATGCCGAACCTGCTCCTCAATAGGCCGGCGGATGCCCTGCCCAGCTCCCCGCACGTCCTGATGCCGAGGGAGGCGAGGCCTGCGGCGGTGCGGGAGCCTATGCCCCACAGCTCTTTTACCGGGAGGTTTTCCAGAACGGCATCCGCATCCCCGGCCCTGATCCATCGCAGCCCGTCCGGTTTGGCGATATTGCTTGCGAGCTTCGCCAGGAGCAGGGTGGGGGCGATCCCCACGGTGCAGCGTATTCCGAACGCCTCCCGTACGCGCTTCTTTATCTCCGCGCCGATGACGGCGGGGCCGCCGAAGAGATGATGCGTCGTGCTGACGTCGAGGAAGGCCTCGTCGATGGAGTACACCTCTACGTCGGGCGTGAAGCGGCGGTATACCTTCTCCAGTTCGGTGCAGGTATAGGTATATTTCTCGTTGTCGCCAACGACGAGGATGAGGTGCGGGCAGAGTTGTCGCGCTTCGTAGATATTCATTCCGGTCTTTACGCCGTATTTCCTCGCCTCGTAGGAGCGGGTGGTGACGACCGTCCGCACGCCGGAGCCGATGACCGCAATGGGCTTCCCCCGGAGCCGGGGGTTTGCCTGCTGCTCCACGGAGGCGAAAAATGCGTCCATATCGATGCAGAGAATGGCCTTTTCCATGGCGGCTGGTGCTGTGTCCTCCTCTTTTTTTCGTCTCCCCTGCTCCCCGCGTATGCAGGGCATGCTCCTACGCTTCGAGGCTCTCGAGCACCCAGAGCAGCGAACGGGTGTCGAAGGTGAGCTCGTAGAGGGCTTTCCCGTCCGTTACGGAAAAATGATAGACCTCCGTCTGTCCCTCGCGTGTTTTCCAGGTATAGGTAATCTCCTGCACCTCGAACAGACGTCCCGTCCACCTGAAGCGCACCGGCTTTATCCTGAAGGGCATACTGAACGAGGCAATGACGCTGATGTTCTCTCCTATGCGCATACGGTCCCTCCCCTCCTGTCTCGTGCTCCCCCAAGACCCGCCTCTTCTGCGGGGACGGCGCGGCCGGTCGCAGCAGAAGGCGGTGTGCGTGCTCACTTTAACCTATACATTTGTATACTATATCCTGCCTCTTTGTCAAGGGAGAAGTGCGGACCGGGTGTGCTGCAGGCAGGAGGCACGAGGACGCCCTGCGGTGCGGGGAGGCGAGCAGCGGGGAAGGACGATGTGCTCACTCTCAGGGGAGATGCTATAATAAACGGCTGCAGGAACATTCCCGCACCAATTTCCCGAAAGGGGCATGCACGGAGGAGCCGGAGCATATGATCATCGGTATTCTTGCGGACTCGCACGACCATCTTGACAACCTGAGGAAGGCGCTGCATCTGTTCCGGGAGCGGAAGGTGGAGCATATCATTCATGCCGGGGATTTTACCTCTGCTTTCACCTGGAGAGTCCTGCAGCATTTCCCGGGAGGGTTTACCGGCATCTTCGGCAACAACGACGGGGAGAGGGTCCTGCTGAAGAAGCTGTACCAGGGGAGGATATTCGCGCAGCCGTACCGGTTCACTCTTCACCGCCGGCGCATTGTGGTGATGCACGAGCCGGATGTGGTGGACGCCCTGGCGGACAGCGGGCATTTCGATCTCGTCGTATACGGCCACACCCATGAGCCGGTTGTCAGGAAAGCGGCAGGCACCCTGGTGGTGAATCCCGGTGAAACGTGCGGCTGGCTCTACGAAAACCCCACGGCGGCAGTGGTGGACCTGGAGAGGATGGAGGCGGAGGTCCTGCCGGTCCGGTGAAAAGCGGGGAGCAGTGTTCTCCCGCACTTACGCGCTGATTCCGTCGATCCTCCTCAGTCCGGCCGCCAGGGCCAGCCGTATGGCCTCATCGTATTCCTTCCTTGTTGTCCGCCGGCCCAGGGGAGGGTATTCGTCGGCGTGATAACAGGGATAATACTGGTCCATGATATTTATATACGTGTCCTTCGAAATCTCCTCCGCGATGAAGCGCACCACCTCCTCTGTCCCCGCCTTCCCTTCGGGGAGTACGAGGTGGCGGACGAGCAGCCCCCGGAGGGCGATCCCCCCTTCATCGACGAGCAGGTCTCCCACCTGCCGGTGCATTTCGAGCACGGCCGCCCTGGCCGCCTGAGGATAATCATCCGCCTTTGAGAGCGCCCGTGCGGTTTCAGGGTCCGCATATTTGAAATCGGGCATGTAGATATCGATAATTCCGTCGAGCATTCCCAGGGCCTCCGGCGATTCGTATCCCCCGCAGTTGTAGACGAGGGGAACGTTCAGCCCCTTTTCCGCGGCCAGCGCCAGGGAGCGGAGGATCATGGGCATCTGGTGCGTGGGGGATACGAGATTGATGTTGTGGCACCCCCGGCCTTGCAGCTCCAGAAAGACCTCCGCCAGCCGTTCGCAGGACATCTCCCGGCCCTCCCCCGAATGGCTGATGGACCAGTTCTGGCAGAATACGCACCCCAGAGTACACCGGCTGAAAAAGACGGTGCCGGAGCCGTTTCTCCCCACCAGGGGAGCTTCCTCCCCGAAATGGGGACCCCAGCTTGCCACGAGGGGCAGGCTGCCGGCCTTGCAAAAGCCGGTCTCCCCTGCGCTGCGGTCCACCCTGCACCGGCGCGGACAGAGGGAGCACTCCTTCAGCATGGTCTCGGCTGTCCGCACCCGGTCCCACAGGCGCGGGGCGGAAAGGAGGAGGTATGCAGGAACGAAAGTCATTGATTACAGTATAGAACAAACGGATAGTTTTCTGAACCGCCCCCCTGAAGAGCGGTCGCCGGAGACCGAAGCCGGAGCAGTCCGGCTGCCCCGTTTCCTGCACTTTATTTTTTTGATTTTTCCTGTGATATAATGTCTGAACATTGCCATTGCGATGCAGGAGGTCAGGGTGCCGAAGGTTTCTGTGGACAGTCTCAAACCGGGCATGAAGCTTGCGAAGCCGGTGGTGAACGAGAGCGGCATGATACTGCTCGGAGAGGGCACGGAGCTTACGGAGGCCCACATCGAGCGGCTGCAGAATATGACGATCGGCAGCGTTACCGTAACCGGGAGTGCGCAGTCGAAGAAGCCGAAGGAGGAGATGCTGGCCGCGTTGGATGCCCGCTTCAGCAAAACCGAGGGCGAGCCGTATATGTCGTTCATCAAACAGGTGCTTGCCGAGCAGATCGAGGAGGCATACCGCTGATGGATATACAGGTGCTGCGCGCCCAGATCGAGAAGATAGACACCCTTCCCACCATCCCCACCGTTCTGAAAAAGCTTCTGGCGGTCATCGAAAACCCCAAAGTTTCGATGACCGAGATCGGCGGGTTCATCTCCAATGATCCTGTCCTCACGTCCCGGGTGCTCAAAGTGGTCAATTCGCCGATATACGGATTCCCCGGCAGGATCTCTGCGGTGAGCCAGGCCCTGATCCTTCTGGGTCTGAACGTGGTCAGGGGGATGCTTCTCGGCGTGTCCGTTTTCGAAGCCATGCAGAAGACCATGCAGGGGCTCTGGGAGCACTCCCTCGGCTGCGCCATTATCGCCCGGATCATCGCCGTCAGGAAAGGCGTGAGTGAGCCCGAGGAGGTCTCTATCGCCGCGCTGCTCCACGATATAGGGAAAGTGGTCCTCGGCTTGAAGTTCCCGGAAGAATACAAGAAAATTATGGCCGCCGCGGAGGAGAAGGACCTCTTCATCTTCGATGCCGAGAAGAGCTATTTCGGCATCAACCATGCGGATGCCGGAGCGTGGGTCGCCCAGAAATGGAACTTTCCCCGGAGTCTCATCGAGGTGATCGAGTACCATCACAAGCCGCACCTTTCGAGGGGAGTGCCCCTGCAGGCTGCGATCGTACACCTGTCCGATATCCTGGTGCGCGCACGGGGGTTCGGCTTCGCCGGAGACACCTTCGTCCCCCCCCTCCATTCTTCCGTCTGGCAGTCCCTCCGTCTTTCGGAGGGGGACATACGGGAGATCATGGCGGAAGCCGAGGATTCCCTGGGACAGGCGGAGGACTTCATCCTCTCCGACGAATAGACGAATAGATGAAGACGGTTGTCACCATCACCCGTGACCTGGTGCTTGCCAGAGTGATCGAGAGGATCCTCCCGGACCCCTATCAGATAGTCCACTTTCCCACGCTGCAGGCTTCCCTCGATTATATCTACAGCTCCCTTCCCGATGTGCTGACAGTCGAGATCGGTGCGGACGACACGCGGACCGCATCCCTGCTGAAAGAACTGAAGGAGGACCCCAGCTTCGGCCATATTCCGGTTCTGGCGGTGATTTCGGACTCCTGTGTCCTTCCCGGCGGGGATTCCCTGCTTGTCGACGATTTTGTGCGGCGTGCCGGCCTCGAACCGGACCTCCGTGCGCGGGTCGAGCTCTGTATCAACCGCGCGGAAAGGGCGGTGGAGGTGAATCCCCTGACGCGGCTGCCGGGGAATATCACCATCTCCAAACAGCTGCAGAAAAGATTGGATGCGGGAGATATATTCGGTCTCGCCTATGCAGACCTCGACCACTTCAAGCCCTATAACGACAGATACGGCTTCAGCCGCGGCGACGAGGTCCTGAAAATGCTCGGGCGGCTTATCCTCAACTCGATCAAGGAGAGGCAGCCCTCGGGCAGTTTTGTCGGGCATATCGGCGGCGATGACTTCGTCTATATGATGGACTACTCCTCGATCGAGGAGGTATCGTACGCCATTGCCGTCAACTTCGACAGGATCGTCCCCACCTTTTACGATGCGGAGGACAGGACCAGGGGCTGCATCGAATCCACCGACCGGGAGGGAGGAGCGAAGACCTTCCCGATTATTTCCCTCTCCATCGGGGTCACCCATAACAAATTACGGAAATTCTCCCATTACGGCGAGATGGCGGAGGTCGCCTCCGAAATGAAGAAGTACGCGAAAGCCATTAAAGGCAGCTGCTGCAAGATGGACAGGAGGAAGGACGAAGGAGCCGACGGGCCCTGCCGGTAGCTCCCGCCTTTTCTCTGCCCGGCGCTCCCGCCGTCCTCCCCGGAATCTTTGATGAGGAAAGGCTCTACTCGAAAAGCTTGATGATGCTGTCCGCCTTGTCCTCGATGCTTTTCAGGTTATGGGTCATGGCGTTGTACTCGTTTTTCAGCCTGCACAGTTCGTCTGCGATATTCAGGGAGGCAATGATGACGGCCTTCAGCGGCGTTATGTGCGCCGAGGTTTGGTAGACTTCCCTGAGCTTCGCATCCACATACTCCGCAAGCTGCTGGATATGCTCCGGAGGCGCGTCTCCTTTGATGAGATACTTCTGCCCGAGAATATGTACCTCAACGGTGCCCATGGAAGGTTTACTTTATTTCGATGGATTCCAGCTCGGTGAACAGATTTTCGATCTGCTGCTTGATGGCCGCTTTTTCCGTGGTCAGCCGCTCTATTTCCTGGTCCTTCGAGGTGATGGTCTCCTCGAGCTCCTGGATGCGCCTCTCGAGCGCGCTCTTTTCCTCTTTCAGGGTTTTTACTCTTTCTACTGCATACGTTATCTTTTCTTCGAAATTTTTCAGCATGGCGGGTGACATCCTCCTTATTGATAATGGTGAATCGTACGGCGCTTCCTCATGTACGCATCCGGCCAAGCGGGCCAGCTAAAAATAATACACAATTTAGTTCCCAAAAATAAAGGAGCCGGTGCACCCGGGGTGTGCGGGTGCGCCCTATAGCTCTCCCATGTGGGAGCTGATGAAAGAGATATCCGCGTCGGGCCGGGACCTCACGTATGCGAAATAGGAGGTCAGGACCTTTTGTACGTAATTCCGGGTCCTCGAACGGAATGTCCTCGATAAACTCGTCGATGGTCCGGTACGAGCCGCTCCTCACCCACTCCCTGACCGACTCCTCACCCCCGTTGTAGGCGGCGACGGCAAGGGGGATGGAGCCGAGTCTCTCCAGAAGCTGCTTCAGATAGGCCGATCCGATGAGGATGTTGGTCCTTGCATTATACAGCTCCCCGGCGTTCTTCGCATCGATCCTCTTGTTGAACCGGTGCGCTGTCTGGGGCATCAGCTGCATGAGCCCCAGCGCCCCGGCAATGGAGCGCGCATCGGAGGCGAAGCGGGACTCTTCACGCATCACCGAGAGGATCAGGAAGGGGTCGAGCCCCCTTTCCCGTGCGATCTCCTCCACCTCCTGCCAATATCCCAGGGGATAAAAGAGGTCATGGAGCTCTTCTGAATAGGGGACCCGGGCAATAGTATTCAGGGAGAGGCGGTAGTTTCCGAGCTTTTTCAGGTACGCGCTGATGGAGGCAAGGTCCTGGGCGCGGCCGCTCCTCCCCGCCGCGTGCAGCAGCTCCGCGGTCGCCTCATCCTTCAGCCCGAGTTGTGCCAGGACCTCGACCCTCTCGGCGGCAGGGCGGGGCAGGCCCTCCGTCCTGAGAGGGGAGGATGCGACTGCAGAAGGCTTCCGGCTCTCCCGCAGGAGGGAGAGGAAAGCATAAAAATCATGGCCGTTCTTCTCAAGAAGGGTCATGGCGGCCGGCTCTGCCTCTCCCAGGGTCCTTTTGCATTTGTTGTTCCAATAGAGGTATTTCGGATCGCCGGAGAGCGAGGAGAGCTGCGAGAACACCTTCGAAGCGTTCTGATAGTCCCTCAGCAGGTAGTAGGTCCATCCTATGGACCAGAGGGACTCTTCCTTCGCAGAGGGATAACGGGAAAGAACAGAGGTGAAAACCTGCAAAGCCGCCTCAGGCTCTCCCTCCCGTCTCTTCTTCATACCGTAGGCGAGGAGCACCGACACGATCCGCTTGTCGTCCGCCTGCTCCAGCGAGGGCAGCTCGGAGTGAAAGGCATCCATGTCCCCGGCCCTGAAAAGGGCGCGCGCCCTCCAGTAGCTGTTCTTCACCTGGCGGTACCATTCCGCCGACTCCTTATACCGCTTCTGCCGGAAAAGGGAGAGGGCCAGCCCCTCCACAATATCGTTCTGCAGGATGCCCGCGTCTCTCTTCAATGCCGCCCTGAAAGCCTCCTCCGCCTCTTCGAAGTGCCAGGCGGTGTTCAGGTTTTTCCCCCTTTTCCACAAGTCCTCTGCGGTAATGTCGGCGGGGGAGAGCTCGGCGAGCGCCTTCGACGACAGGGGGGTGGCGGACAGGTAGACTTCCTTGAAGAGCTCCAGCGCCCTCTGCGTCTTCCCGTTCTCCTTCAGGAGCCGCGCATAGGAGTACTTCATCTCCATCTCGGAGGGGTAGTCCCGGATAAAGCTTTCGAAGAGTTCGGCAGCGGAGCCGCTCTCCTTCTTCCTGAGCAGCTCTATCTCCTTTGTCCGTGCATTTTTCAGCAGACAGGAGTCCTTGTATTTTTCCCTGATGGTGCGAAGATCGGCGAGCGCCCTGTCGGTATTTCCCATTTTTTCAAATGCCTGCGCCCTCCAGAGGAGCGCGTAGTCCCCGAGGATCACCAGGCTCTCATAGGAGGAAGTGAGGAGCGGAACGGCCTTTTCGTACTCGCCTCTGTCGAGGCAGAGCTTCCCCTGGAGAAGCGCGGATGCAATGCCCTTCTTCGCGTCGGCCGGAGAGGCCGCCGCCTGCTCTTCCTTCACCGGCTCCGCGGCGAGGGCGGGAGAGGAAAGCGAACCCGAAAGGCAGAAAAGGGCAAAAGCGACGCAGCTTTGCTTCGCGACCCTTTTGGCGGATTGTCCGGACAAATTCGACGACTCCTTACAGACCGCGCAGGTATTCCCTGTAGGCGGTATAGTTTTTCCCGGTTTCTTCAACGGTATTGCCCCCGAACTTCTCGAGGAATGCGTCGGCGAGCACCAGGGCCGTCATCGCTTCGCCGATCACTGCCGCAGCGGGCACGGCGCAGGTGTCGGAGCGTTCGTAGGCGGCCTCGATAGGCTCATGCGACACGATGTCCACGGAACGGAGGGGTTTCCTCAGGGTAGGAATGGGTTTCATGGCGGCCCTGACCACGACGGGCATGCCGTTCGACATGCCGCCCTCGATGCCTCCCGCGTAGTTTGTCTTCCGGTAGAAGGCGCCGCACAAGCCTGCCGGGGGGGCCTCGCCTTCCGGGGACGGCCCCCTGTGGTAGTAGATCTCGTCCATTGCCTCCGAACCGTACTTCTCGGCCGCAGCGAAGCCGGCCCCGATCTCGACTCCCTTCATCGCCTGCGTTCCCATCAAAGCCTGTGCCAGGCGGCCGTCGAGCCGCCTGTCCCATTGTATATGGCTCCCCAGACCCGCCGGAACGCCTGTCGCGATTACCTCGAAGGTGCCGCCGAGGGTGTCGCCGTTCTTCGCGGCCATATCGATCGCTTCCACCATCCGCTCCGAAGCTTCCTTCTCGGGGCAGCGCACCGGAGAGTCTTCCGTTTTGCGGAGGAGGTCGCCCCAGTCGAGTGCCGCCCGCATCCCGTAGTCCGGCCTCTGCATTGTAGCGCTGCCGATCCGGAGCACATAGCTGCCGATGACGATGCCGAATTCCGCCAGGAAGCGGCGCGCCACCGCCCCCACGGCAACCCGCATGGCCGTTTCGCGGGCGCTGGACCGTTCGAGGATGTTCCTGACATCCTTCTGTCCGTATTTGACGGCGCCCGTGAGGTCTGCGTGTCCGGGCCTCGGCCTCGTGACGGGGGGAAGGGAGTCTTTATGCGCGGCATCGGGGGACATCCCCTCCTGCCAGTTCTTCCAGTCCCTGTTCTCGATGAGAAGGGCGAGGGGCGACCCCATGGTTTTCCCCCATCTGACCCCGGAAAGGATCTCGGCATGGTCCCGTTCTATCTTCATCCGGCCCCCGCGGCCGTAGCCGCCCTGCCTCCTCTGCAGCTCCCTGTCGATATCTTCCGGCGACAGGGCGAGCCCTGCGGGAATGCCCTCGATGATGCCCGTCAGCCCCCTGCCGTGGGATTCGCCTGCGGTAAGGATTCTGAGTATTTGCATGACTCTAAAATACCCTGAATCCCCGGCCAGCGTCAATTGCTCCGGTGCGGAAAGCCCGGGGAAATTGCCATCGCGCTGAAATGCAGCGGGATTTTTCCCGTCAGAGGGTGCGCAAAAGTATGATAGAATAGTTGTAATGAATGCGAGCGGCCTCCTCAAGAGCTTTCTTAACGGCGGAGAAGTGAATCCTTTCGATATCTTAGGGCTGCATATCCTCGGGAACGGGGTCTGCATCCGCGCGTTTCTTCCCGAGGCGAAAAAGGCGGAGGTCGTCCGGGATCCCAGTGCGGCGGAGGAGCGCGTGCTTCCCCTGCGCAAACGCGGCGCAAAGGGGATATTCGAGCTGCTGCAGGAAGGCGAGACACGGCCTTTTCCCTACAAAATCAGGATCGTGACCCACTGGGGCGAGAGCAGGGAGTTCCACGATCCGTATTCTTTTCCCCCCTCTCTCACCGGCTACGACCTGCATCTCATCGGAGAGGGGACCCATTATAAGAATTATGAGAAGCTCGGCGCACATCTGAAAGAGCTCGAAGGGATACAGGGCGTCCGCTTCGCGGTCTGGGCGCCCAATGCGAAGCGGGTGAGCGTTGTGGGGGACTTCAACGGCTGGGACGTGCGGCGGCACCTCATGCGCATGCTGGGATCCTCCGGCATCTGGGAGATCTTCATCCCCGGCCTCGGGGAAGGGGAGGTATACAAGTTTCATGTCGAATCGAAATACCACCACTACCGGGAAATGAAGGCGGACCCCTTCGGTTTTTTCTTCGAGATGAGGCCGAAGACCGCCGCCGTGGTGTACGACATCGGGAGCAAGCATGCCTGGCAGGACGCCGCATGGATGGAGGCGCGGGGGCAGCGGAACTGGCTCGACTCCCCCCTCAGCATCTACGAGGTCCATCTCGGCTCGTGGATGCGGGTCCCCGAGGAGGAGGACAGGTTTCTGACGTACCGGGAGCTGGCGGACAAGCTGATCCCCTATGTGAAGGAGCTCGGCTTTACGCATATAGAGCTCCTCCCCATCGCGGAGCACCCCCTCGACGCCTCCTGGGGATACCAGACCATCGGCTACTACGCCCCCACCAGCAGGTTCGGCAGGCCTGACGACTTCATGTTCTTCATCGACCGGTGCCATCAGAACGGCATCGGGGTCTTTATCGACTGGGTGCCCGCCCATTTCCCGAAGGATGCGCACGGCCTGGCATTCTTCGACGGCACGTTCCTCTATGAGCACGCCGACCCCCGCAGGGGCGAGCACCGCGACTGGGGGACGCTGATTTTCAACTACGGCAGGAACGAAGTGAGGAATTATCTCATCTCGAACGCCCTCTTCTGGCTGGACAAGTACCATATCGACGGCCTCCGCGTCGACGCGGTGGCCTCCATGCTCTACCTCGACTATTCCCGCGAGCCGGGGGACTGGATGCCCAACAGGTACGGGGGCAACGAGAATCTTGAAGCCATCGATTTTCTGAAGACCTTCAACGAGGTGGTGCATCACTACCACCCCGGCGTCCTCACCATTGCCGAAGAGTCCACGGCGTGGCCCAGCGTGTCCCGGCCCACCTACCTCGGCGGGCTGGGCTTCAGCATGAAGTGGAACATGGGTTGGATGCACGATACCCTTACCTATTTTTCCAAGGACCCCGTGCACCGGAAATACCACACCAACAACCTCACCTTCAGCATGATCTATGCCTTTACCGAAAACTTCATTCTGCCTTTCTCCCATGACGAAGTGGTCTACGGAAAAAGGTCCCTGCTGAACAAGATGCCGGGGGACCTCTGGCAGAAGTTCGCGAACCTGCGGGCGCTGTACGGGTATATGTACGGCCATCCGGGCAAGAACCTCCTCGTCATGGGGTCCGAGTTCGGGCAGTGGAACGAGTGGAATTTCGATACGAGCCTCGATTGGCACCTCCTCACGTACGAGCCCCATCAGAAGCTGCTGAAGTATGTGTCCGATCTCAACCGCCTCTACCGGTCGGAGCCGGCGCTGTACGAGGTGTGCCACGACTGGCACGGCTTCGAGTGGATCGACTTTCACGACCAGGACAACTGCATTCTTTCCTTCATCAGAAGGGCGAAGCACCCGGAGGATTTCCTC
Organism: Thermodesulfovibrionales bacterium; assembly: GCA_046350935.1. Classification (GTDB taxonomy): domain Bacteria; phylum Nitrospirota; class Thermodesulfovibrionia; order Thermodesulfovibrionales; family Dissulfurispiraceae; genus Nitrobium. Next base: position 103,828 of record JAXLZK010000001.1, read on the forward strand.
GTCTTCGTCTTCAACCTTACCCCCGTACCGCGGGTCGGGTACCGCATCGGAGTGCCCGAGGGGGGGTACTACCGGGAGCTCTTCAACAGCGATTCCGCCTACTACGGGGGATCGGACGTGGGAAACGGCGGCGGAGCGGCCGCCGACACAGTCTCCTCCCATGAGCGCTTCCCCTATTCCCTGAACCTTACGCTGCCTCCCCTTTCCGCCCTGATCCTCAAGCCGCACCCGCGATAGAGAAGCCGGTGCGCCGTGCAGCCGGTTTCAGGAGAAGCCGCTGCCGCAGGAGAGGATAGTCTGCCTGCGCCCCCTGAATTTTTTCCCCGTCTCCTTCCCGTATCTACAGAAGGTACCGCAGATACCGCCGGTTGTCCCCGTATTTTGTAGCCTCCACTACAAATATTATTTTCCCGTGACCACTTTGGGAGTATATTTTTTTGCGTCCTGTAATCTTCATTACCGACAAACAATGACGCAACCCGGTACACTGTAATCGTTATTTGATAACAAGCCGTCGGGCGGGACTTTTGGGGGTGTTTGGAGAGCCACGCTGTTAATGAAAGGCACCGCCTGACGGACAATCAAAGGAGGATACTACAATGAGCAGTGAAACGTCGGAAGCCAAACGCACGGTAATCGGTATGCAGCAGCAGAAGGAGAGTGCGGCGCCTGCCGCATCCTCTGCAGTAGAGACGGGGATGCAGGAGTTCAGGGTAGAGTCGGAGCCTTTTTACCTACCGATCAACGATGAGGTACGGCTTTTTGAGATAGCGTACGAGAGCCGGCTGCCGTTGATGCTGAAGGGGGCCGACGGGGTGCGGCAAGACGCGGTTTCTCTCCTACATGGCGCACCGGATGGGGATGCCCTGATCCACGGTAGCCTGTCATGAGGACCTGACGGCGAGCGACGCCTGGTGGGGCGGTATCTTCTGGACGGGGCAAGCACGCGGTGGCAGGACGGTCCTCTTGCCTTAGCGGTCAAGCACGGGGGGATCTGCTATCTTGACGAGATAGTGGAGGCGCGGAAGGACACCACCGTGGTGATTCACCCGCTGACGGACGACCGGAGGGTGCTGCCCATTGAAAAGAGGGGGACCATTTTGGAGGCGGCAGATGACTTCATGCTCGCCATATCTCCTACAATCCTGGGGTATCAGACCGTGCTGAAGGACCTAAAGCAGAGCACGAAGCAGCGGTTTGTCACCGTTGAGTTTGACTATCCTGCGGCGAGCACGGAGGCGGAGATCATCATTCACGAAAGCGGCATTGACCGGGGGACGGCAGCCGACTTGGGAAGATCGCCGAGTAGTTCCGTACCTTGAAGGGTCGTGGGCTGGACGAAGGGTGAGCACGCGGCTCTTGATCTATGCGGGGACACTCCATCGTCCAAAAGGGGAGAGGAGCCGCGGCGGCCTGTGCCGTTTCCCTGATCCACCCCATCACGGACGACCCGGAGATGCAGAAGGTATTAGAAGAGATCGTGGAGTCCATACTGTGTAGGGAGGAAGGGCGATGACGACAGAGGCGTTTGTCAACAAACTGATCGAGGGCATCACCTCCCGGGTGCACGGACAGCCGGCAGTACATTGAGGCAGTGGAGCCGCTTTTTTGACGAAGAGGGCTGAAGAGCTACGTACGGCTTACCGTCCTTTGCCTCCCTTTGACCTCTCACGGCGAAGATGCTCTTACAGACCGGGGGCTCTTTCTCCCTGCTGGAGGACCCGAGTGCGCGGAACGAGGCAGTGGGGGTACTCTCCTACATGGCGCGCACGAAGAAGTGGAGAGTGCGGCGGCAGCGGCCCTGCGGCAGATGCCGTGAGTCTGAGTGCCCAGCCTTCCGCCTTCATCGTACGGTGGCTGCAGCAGGGCAACAGCGGCAGCGGTGGACCAGGACGTTGCCATCAGTACTGGACTCAAGCGTTGCGGTTTTGGAGCACCTGGATGGAGCATCTGGACCAGTGGGCGGGGTATGGGCAGGAATCGCGCTGCTCTCCGGAAGGCGGCAGAGTACTTCAGGACCAGTGCCGACGTAGTGGAAGATCGACGCAGGGGACATAGAGCGTATGCCCGGGCATCTATCTGCTGGGGAAGAGCCCCAAGGAGAAGAAGGGCTACGGGGCGCACAGCATGCTGGCGGTGGGGGCTGCGGCCGGGAAGGCCAAGACCATCGACCTAGCGCTGCAGTACTTCAAATCGGCCCCTCAGATCACAGGACGTCTGTCCATCAAAGACAACCCGAGGACTGGGTGGAGCAGGGGCTGGAGCAGACCGAGGTAGAGAGGGCAAGGAGTCGCCTGCTTTCGCTCCAGACCAGGGCGAGCCGCAGGAGGCATGAAGGAGCTGGTCAGGGGCTGGAGCTCCAAAGCATCCACACCATCCTCACCTCCTACAGCGGCGTTCTTTTCACCCGGCAGGCCCCCTGCGCTCCTCCACCGCTTTTGCCAGAACCTGCCGGGGCTGACGGTTTTCTCGATCACAGTCTGCGAATGCTGCACCCTCGCGGGTCGCCCTCTTTGAAAGCGAAGAGCTGAACGTAAAAGTCTGCAAGTGGCTCGGCCGCAGACTGGCCCACCTCACCGGCACCTTGCCCTTAGGGCCGAAGAGCTGAAACAGCTGCCGGAGCTTGAGGTGCCCCCTCTCCTTCCGGCTCTTTGAGTTCTGGAAGACAACGGGTGGACGCCCTGTTGGGGGGCGGAGTACCGGGCCTTTTAAAAGACCAGCGCATGCTCATCGGGAGTACCAGAAGGGGAGCAGGGAAGCGGTCCTTGAACACTAAGGAAGCTTCAGCGGTCTGGGGGAGGAGGGCAGTGCGGAGGCCGCCCTGCACCCCTGCCCCGGCCGAGGCCCTTCAAAGAGTGCGGACCGGCAGCCTCAGCGTGCAGGGACGTACTCACCGAGACGGTCGCCCTCTGCGCTGCCCTGGACCGGCAGACCTATACAGGCCTCCTTTGCCGGACAGAGGACGTACACCGGTACTTTCACCGGGGCGTCTCGACTTCAGCTTGCTGGTGGAGGAGACCCGTGCCGGGATGGACCGTCTGGTAGAGGGCTTTTTAGAGCGGCTCAAGAGACGGAAGAAGGGGAGGGGGGCCACGGCAGAGGACGTGGAGGCGGCCCTGCTCGGATCGGAGGCAAAGGGAGTCCACAACGAAGAGCTGATCGGGCAGGGGGCTGACCCCCGAAGCTGAGCAGCTCTTTGAGCAGCTCACGGTCACCCTGAAGAGGAGATGGAGGAAGAGGGGGATCCGGAAGGCCGTCTACTACATTGAGCAGGAACCACCCATGGAGGACTACAAAAAGGACTGGTGCCGGGTGCGGGAGATGGACATGCCGGACCTCACCACGCGGGTCTATAACGAAACGGTAAAGTACTACGGGCTGGTCAGCATACTAAAGAGGCACTTCGGCATGCTGAGGCCCGACCCATCAAGCAGCACTTCCGGGAGGAGCGGGGGGGACGACCTCGACTTCGACGCCCTGGTGGAGACCCTGGTGGAGCGGCATGCAGGGTGGCGCCCTCCGACCGGGTGTACATCCGGAGGGACAAAAAGCTCCGGACGTATCGGTGGCGTTTTTAGCCGACATGAAGCTTCAGCACCAGCGACGTATTGCCCTCGGCAAGCGATCATCGACGTGGAGCGGGACGGTCTGGTGCTCATGGCGGAGGCCCTGGAGAGCATCCGGGACCGCTGGGCGGTCTCCCACTACCGAGAAGGTGGACTTTGGTGAAGGACTTCAACGAGGGCCTGGGGACCCGGTCAGGATGCGTTTTGAGGGGATCAAGCCCATAGCCCTGACCCGGCTGGGAGCGCTATCGGCACGCAAAACAGCCTGCTCCAGAGGCAGGACTCCCTGATCCGGCTGTTGATCCTGCTTTCAGACGGCAGCCCTATGACGTGGACTACGGGGGATGTGGCGTACTCCATGAAGGCCCAGGAATGGCCCTGTGGGAGGGCAGGCGGAAGGGAATCAACTCCTTCATCACGGTGGACAAGAAGAGCCGGGAGTACCTTCCCCGGAGCGCTGGGAGGCCAACTTCACGATCATCGACAACATCGATGCGCTTCCGATCACCCTCCCACTCATCTAAAACGCTTGACGACCTGAGCTTCGGGATAGGAGGAAAGAGCGCTATGGAGACTAAGAAAAGAGCAGTACCACAACTGAAGCATCTGGAGAGGTTCGCCCTGGAGAAGGGGGCGTACCGGGCGAAGGTGTTCGACGCACGCTTAGTGGTTGTTGACGAGTGCGGATGAAGTGCCGAATACCGCCTGTCCGCATTATGGCGGGTCTCACCTGTCCCGCCCAATGTGCCGACGGTGGAGGAGTTCCAGAGCTCTCGACCACTACACCAAAGCACTCCTCATCCAGACCGTGAGCCCCATTATGGCGAATATGAGTGACTGCAGGGAAGAGGCAAAGAGTTCTTTGAGAAGCACGGCAAAGCCTCATCAAGGCCGGCAAGGAGATAGTGGAGGATTTGGGAATATGCGCTCCGCGGCAACAGACTGCACAAGCTGACAAACCAGTGGCTTTCAGGCCATGTCCCTGGTTTTCCACTACGCGCTGGGACTGATCGGAGGAGAATGCATGCTCTGCTCGGAGTGCGTGGGAGCCGGCTCCTCCAGGGGATGCCGCAGGCCCTGCGAGGCCGGCCCTCCATGGAAAGCGTGGGGATCGATGTGGTGCAGACCTGTATCAAAAGGAGGACTGCCCTTCGAGGATACCTCCCACAAAGAGATCGTACGGACGAGTCTTGTGCTGGTTGACTGAGACGGGGCGGAGAGGGCGCTAAAGTAAGCTCCGAAAGTGGCCGGCGCACGCTGTTAAACCGGACCGTGGAGGTATTGATGCGGGGAGGGAAGAGCATCGCTTCCAAGGGGGCATCGTCACGAGAGAAGACCGCCTTGTGCCACTATGTGCCGGGCACGGAGTGGGAGCTTGAGCCCACCCCGGAGAGGATGGTGGCGCAGGGCCACTGCAGCACCCCCGCCTATGAGGACATCCTGAGCAGAAGAGTGGTGCGCGCAGCTTGGCTTCGTCATCCTGGACAAGAGCAACAGCCTGGCCGACTATTGACTATGTGGCCCTTGCGGTCAGCATCCTTGCGGAGGCTCTCCGGTATGAGGACTATGCGGTGCTGCTCTTTGACGACCGGATCAAGGCAAAGAGGGTGCCGGATCCGGTCGAGGTCCTCTGTAAGGGCGAAGTGGATACGGTGGGGCCTTCTATCCTCGCATTGCTCAGGGAGGGGGCAAGCGCGGTGTGGCCGGGCTGCGGTCTGCGGCCGGAAACGGCAACAGAGCACATGGAGGCGCTTATGAGCGCCCTGAGAGAGGAGCTCCAAGGGCACTGCAAGAGGTAGCAGGGTGGGAAATCTGAGGGTACTGTTTGGAGTATAATAGCTTACAGAGGAGGTCTTCGGCACGGCAGAGGAGAGGGTCCCGAAAGGAAGTCAGGAAGGAGTCCCGGAAAAAATCGGCGTCTATCAATGACATTGCCCTTCAGGAATCTGAGTGGAGGTGGATGATGAGTGAGACGGTAGCATGGAGCGTTGCAGGATTCTATATTGAAGCGTGTAACTGCGAGCTGGTCTGTCCGTGCTGGACTGGGCAGGCGCCAACGTATGGTTTTTGCGAAGGCAACTGCGGATGGCACATAAAACAGGGGCAGTACGGCGCTCTGAAGCTCGATGGCTTAAATGTAGTGATGGTGCAGCGTGTTGAAGGTCATATGCGCGAAAACAGGTGGAAGTGCCGTTTTTACATTGACGACCGCGCTACGAGCGAGCAATTTGACGCGCTGAGGAACATTTTCACGGTAACAAGCGCCGGGCATCTCGGGAAGATATTCCGTGCGTTATGGGAGGTGCAAAGCGTGGAGCGGGCGGCTATCGAGATGAAGAGCGAGGGATGGCGGCATCGGATGTCCATTCTCGGGAAGCTGGGGCTGGCCGTCGGTATCCTGAAGCCGGATCAGGGCCCGCAGCTCTGCCGCATTCCGAACATCTACGGTATCTCCGCAACCGCCGAGGAAGATTGGTTCGACGACGGCACCATGAAGTTCGATCACCGCACGAAAAACGCGCTGACAACGACCTTTGAGTATCAGAGCGACTGAGAGGGACATCCCATGCTACACGAGGAAGCGTTGAGGGATTCACTGCAGAAAAGGGACCGCGCCATTATCATGCTCGGCCTTGCGGGGATTACCGTATTGTCCTGGCTCTCTACGTTCAGTATCGCAGTGGGGGAGGGGCACATGGATATGGGGCCTGCTATCGCCGCTCCCCATACTCATGCGGGGGCTCCCCTGCATTTTGTGCTGACGTTTCTCATGTGGGCAGTGATGATGACCGCCATGATGCTTCCCTCCGCATCGCCGCTCATCGTGTTGTTTGCCGCCGTCAATCGGGCGAAATGCAACGAGCACGGTCCCTTTGTATCAACGGGCGCGTTCCTGTCGGGGTATCTGTTTGCCTGGACAGTATTCAGTGCTCTGATGACCCTGGTGCAGTGGGGGTTGCAGACCGCAGCCCTGCTTTCCCCTCTGCTGGTGATCGGCAGTCCTGTCCTGGGAGGAGCTTTTCTTTTTGCCGCGGGGCTATTCCAGTGGTCCTCCCTCAAGCATGCCTGTCTCACTCGCTGCCGCACCCCTCTCGGGTTCCTTATGAATGAGTGGCGGGAGGGATCGCGGGGAGCCCTCATGATGGGTCTCAGGCATGGCATTTACTGCATCGGGTGCTGCTGGCTATTAATGGGTCTCTTGTTTGTAACCGGAGTGATGAACCTCCTGTGGATGGCCGTTATTACCGTCTTCGTCCTTCTCGAAAAAATCATCCCTGCGGGGTATCGGGTAAGCCGTATATCGGGTCTTCTGCTCATCGCAGGGGGGATTTGGATGGCGGCGAAGGGATTGTGGAGCTGAACGGAAGGTCCTGTGGCGCCCGGCCCTCCACGGGGGGGATCGATGGGTGCAGACCTGCAGCAAAGGAGGGCTCCCTTTCGAGATCCCCCGAAGAGGCCGTCTGTACGCGTCCCGCGGTGGTCGACTGAAGAGAAGACCGGATCTTAGAATAGAGAGTAGAGGATAAGAAATGAAAGACGGGCTTACCGGCCTCCAGAGGGTCACCGCCGCACTGCAGCACAAGGAAACCGACCGGGTACCCGTTGCCCCTCTTGTGTGCGGAGCATCGCACAGAGTGGCCGGCCTCAGCTACGAGGAATGGGCGCGCGGGGGCAATGTGGAAGCCATGGTCCGCGGACACGTGGACACCCTCAAGATTCTGGGGCATGATAGTGTTGTCACGCTGATCGACCTTTCCGTCGAGGCGGAAGCTTTCGGCGCCGAGATCTGTTACCCTGCGATGAGCACTCCCCACCCCAACTACGAAAAGCCGTTTATCCGGACTGCAGCCGATTACCGGAAAATCGAGAGAATCAACCCCCGAAAAACCGGGCGGATGAAAACCGTCATCGACATGATCGGAGGCCTGAGCAAAGAGATCGGCGCGACCCACGCCGTTGTAGGGTTTGCGTACGGCTCCATCGGGACCCTGAGCATGATGAGGGGGCCTGAGAAATTCTTTATGGATCTTATGGAGTACCCTGATGAGGTGCTGGGAGCCATTGAGGTGCTGGACGAGGTCCTGGTCGATTATGTAAAGGCACAGGCTGAAGCAGGGGCCCACGCTGTCTGCGTGGACCATCTGTACTGCTCGGGGAGCATTCTGAGCAAAAGCCTGTGGGAGAAATTTGAAGGAAATTCAGTCATGAGGATCTGCAGCGCCATCAGGGAAGCCGGGGCCGCCGTTGTCCTCCACAACTGCGGCAACGACATTTATTTCGATATGAGCGAGAAGTGGGCCGACCCGGTCGCCATCTCCCATGCTTTCATGGCTGACGACGTCAATAGCTGGGAGGAGCAAAAGCTCAAATGGGGCGGCAAGATTGCCTCGATCGGGTGGGTGCCGCCCGGACCTGTCGCCATGCTCGGCACCCCTGAGGAGATTGAGGAGGAAGTGAAAGAGGAAATCGGGATCTTTGCAAAAGGGGGGGGCTTTGTCCTCTCCACCGGCTGCGAGTTCCCGCCCAATGCTCCTTTATGGAACGCGCGGCACATTGTCGAGTGTTCGCAAAAGTATGGCGCACAACTTTAGGATAGGTATGCACCCCCGGAGCCCCCTTGGGCAGGACGATGCCGGACAGCACCCGGCACGGCCGTGCACAGGGGAGGAGGCATGCCCCCGTTCTTCTTTTATTCCGGTGCGCGCGGGGTTGCCCCGCTGGGAGATGCCCCGGAGGGAGATGAGGGGGAGCGGCGAACTTTTTACCCTGCCTGCGGTGAGGATTATTCTTGGAACGGGCACGACATAGGATAATCAGCACAAAGAGCGCCATGGGGAGGAGGGGGCGCAGCCATGGAATTCCTCTGTGATGAGTCCGCCCGCAAGACTGCTGCGCTTTCGCCGATCTGCATCGGAAGCTTGTGGGTATTCGAGCATCTCAGACCCGAGGAAGTGAAAGCGCTGATCGGAATCGCTCACCCCAGGCACTACAAGAAGAGACAGGTCGTCTTTACGCAGGGAGATCCTGCCGGCGAGATGTTTCTTGTGCGCTACGGCCGCGTCAAGATGAGCAGGTTGAGCAGCGAGGGGAGCGAGCTCACTCTCGATATCATGAAATCGGGTGATTTTGTGGGAGAGCAGGCGCTCGAAGTGAATTTCACGTATCCGTTTACCGCTACCTGTATCGAGGAGACGCTTGCCTTCAGCTTTTCAAAAGGCGCTTTCGAGGAGTTGATTCAGGAGTATCCTAATATAGGTCTCCAACTGATCAGGAAGCTGGCGCGCCGCATCAACTGGCTCGCCAGCAGAGCCGAGATAATGACGTCTTCCTCTCTCGAAGACAGGCTTCTCAAAGTCCTCAGCACCATGGCAATGGAGCACGGCGAGCAGGGCAGCGACGGGATAGTCATTCAGTTTCCCCTGACGCACGAGGAGCTCAGCTTTCTGGTAGGCGCCCACCGGGTAAGCGTCACGAAGGCGATGAAAAATCTGAAGGAATCAGGCAAACTGGTGCAGCAGGGGAAAAAACTCTCTCTCTCGTAACGGAAGGGACAAAATAAAGAACGGCCGCTGCCCATCGCACCCGCAGCGGCCGTTTGCCTGCGCACCCTTCCAGGAAACCTTACATCTTCCCCATCTTGACCAGGCTCTCCTTGTACACCTTGTAGAACTGCTCGTAGTCGTGGACGGACCTCTTAAGGATGCCCTTGATATTCGGAAGATCCTTCCGGTTGATCACCACGTTGACACTCTTGTCAAAGGCGGACATGTTGTCCAGGGTGGCAAGCGCCTCTCCCAGCAGCGCGACGAAGATATGGCGCCGCGTGGACATGGGCATGACCTGCAGGTGTTTCAGGAAGGCATTGTTGTCCGGTGTGCTCCCGGCAAACTTTTCGCCGAGGACGACCACATCGTAGCGGTTGAACTTCAGCTTCTCGAAGGCGTCTTCCGCGCCGGCCGCCGCTTCGACCGAATACCTGAGTTCCGCAAGGGCGGCCTTGATGTTCTTCAGCGCTTCGGGATCGTCCTCGCAGACGAGGGCCATCCGTGCGTTTTCGTCGTATTCTTTCAATATTTCGTCTATCTTGTCCATCATGCTTTTCTCCCGGTGGCTGTCAGCGCTGCATCTTCAGTTTCTTGTTGTAGTCGGAATCCAGGGACAGGCCCTCGATATCCGTCGTCTTTTCACCCTTGGAGCTCTTGATCATGTCGATGCCCCTGCCCACGACTGGTTTCTTGGAGGCATAGGCGAGGGCGGTCTCCTCGGTGATCATGCCCTCCTCGAACAGCTTCAGGATCGCCTTGTCGAAGGTCTGCATCCCGTAGGCGTCGCCCTGGTCGATGATCTCGTAGAAAGTCTTCCCTTCCGACTCTCCGTTCAGGATGGAATCCTTCACCCGGAGGTTGGTTTTCATGATTTCGATGACCGCCACCCTGCCGCCGCCGACTTTAGGCAGCAGCCTCTGGCTGACAATCCAGCGGACGGTATCGGAGAGGCGTATCCTGATCTGTTTCTCCTCTTCCTGCTCGAACATGCCGACGATCCTGTTGATGGTCTGTCCCGCATCGATGGTATGGAGGGTGGAGAGCACGAGATGGCCGGTTTCGGCGGCGGACAGGCCGATCTCGACGGTCTCCCGGTCCCTCATTTCGCCCACGAGGATGACCTTAGGCGCCTGGCGCAGGGCGGCCCGCAGGCCGTTGGCAAAGGAGTCGAAATCGATTCCCATCTCTCTCTGGTTGAAAGTGGCCTTGAGGTGGGGGTGGGCGAACTCGACCGGGTCTTCCAGGGTCAGGACATGCACGGACTTGTTTTCGTTGATGAGCCGGAGGACCGCCGCCAGGGTGGAGGATTTACCGCTCCCGGTGGCGCCGGTGACGAGGACCATCCCGTTCTTCTCTTCGGCGATCCCCGACAGGACGGACGGGACCCTCAGCTCTTCGAGGGTGGGGATTTTGGTGGACAGCTTCCTCAGGACGATGGAATAAGAGCCCCTCTGGGAGAAGATGTTCACCCTGAAGCGCGCCTTTTCGGGGAGGAAGTACGAGCAGTCGCAAGAGCCCTCCTTGATCAGCGTCTCGGTAAGGCGGCGGTCCGCATTGATGAGGTTCATGGCAACGATCTCTGTCTGGAAAGGGGTCAGTTCGCTGAGAGATGCCCTCTCGAAGGGGACGGCGGTGAGCTGGCCCGACGCCTCCACCTGGGGCGTTTTCCCCACCGTGAGGTTGAGGTCCGAAACGTTGTTGTGGCTGTCCAGCATCGTGACGAGCAGGTAGTCTATCTCGGTTTTCTTCATGACATTCCTCCTGAAAAGTTGACAAAAGAACGGGAAGGGGAGGAGGTGAAGGAGATCCGCCCCTGTTCTCCCCTGCCTTCGCCTGTTAGAACTCGGGGGGCGGCTCCTTGAGGAAGGGGACGAACTTCTGCTTGTCGATCGATTTGTCGTATGCGTCTTCCGGGGCGATCCAGCCCTTTTTGAGGAGATCCATGATGGCGTCGTCGAGGGTCTGCATCCCGAATTTCTTTCCTGTCTGCATCGAGGAGGGCAGTTGATGCGTCTTCGCCTCTCTGATGAGCGCGGACACCGCGTAGGTGCAGACGAGGATCTCGAGGGCGGCGCACCTGCCCTTCTTGTCGATCCTCTTGAAGAGGTTCTGTGCGACGACCCCCTTCAGGCTTTCTGAAAGGGTAGTCCTGATCTGGGCCTGCTGGTTTGCGGGGAAGACGTCCACCACCCTGTCCACGGTTTTTGCGGCGCTGGTGGTATGCAGGGTGCCGAAGACCAGGTGGCCGGTAGATGCGGCTTCGAGGGCCAGCTGGATGGTTTCCAGGTCCCTCATTTCGCCCACGAGGATGATGTCGGGGTCCTCGCGGAGGGCGCCCCGCAGGGCGGCGGAGAAGGACTTGGTATGGGCGCCGATTTCACGGTGGTTCACGACGCACCCCTGGCTCAGGTGCACGAATTCGATGGGGTCCTCTACGGTAATGATGTGGTCCTTCCTGCTCTTGTTGGCGTAGTCGATGATGGCCGCAAGAGTGGTGGATTTACCGCTGCCGGTGGGGCCGGTCACCAGGACCAGGCCCTTCTGCAACATGGCAAATTTTTTGCACACCGGGGGCAGTCCCAACTGCTCGATGGTCATGATCTCGCTGGGGATCTCCCTGAAGACCGCCGCCACCCCGTTCTTCTGCCGGAAGAAATTGGCGCGGTACCGCGCCACGCCCGGAATTTCGTACCCGAAATCCACGTCCCCCGTCTCCTCGAACGTCTTCACCTTCTCTTCGGGCGCTATTTCGTAGAGCATGCCTTTCAGCTCGTCGTTTTCCAGGACTTTGAACTGGACCCTTTCCATCTCCCCCCTGATGCGGAGAATGGGCTGTGAGCCGGACACCATGTGCAGGTCGGATGCCCCCTGCTCGTGCATCAGCTTGAAGAAAGCGTCGATCTTTGCCATTATGCACCCCTGTGGAATTTCTTTAGAAAGTAAGACACTTATATCAAAACAGGGCTCGTTTTGTCAAGAAAATCAGTCGTGCTGTACTTGCAGAAAACGCCTGCAGTTGTTACTATAAAAGAATGATCGGATTCCTCAAGAAAGTATTCGGAACAAAGAATGAGAGAGAGCTGAAGAGGCTCTTCACGAAAGTAGACGAAATCAACACCTTGGAGCCCCTGATATCCTCCCTGTCCGACGAGCAACTCAGGGAGAAAACCGGGGAGCTCAGGGGGAGGCTGCAGGAGGGGAAACCCCTCGATGCTGTCCTGAATGAGGCCTTTGCCACGGTCAGGGAGGTGTCGAAGCGCATTCTGTCCATGCGGCACTTCGATGTCCAGCTCATCGGCGGCATGGTGCTCCATGAGGGGAAAATCGCAGAGATGAAGACCGGTGAGGGAAAGACCCTTGTCGCGACCCTCCCCGTCTATCTGAACGCCCTCAGCGGCAGGGGCGTCCACGTGGTGACCGTCAACGACTACCTCGCAAAAAGGGATGCCCAGTGGATGGGGCCCGTCTATCACTTCCTGGGGCTGGGCGTGGGGGTCATTCAGCACGACAGCTCCTTCCTTTTCGATCCGTCGTATACGACGTCCGACAAAAGGTACAATCACCTGAGGCCCTGTTCGCGGAAAGAGGCGTACCTGGCCGACATCACCTACGGCACCAACAACGAGTTCGGCTTCGACTACCTCAGGGACAACATGAAGTACGACTATTCAGAGTACAGCCAGCGGGAGCTGAACTACGCCATCGTGGACGAGGTGGACAGCATCCTCATCGACGAGGCGCGGACCCCGCTCATCATATCGGGACCCTCCGAAGAGTCCACCGACAAGTACTACAAAGTGAACCGGATCATTCCCAGCCTGAAGGCTGAAGAGGACTTCAAGATCGACGAGAAGCTCAAGACCGTGGTGATGACCGAATCGGGAAGCAGCAAGGCGGAAAGGCTCCTCGGGGTCAGTAACCTCTACGACCCCGCGAACATCGAGCTGGTCCACCACGTCCTGCAGGGCCTCCGGGCGCACCACCTCTTCAAGCGGGACGTGGAATACGTGGTGAAGGACGGCGAGGTGGTCATCGTCGACGAATTCACCGGCAGGATCATGCCCGGCAGGAGGTGGAGCGACGGCCTGCACCAGGCGATCGAGGCGAAAGAGGGAGTGAAGATAGCCAGCGAGAACCAGACCCTCGCCACCATCACCTTTCAGAACTTTTTCAGGATGTACGACAAACTGGCGGGAATGACCGGCACCGCGGATACCGAGGCCGCCGAATTCGCACAGATCTATAACCTCGAAGTAGTGGTGATCCCGACGAACAGGCCCCTGATTCGTCCGGACTATCCCGATATGGTCTACAAGAGCCAGCAGGGCAAGTTCAGGGCGGTCATCAATGAGATCGAGGAATGCAACAGGCGGGGGCAGCCGGTGCTGGTGGGCACCACTTCGATCGAAAAGTCGGAGCTGCTGGACCAGCTGCTGAAGAAAAAAGGGATCAGGCATTCGGTGCTGAACGCCAAGTACCACGAAAAGGAGGCGGAGATCGTGGCCCAGGCCGGAAGGCTGGGGGCCGTTACCATCGCCACCAATATGGCGGGCAGGGGGACGGACATCGTCCTCGGCGGCAACCCCGAAGGTCTTGCCCGGGAGCTGCTGAAAGACAAGGGAGCCTATACGGAAGAGGAGTTCGCCGCCGCCTTCCGGCAGGCGCGCGAGACCTGCGAGCAGGAGCGGGAGCAGGTCATTGCCGCGGGCGGGCTCCACATCATCGGCACCGAACGCCACGAGGCGAGGAGGATCGACAACCAGCTCAGGGGGCGCTCCGGACGCCAGGGCGACCCCGGCTCATCGCGGTTCTATCTTTCCCTCGAGGACGACCTGATGCGGATATTCGGGTCCGACAAGATCAACAGCCTGATGAATCTGCTCAAGATGGACGAGGACATCCCCATCGAGAACAAGATGGTATCCAAGGCGATCGAGAATTCGCAGAAGAGGGTCGAGGCCCACAATTTCGACATCAGGAAGCACCTGCTCGAATACGACGACGTCATGAACAAGCAGCGGAAGGAGATCTATTCATTCAGGCTGGAGGTCCTGCAGAAGGATTCGTTGAAAGACAAGGTCATCGAGATGATCGAGGACGAAGCCGATGCCCTCCTCTCCGTATACTGCCCGAAAGAGGGCAATCCCGAAGAGTGGGATATGAACGGCGTTGCGGACGCCCTGTACGGCACCTTCTCCCTGAGGGTGGACCTGAAGGACCACGGAGGGTTCGACGAGCTCGAAGAGCGGGTCACCGCCGAGGTCAAGGAGCAGTACGAGCGCAAGGAGCAGGAGACCAGCCCCGAGATCATGCGGTATATGGAGAAGGTCGTTCTCCTCCAGATCATCGATACGCAGTGGAAAGACCACCTCCTGGGCATCGACCATGTCAAGGAGGGGATCGGGCTGCGGGGCTATGCGCAGAAAGACCCTCTCGTGGAGTACAAGAAAGAGGCCTTCGAGCTTTTCGCCGATATGTCGCAAAGGATCAACACCGAAGTCCTGATGCGGCTCTTCAGGATCCAGGTGCGGCACGAAGGAGAGGCGGAAGTGCAGACAAAGAGGCAGCAGCCGCTGGTGTACAACCGGAGTGACGGAGACGGAGTCCGGCAGCCGGTGCATAAGGACAGGAAGGTCGGACGGAACGACCCCTGCACCTGCGGAAGCGGCAAGAAGTACAAGAAATGCTGCGGCGCCGCGTAATCAGGCAGCGGGCTCTACGCCGCCTGCAGAGGAAAAGGGAGAGCTGATGCTGAACATTTCCATTCCCTACCAGAAACTGCTCCACCTCCTGGAGAAGCTCGAGATCAAGGAGGAGGAGCTGGGGGGGCTGGAGCCTTTCCATCACCTCTTTACCTCCCGGAAGGACGAGTACGCCGCATACCTGCACCACTATTTTCTCGCCATCCCCGAAACCCGGGTGCTTCTGGAGCACCTGGAACATCCGGGGCACCTTATCAGGGCCTGGGCGTACTGGTTCGAGACCCTCTTCACCGAGAAGCCCGGCAAGGACTTCGCGGCACGCCTCTGGAGGGTAGGCCTGCGGCATGTCGAGGTGAACCTCGACCAGCGGTATACCAACCTCGGCTTTTCCATCACCCGCCAGTTCTGCAACCAGATCGTACGCGCGTCGATCCCCGCCGAAGAAGCCGTGGCCGTTTCCCACACCATCGGCAAGCTGCTCGACTTCTGCCTGCTGGTGGAGACGAGCGCCTACATCGAGGCCACGACGCGCTGCGACCTCGAAGTCATCAAGGGGATCGCCGACAAGGTCAGGAATCCGGTGACGGTGATCGGGGGGAATATCAAGCGCCTCCAGAGGAAAGTCGCCACGGGAGACCCCCTGTACGACATCTACGGCTCGTTGTTTTCCGAGAACATGCGGCTCGAGCGGATGGTGCTGGACATCAAGAATTACATCGATATGTTCAACGGGGAGCCGCATATCGGCCCCCTTTCCCTCGAAGAGATCGTCGCGCATACCATCGCGCGGCTGGAGGCGGAGAGGCAGCGTGAAACGGTGCGCATCGAGAAGGCCTTCGACCCCACCTGTCCCTATGTTGAGGGGGACCGGAGGGAAATGGAGTTCCTGTTTTACTACCTGCTCCAGAACAGCTTCGAGGCGGTTGACCCCGAAAATCCCCTCATACGCATCTCTTCCTGCCTGGAGGAGGCCCCCTACCGCTGTATCGTGGTGGAGATCTTCAATACCGGCGTCCCCCCGAAGGAGGAGGACCTCGAAAAGCTTTTCTCTCCCTTCTATTCAACGAAGTCCTTCGGTACGGGCTTTGGCCTCCCCATTGCACGGCTTGCAGTCAGAAAGAACTACGGCAAGCTGGAGCTCATTCCCGTTCCCGGAGAGGGGACGAAGGTCAGGGTCACCCTCTCTACGGCGCGCGTCTAGGGTCTGCCGCCAGACTATCATCTCCTGCGGTAGCGGCTTCTCCTGCGGTAGCGGCCTCTTCTGCGGCCAGCTGCACAGCACGCGGTCTGTCTATACTCCCTGCTTGACCAGTTTCGGCCTGTCCCTCCTGGCGTTGACGACGCAAAAAAAACCGAAGGGCTCGTGAAAGGGGTTGGAGAGCTGATGGACGGTATCGGGGGCGATATACACGGTATCAAGGTAGCCGAGGGTGTAGCGCTTGCTGCCCATACGGACTGTGCCTTTGCCCCTGATGCATACCACGACATGCTCATGCCGGTGCAGCTCGAGACTGCTGAATCCCCCCGGGGCGATCTCGAAGTACCTGAAATGGAATCGCGCCGTTTCCCCCTGGCCGCCGATGAGGACGGTGCGTGCAATATCCAGCCAACTGCCCCCTTTCGGCTTGTATGACTCCGTCTTGATCCCGCTCCAGGTATAATTTCCCTTATGGCGGTTGACCCGGCTTGCGCTCCTGCCCCTTTCCGGCGGCACGGAGGCGGTGCGCGGCGCCCTGTTTCTCCCTGTTCCGGTGCGCGGCGCGGAAGGATCCCCTGCCTGTAACGCTTTCTTTTTCATCCTTCATTATAAAAGAAAACCTCAGGGGGAAAGCAATGAAGCGCAGAGGAGAAACCGAGGGATCGGCAGGGATTCCTGTACAGGGAAGGTCCAGAAATTGCTTGCAAAAGGGCATTCTTATCGCGTAATCTAAGCGAACTCGGTGACTCCATTACGAATGCACGGCGGGGGGAGAAAGCTATGGCTCAGCAGACAAGCGCTTTACCGGAAGTCCTGAAAGTGGGGATGAACGAGATGGAACTGGTGGTCTTCCGCATGTTCAGCGCTGAGGAGGGGGCCACCGAAGCCATGGAGTACGGAGTCAACGTGGCGAAGGTGCGGGAGATCATCCCCATGCCGACGCTCACGAAAGTCCCTGATATGCCTGTCTATGCGGAAGCCCTTACCGAGGTGAGGGGAGAGGTGATCCCCATCGTCGATCTGGGGAAATGGATGAAGCTGACCCTTCCCGACACCATCGAGCTGCGTCCGAAAGTCATCGTCCTCGAAATGCTCGGCACGACGGTGGGAATGATTGTCCACGACGTGGAGCGAATCCGGAGAATCAAATGGGACCAGATAAAGCCTCCGCCGGCTCTCCTCCAGGCAAAGCACGGTGGCAGAGTGACGGGGGTGACGAAGATCGACGAGGGAGACTCCCTGCTGCTCATCCTTGATCTCGAAAGCGTAATTTCCGATATCGGAGCCCTCATGCCCAAGCACCAGATCGCCGTGGAGGAGATCGAAAGGGTGGGAAAGAGGAAGTTGAAAGGAACGGTGCTCATCGCCGACGACTCCTCGGTTGCGCGGAAGATCCTGAAGGACACCCTCGAAAACGCGGGGCTCCATATCATCGAGGCGGTTGACGGGAAGCAGGCGCTGGAGGTGCTGCACGAGTTCCTCCAGAAGATCGGGGACAGCCCCATCACCGACTTTGTGCACTTGGTGATCACCGATGTGGAGATGCCTGAAATGGACGGCCTTACGTTTACCAAGAACGTCAAAGGCGATCCACGCCTGCAGATTCTGCCTATTGTGGTGAATACTTCCCTCAGCGGGGAGGAGAACAGGGAGAAGGCAAAACTCGTCGGGGCGGACGGATACCTGGTGAAATTCGACGTCACCAAGCTCCTTCTGGAAATAGCGCGCTTCCTGAAATAGCCCCGGCCCCGGCTTTATACTCCGTCGAAGACGATCAGGCACTTGAGCGACTCTTTTGCCTCCGCTGTCAGCCGGTATGCCTCTCCGGCCCCGGAGAGGGAGAACCGGTGGGTAACGATCTTTTCGGCGGAGATGATTCCCCTCTCCATGAAATCCAGCGCGTGCCGGGTGTCGTCCGGACCGCATGAGTAGCTGGTCACGAGGGTGATATCGCGGAAGTAGAGGTCATTCGGATCGACGGTCAGGAGCTCCCCTGGTCGTGCCGGGGTGAAGAAGACGACCGTTCCCCCCGGTGCCGCCGTCTGAATTCCCTGCTCCATGGCTGCGACGCTGTTCGGGCCGACGATGACGATTTCCGCCATGCTTCCCCCTGTCAGTTCCCGCACCCGGTCGGCCAGGCTCTCCTGTGAGACATCGACGACATGGTCCGCTCCGAGCTCAAGCGCCTTGTTCAGTCTGAAGGGGACCCTGTCCGCGCCGATGACGGTGCGGGCGCCGAACTCCCGGGCAAGGAGGACATGCATCTGCCCCATGACCCCAAGCCCGATAAGGAGAACGGTATCCCCTCTTCTCAGGGACGACCGCCGGAGCGACTTCACTACGCAAGCGGCAGGTTCAACGAGCGTGCCCTCCTCGTACCCCAGTGTGTCGGGAAGCCGCAAGGTGTCGTTGAGCAGGTTGACCTCGGGAACGAGGATATATTCGGAGATCCCCCCCGGTTCGATCCTGGTTTTCCGCCATGTTGCGCATTGGACATAGTCGCCACGGGCGCAGAACCTGCAGTGCAGGCAGGGGGCGTGGTGGTGCACGAAGACCCTGTCTCCCGGCCGCAGGGAGGTTTCGGCTTCCCTGCCCAGCGCGACTACCTCTCCCGCAGGCTCATGCCCGATGACCAGGGGCGCCTTCTTCTCGATATACCAGGGCATGACGTCCCCCGAGCAGATGCCGCACGCCTTCGTCCTGATCAGCGCATCGCGCGGCCCGACGGAGGGGACGGGCATCTCTTCAATCCGTATGTCGTTGAAGCGGTACAGCTTCGCAACTTTCATGCTTTCTCCTGGAGCAGGCGGGAGCCCGCACTGCTCTGCCGCATACTATAGTAGCGCGCCCGGTGCGCTTTCAACAAGCGCCCTGCTGCGCCGGGGGCCGGGTGGATTTTCCGGGGATACTTCTGGTAGGATTTCCCCTTGCAATGCTTCTGCATCATCACTTCATAAAAGTCGCAAAGAAAGAGGGGAAGAAGCTCGCCTTCATCGACCTCACCACGAACAGGCGGATCTCCTATTCCAAGGCTCTCGTCGGTTCTCTCCTCCTCGCGGAAAAGATAAAAAGATATGAAGAGGGCTTTGTCGGGATCATGCTTCCGACCACCGCCGGGTGCGCCCTCTCCATGATCGGCTCTCTCCTGACCGGACGGACCCCGGTGATGATCAACTATTCGACGGGAGCCGAGGCCAATGTCCGCTATGCGCAGAAAAAATGCGGCTTTACCACCGTCATCACTTCCCGCGCCCTGCTCGAAAAGATACAGTGCCCGCAGGAAGACGGAATGGTCTTCATCGAAGATATCATGCAGGCTATTTCGGTAGCGGATAAACTGAAAGCCGCCCTCACGGCGAAGCTGCCCCTCTCGCTGCTCCTCCGGCGCATCCACGGGGGGAGCCCTGACGACGACCTTGTCATCCTCTTCACCAGCGGCAGCGAAAGAGACCCCAAAGCGGTGCAATTGAGCCACCGCAACATCTCCACGAACATCAGGAGCTTTTCCGAAGTGATAGGGATATCGGGGGACGACAGGATGCTCGCGAACCTTCCCTTTTTCCATGTCTTCGGCCTCACGGTCAATCTCTGGGCTCCCCTGTATCATGGGATGACCGTTGTCTGCTATTCAAATCCTCTCGACTACCGGATGATATGCACCATTGTCAGGGAGCACCGGCCCACCTTGCTGGTAGGCACCCCCAGCTTCCTCTGGGGATACCTCCGCAAGTCGGAGCCCGATGACTTTTCCAGTGTGCGTCTTGCCGTGTGCGGCGCCGACAAATGTCCCGATGCGCTGCGGCAGGAGTTCATGGAGAAGCACGGGATGACCCTTTACGAGGGCTACGGCACCACCGAGACCTCTCCGGTCATCTCGGTGAATGCTCCCGGCCATAACAAACCCGGAAGCATCGGAAAGGTGCTCCCCGGGGTGCAGGTGCGCATCGAGAATTATGAGACAGGAGAGGATTGCCATCCGGGGGAGGTGGGGAGGATATTGGTGAGGGGAGAACTCGTCATGAAAGGATATTTCGACGACTTCGAGGAGACCTCCATGCGCATCCGCCATGGATGGTACGATACCGGCGATCTGGGGTATCTGGACGGGGACGGCTACCTCTGGCACGCGGGACGGCTGAAAAGGTTCGTGAAGATCGGAGGAGAGATGGTCTCCCTGGTGCGGGTGGAGGACGTCCTGGAGAGGCTCCTTCCCGAAGGGGCTTCGTGCTGCGTGCTGGAGGTCCCCGACCCGGTGAAGGGCGCAAGAATCGTCGCCGCAGTGACGGCGCGGATGGACGAGAGAAAGGTGCTGAAGCAGATGGCTGAATACCTCCCCAACATCGCCCTGCCGCGTCAGTTCGTGGTGATGGAGGAGCTCCCCAAAATGGGAAGCGGAAAGATCGATTTCCGGCGCGTTACCGATATGGTGTCGGACATGCTGCACGGAAACATGGGCGGCGGTTAGAAGGGATAGGCGGGCTCCCCGAAGCGGAGGAGGCCGGTTTCAGGGAAGGACCGCGTATTTTATCCCCTCTCCTTTCGAGAGCTTTTCAAAGGCTTCAGGCAGGTCGGACAATTGATAGGTGCCGCTGATCAGCGGGGAAACGTCGATGGTATCTTTCAGGAGAGAATAGGCTGCCCGGACATCCTGCGGGGTGAAATGGAAGGCCCCCTTCACCGTTATTTCGTCGTAATGGAGCCTGCAGGTATCATACGTGACTGTCGTGCCTCCCTTGCAACCGCCGAACAGGACCACTGTCCCGCCCCTCCGGGCATAGTCAGGTGCATGTTCCCATACCTCCACCTGTCCCGTGCATTCAAAGACATAATCGAACCCCATGCCGCCGGTAAAGGAACGGGCTGCTTCCTTCATCTCAGCGGGAGAGGCAGTCCCGTCCGCCCCGAACTGCCGTGAGAAGCGCAGCTTTTCCGGATTCCTTCCGCTCATGAGTATCTGCGCGCCCTTTGGTGTGGCCAGTGCGCAGTGCAGGAGCCCGATGGGGCCGGTGCCGATAATCAGGACCCGGTCTCCTCTCGTCAGGGGAAGGCCCCTTATCCCGTGGACCACGCACGAGAGGGGTTCGAGAAAAGCCGCCTCTTCAAAGCTCAGGTTCGGGTGCTTGTGAAAGAGGTTCTGCTTCACTACCGGGGCGGGGAGTAGCAGGTACTCGGCAAAGGCGCCCAGTACCTTTGTGCTCATGAGTCTCTCGCAGAGATGATAGAGTTTTTTCCTGCAGTAGTGGCAGGCGCGGCACGGGGCGCTATGGACCGCCATTACCGCGTCCCCCTCTTTGAAGGCCCTCACCCCGCCTCCCGCCGCTGCGATGATCCCCGAAAACTCGTGGCCGAACACTCCGGGCATGGGAATGAGGGGGTGGCCCCGCAGGAAGGCCTTCAGATCGGTGCCGCAGGTGAGGGCCGCCTTCACCTTGATCAGCACCTCTCCGCGGGAAGGCTCGGGACAGGGGATCTCCCGTGTCTCTATCACCCCGGGTTGTACCAGGAAGCTTGCGATCATCCGCCGAACGAGATCTTTCCGCCGCACCACTGCCCGGCGATGGCGGCCAGAACGAAGAGAGGTATGTACCGGTAATCGGCATGCGAGAGGAGTCTCGCTGCAATGACGAAAGGAACGGGCGCGTGCACGCAGAGAAACCATTTGAGGGAAAACCTCCTCGCACGCCTCCTAACATACCCGAAGGGGAGGTTGAGAAGAAGCGTAAAAAACGAAATAAACAGGACATTCGACATGATACTTGAAATTATAGTTGAAATCAGTACGGCAGTTCAACAAAACCTCTGCAGGAGTGTACGGGCTGCCTGAAGAACATGTTCCGAAAAAAAGCTTGACAAAGGTAAATTGATAAAACTATACTGAGACACAGTCTCAAAAAATTAAACGAGCAAATACCTCGGCTGTTCCGTGTACGGCGGCGGCGGGGGGCAGGGGAAACGCATCACTATGTACGATTGTCGGTATCCTCTTGAGAGTGCTTTGCTGCGCTCGCCTATCACCCTCACCCTACCCACCGAGGGAGAGGGACACGGAAGGCACCACTGATTCCCTCTCCCCTGGAAGGAGAGGGCGGCCGAAGGCCGGGAGAGGGGGGCGCACTGACTGTCAGTGCGAAGGGTCGTATCCTGAAACAATCCTGCTGTTTTCCCCGGGATCGCTTTTGCGATGCGATTGCCCTGGGCGGGGGGTATGTGTTTACCCGCAAAAAGGTGCCGGAAAGAGGAACTGAACTGTCTTAAAGTGACTATGAAGTGTGCCGGCGGATGGAGACTCCGGTTTTCATCCTGTTTTTTTGCAAATTTATTGAAAATAAGTCTCATTATCATATTTGTGACAGGAGATTTCTATGTGCGTTGCTTTGATCGGCGGAATGGACAGGCTTGAGAAGCATTACCGGAGCGAGGCGGAGAAGTTCGGAATAGAGCTGAAAGTATTCAGCGGCGCCCGGACGAACATGGCGGCGGGGATACGGAACGTGGATGCAATGGTCATTTTTACGAACAAGATATCCCACAGGGTGAAAAAGGAAGTGATGAATATCGCGAAGGCGCAGGGGATACCGGTGAAGATGTACCACTCCTGCGGTGTCTGCACGCTGAGGGACTGTTTCGGCTGCCTGAAGGGAGGGGAGGTGTTGCGGTAGAGAGAAGAGTAAACGGTTTTTTCGACTGAAGTGAGTGTCAAAGACCATAACGACGCAGCGATAAGGGAGGAGACAGGTACATCATGAAGAAAATTGCACTGGGTATTGCTCTGATTGTGGGTTTGTTTCAGGCTGCTATTGCGGGAGCGGATCAGAAGAGTTATGTGTGGACGTATGAGTACCAGACTTTGCCGAAAGGGGGTGTGGAGGTCGAATACTGGCTGACCATGAAGACCAAGGACACCCACCAGGAGGGCGACACGGACTACCAGCACCAGATCGAGCTCGAGTACGGTATCACCGACAAGTGGGATATCGCCCTTTACCAGAAGTTCGGGCAGGAGGGATCGGACTCTTTGAAATACGAGGGATTCAAGGTGGAGACCCGGTACCGGCTGGGAGAGAGGGGCAAGTATTTCGTCGATCCGCTCCTCTATCTTGAATTTGCCTCCAATGTGGGAGAAAGGGAGACCCTCGAGGGGAAGCTGATCCTGGCAAAGGATATTGGGAAATTAAACATCGCCTACAACCAGATCGCCGAAGTGGAGCTCGGTGAAGGCAAGGTGGAACATGAATATGCGGTGGGTGCGAGCTACCTCGTGCACCACTCCCTGCGGGTGGGGATCGAGGGGAAGGGCAGCTATACCGAAAGAGAGCATGCGATCGGTCCCACTCTTTCGTGGAACTCCGGCCGGTTCTGGGCAGCGCTGGGGGCTGCATTCGGCCTCAATGAGAGGACCGATGACCGGCAGGTACGGTTGATCGTCGGCATTCCTTTTTAAACGGCTGACATGGCCGGGCACAAGGGGCGTAAAGGCTCCTTGTGCCCGCTGAGCCGTAATGTCTTGTTTCATAAGGAGCCGTAATGTCATGAGAAGAGTAATGCTTATTTTCGCTCTCGTCTCCCAGCTCTCCGTTTCTGCTGCATACGCAGGAGAGGGCGATGCCATCCTGAACATCCTGCTGAAGAAGGGAATTATTACCGAGCAGGAGTACAAGACCATCAAGGAAGAGCTGAAGGCCGGGGGAGAGGCGCAAAAGGCAGAGGTAAACAGAGAGACAGCCGAGGCTATTGAACAGGCACCACCGAAGGAAGAGGCAGGCTGGACGAAGAGGCTGAAGGTTTCCGGTCTCCTGGAGGGGGAGTATCGCTGGAGAAAGCGCAGTGATGTTTCCAACAGGAACTCCGGTTCCGCATCGGATCTTTACCTGAGGAGATTTGAATTGGGCCTTGAGGCCCAACCGAAGGACTGGATGAAGGTGAGTTCTGTTCTGAACTCCGAATGGGTCGGGGACAGCGTCAACCAGGGAGACGAAAAGATCACCGTTGATCAGGCGATCATAACTTTTCAGAAGAAAGAATTCCCCGTTTATCTTGTCCTTGGAAAACGGACGCAACCTTTCGGCGTTTTCACGAATCACCTGGTGACCGACCCGATGACGCAGGACGCCTACGAAGCGAAGAGGGTGGGCGTTTCTCTCGGCATGACGGGACCCCTGGGGCTTGATGTCTCCGCTACGGTCTACAAGGGTGAAGTGCAGATGGACCGCCTGCTCGGCTCCGGGCTGTTCGAGGCGGCCAGGACAGGCGCCCCTGCGGATGACGTGGCATCATATATCTTCTCCTCCTCCGTTTCCCCGCTGGAAGATCATTTGACGTTCTTTCTCAGCTACTTGTCGGAACCCGGGCGTGGAAAGAGGAACAGCACGGTAAATATAGGTTTGAGTGCCGCAGTGCCCGGCCTCGAGGGACTCAGGCTCGACGCAGAATATATGAAGGCGCTCGCAAGAGAGAGGTATGCGGGGCTGAGCGAGGCCTTTAAAGAGGGGATCCTCTCGGTAACGGCATCCTATGTGTTTAATCACCACCACGGGGAGAGACATGAAGACCTGGGCGACGTGACACTTCAGGAGAGGGTGACCCATCTGTTCGAGGAGCCCATGGAGCTTGCCCTCAGGTACGAACGGTTTGACGATGACGATCTGGCGGAGAAGACGGCCTCATGGTCGGCGAAAAACAGGTACAGCCTGGGGGTGAGATACCCGATTTATAAGGATGCAGAGAGAGGGTTGACGGCTTTTGTCGCCGCTGAATACCGGTACACGGATTACCGGCTCCACAGCAGTCTGACGGATGTCAGGGCCGACAACAATAAGGAGCTGTACCTGAAGCTCGGGGTGGGCTTCTGACGGCAAAGGTCTGCTTTGGGCACGGGGCCGGCCGGGCTGGGCGAGGGTGATAGGCGAGCGGGGCGAAGCACTCTCAAGGGGATACGTACTGACCTCACATTGTGATACGATTGCCCCTGCTGATCAGCTGAAAATACTTGACAAAGGTAAGTTGATATGTCTATACTGAGACACAATCTCATAAACTTGTGAGGAGAGTATGGCCGAAAAGAAGAGGCAGGATACGGAGCTCTGTTTTGAGAGAATGGAACAATTGATTGTAGAGCTCGCGCATGCCGGAAAGGGCGAGGGCGCAAGGAAAGCTCAGGTGCAGAGGTGAAAACGGAGAATGCAAATAGGAGAGTGAAGGAGACCCCCGTGATTCCCCTCGGTCTCCTTGCTGCCGGAGAGAGGGCGGAGGTGATGGGAGTCCGTGAAGGGGTGACCGGGACAGACAGGCCTATCTCGGGCTGCAGCGAAGGGCTCGGCAGGATCGAGGATATGGGCCTGCGCACCGGCAAGGTGGTCGAGATGCTCAACAATGAGGGGCGGGGAGCTCTTCTCCTCAAGATTGACGAGTCGAGGATAGCGATCGGACGCGGCATGGCGATGAAGATACTGGTGAGGAAGCAGTAAGCGGCGCCCGCTGACGGGTGCCGTACCCCTGGGAGGGTGCGCCTCTCACTGAATACCGAAGAGTGCACGAAGAGAAGCAGGAGGAGGCATGGGTATGAATCTGGCAGGTATGAAGCCCGGTGAGCGAGGGCGGATTACAAAAATCGAGGTGTCCGGTCCATTGAAGAGGCGGTTGATGGATATGGGGGTACTTGTGGGAGAAGAGGTGAAGGTGGAGAAAGTGGCTCCCCTCGGCGATCCCATCGAAGTGACGATAAAGAGCTACAAGCTTTCGCTCAGGAAGAAGGAGGCGGAAGGGATCGCCATGGAGGTGGAGAAATGAGCCCCGCCGGGGTCGATACCAAGGTGCGCAAGAGCGGAGAGGAAAAGGGCACGATGGCGCCATCCCGGCCCGCTGCCGCAGGCCTCCGCACCGTCACCATCGCTGTCGCCGGGAACCCGAATTCGGGCAAGTCCACCCTCATCAACGCCATTGCCGGGACGCGGCTCCATGTGGGGAACTGGCCGGGAGTCACCGTGGAGAAGAAGGAGGCTTTTTTTGAATTCGAGGGGAAGAGGATCAAGATCGTCGATCTACCCGGCACCTACAGCCTGAGCCCCTATACCCAGGAGGAGGTGATCGCCCGCGACTATCTCGTGCGGGAGACTCCCGATGTGGTGGTGAATGTGGTGGATGCCACCAACCTTGAAAGGAACCTCTACCTGACAGCGCAGTTGATGGAGCTGGGAATCCCCCTTGTCATGGCGCTGAATATGTACGACGAAGCGGAGCAGAAGGGGTACAGGATCGACATCAGGGCAATGGAAGAAATGCTCGGCATCTCGGTTGTCCCTACTGTCGCCACCAAGAAGACAGGCCTGGACGAGCTGATACGGACTGCTGTTGTGGTGGCGGGAGACTCGTCTCTCCATAAGCCCAAACACCTCAACTACGGGGATGATATCGAGTCCGCCGCCAAGGGGATCGAAGAAAAACTCGTGCGCGAGTACCCGGATCTTGTGCAGGAATACCCAGTGCGGTGGCTTGCCCTGAAGCTGATGGAGGGTGACGGGCACGTACAGGAGAAGGTCGGACTCGATACGGGCGCCCTGAGCGGGCCGGTCCGGCATCTGCAGGAGGCGCATGGAGAGGATATCGAGTCGCTCATGGCGGATGCACGGTATGCCCAGGCCGCGGGATTGACACGGGAGGTGCTGAGGAAGCCCGAGGTCCGGAAGATGGAGACGACCGAGAAGATCGACAGGGTCGTGCTCAACAGGTTCCTGGGAATCCCCCTATTTCTCTTCGCCATGTGGCTGGTGTTCAAGCTCACCTTCGATGTGTCGAAGCCTTTCGCCGACTGGATGAGCGGCATGGCGTCGGGGCCGTTCAAGAGGTGGGCCGTGGCGCTCATTGGCCTGCTGCACGCCCCCGACTGGACCGCCTCTCTCGTCTCCGAGGGGATCATCGCGGGTGTCGGCTCCGTGGTGGTATTTGTCCCGGTCATCTTCGCCATGATGTTCTTCATCACCTTTCTGGAGGGGAGCGGGTATATGGCCCGGGCGGCTTTTGTCATGGACAGGGCGATGCATGCCATCGGGCTGCACGGCAAGTCCTTCATCCCGATGCTGCTTGGTTTCGGGTGCAATGTGCCTGCCATTTACGCCACCCGGACGCTGGAGAATCCGAAGGATAAGGCCCTTACCGCACTGCTTATCCCCCTTATGTCCTGCGGCGCCCGCCTGCCGGTGTACGTGGTATTCATCGGGGCCTTCTTCTCCGCCAGCGCCGGGACCGTCCTCTGGTCGCTTTACGTGATGGGTATTGCGCTTGCGGTGGTAATGGGGGTTATTTTTAAGAGGACTCTTTTCAAAGGGGAAGCCCCCATGTTCATTATGGAGCTGCCCCCCTATCGGATGCCTTCCTTCAAAAGCCTCATGATCCACACCTGGGAAAAGGGCAAGCATTTCCTGATCAAGGCGGGAACCTACATCCTCGCGGTATCGGTGCTGGTCTGGTTTCTCCTGAACCTGCCCTGGGGGGTGGAGAACAAGAGGGACTCCTACCTCGGCAAGGTGGGACAGGTGATTTCCCCGGTTTTCGAGCCCCTCGGGTTCGGCAAATGGGAAGCCGCGTCCTCCCTGGTCTCGGGCATCATCGCAAAGGAGATCGTGGTGGGGACGATGGGCGAAATCTACGTGAAGAAAACTGACGAAGAGAAGAAAGAGACACCGTCGTTCACGGAGGACCTGAAGGAGATCGGAACGTCCTTCGCGGGGGCGCTGCGGGATGCCGCGGCGAACGTCTTCGCCACCTTCGGCATTGCCACCATGTCTACGGAGGAATCGTCGGAAGACCTCGCGGAGCGGACGCCCCTGCGGGAAATGCTGAAGCAGCAGTTCAGCCCTCTTTCCGCCTATGCGTTCATCACTTTTGTCCTCCTCTACATGCCCTGCGTGGTGGCGGCCATCGCCATGAGGCAGGAGTTCGGCAACTGGAACCTGTTCGGAATCGCCTTTGTCTACCAGATGGTCCTGGCGTGGGTGGCCGCCTTCGTCGTCTACCAGGGCGGGAGACTGATCGGGCTCGGGTAATGGAGAGGAGAGGGGAGCGGCGTACCATGCCGTTTCCCTCTCCTCATCATCCGCTCCGCTTTCGTAATTTTGTAGTGTCAGGGAGGCTTGCGTGGATAGTGTCGATGTGATATGGATGGCTGTTATTGTTGCCGGGGCTCTCTATCTGCTGTACCGTTCCGTGTGGAAAAAGAAGGGGCACTGCCAGGGGTGCGATTCGGGTACGTGTGACAAGGCGGGAAAGAGAGCGAAAGAGCGATGAACGGGGCGGAGTAAAGTTCAGGAGCTGCCGCGGCGCACTGTCGGCCGGCCCGCCCCCTACCGGAAGCAGTTTTCGCAGTACCCGAAGATTTCGAGGTTATGGCGCACCTTCTTGAATTTTTCCTTCGCGCATACTTCGTCCTGGAGCATCTCGAGGGTAGGCGAAAAGAACTCGATCACCTTGCCGCACCTGATGCAGATCAGGTGGTCGTGGTGAGAGTTTTCCGAAACCTTCTCGTAATGGGCATGCTTGTCCACCTTCTCCACCTGCTCGATAAAGCCGCTCTCCACCAACAGGGGAATCGTGCGGTAGACGGAGGCGCGGGATACCTTCGATCCTTTTGTTTTTAACCGGAGATAAAGTCCGTCGGGGTCGAAATGCCCCTCCAGGGCAAGGATCTCATTGATGATCTCCTCGCGCTCCCGCGTTGCCTTGAAGCCCTTCTCCGACAGGAAATCCATGAATTTCTGCTTTTCCATGCTTTCTCCCGTATCGTACGCAGTGGTTACAGGTGCACCCTGAAGTACCGCAAAACCCAGTTCAGCAGCCCGCCGAAGAGGAAGGCGCTCGGAAAGACGATGCCGACGACCCAAAGGGTTGTCCGCAGACCGCGCTCCTTGATGATCATAAAAAAGCTGGCGAGACAAGGGATAAAAAGGGTGATGGTTACCAGGCTCACGATCGCCTGCACCGGAGTCAGGGTCCCGTCCTCGAACATCTTGAACAGTCCTGCCGCCCCGAAGTCCCTCCTCAGAAAGCCGAGGATGAAAGCCGCTGCCGCCTGGGGCGGCAGGTTCAGGAGATTCACCACGACCGGCGAGGCGATCTCTTCAAGAACGGTCAAAAGGTTCAGCTTATGCAGAAGGAAGAGGATGAAAGTGCCGAGGAGGAAGAGGGGGACTGCTTCCCGAAGGTACCACTCGATCCTTCCCATGGTCTTCACCAGGATGTTGGTGAAGGTGGGCATCCTGATGGGAGGGATCTCGAGAAAGAAATCGGTCTTTTCTCCCGGCACAAGCTTCGAGGCGAGGAAACCGGAGAGAAAGATGATGAGGAGAATGCTTCCGGTCCAGATGAGGGCGGCCTTGAGGGAAAGCGACCCGAGGATGCCGAGGATAACCCCCATCTGTGCTGAACAGGGGATGGCGAGGGCGAGGAGAAAGGTGGTGATGATCCTGTCCCGCTTCGTTTCGAGGATGCGGGAGGTCATGACCGCCATGGTGCCGCAGCCCAGTCCGAGGATCATGGGCAGCACCGCCTTCCCGTTCAGACCGATGAGAGTGAAGATCCTGTTGCTCATAATGGCGAGCCTGGGCAGGTATCCGCTGTCCTCGAGCAAAGCAAAGGCGATGAAAAAAGTGGCGGTAATGGGCAGGATGATGGCAATGGCGTAGGTAAGGGCCACGGTGATGAGCCCGTATTCGCCCACCAGGAGTTCCTGCACCAGCCCAATGGGGATCAGCACGGTGACGGTCTTGGTGAGCATGGGATTGATATACCCGTTAAAGAGCGTTTTCTCGACGAAATTGACCAGGGTCCCCGCCCCGAAGACCCCGACAAATTCGTAAATTCCGTACAGAACGGCAAGGAGGACCGGAATCCCGTACAGCGGGTGCATGCTGAGCCTCCCGATCGTATGCAGCACCTCTCCCCCCTGGGGCTTCGACTTCTTCACCACTTCCTTTGCTATCGTATCCGCTGTTTCGATGCGCGCCTTGTTGATGAGGAAGGCAGGGGACTCCTTCGCCTTTACCGCACATTCGTCCCGCAGCCTCTCTATTTCCCGGAGGGCCTCCTCGCTGATCCCGGCCTTGAGCCATTCCCGGAGGCTTTCATCCCCGGAAAGGATCATGGTGGAAAGGGAGCGGCGGGAAAGGGGGGAGGCGGGCAGCAGCCGGGAGATCTTTTCGATGTGCTCCTCGATGACCGGAAGGTACTGCATCCGGGCCTCCACACGGCCGGGGGAGAGGATCGCCTCACGCAGCTGACGGAGCCCCTTTCGCTGGGGCGCTATGGTGCCGATCACCGGCACGCCGAGCCTGCTCGACAGCGCTCCGGTATCGATCGTGATGCCTCTGTCCATCGCCTCGTCGACCATGTTCAGGTCGAGGACCACGGGGATGCCCATCTCAGCGAGCTGCAGGGTGATCAGAAGGGTCCTCTTCAGATTTTTGGAGTCCCCCACCTGCACCACTGCGGAAGGGGCCTCGGAAAGGAGGATGTCCCTGGTCACCTTTTCATCCTCGCTCATGGGGATCAGACTGTTGACTCCCGGGGTATCGATGAGCAGAATGCGCTGCCCCTCCAGCAACAGATTGCCCCGGGAAATCTCGACAGTGGTGCCCGGATAGTTGGATACCGCAACATACTTGCCGGTGAGCAGGCCGAAGATGACGCTCTTTCCCACGTTCGGGTTGCCGATGAGGGCTATTTTCCTGAGAGGGGCGGGCTGCTTCTTTATCGATGGTGCGTGCTCTTGCATGGAGGGCCTCCGTCTCCTGATCCGTCTAAAAGGACAACTGAGAAATAATCTCATTAACAATTCATTGTACTGAAAAGATGCCCGTATTTGCAAGGTGCGGGCAGGGCTGTACGGAGGGAGGCACCTTGCATCTTCCCTATCGCATCCTGTATTCTTTTCTATAATGGTGCAGACGATGCCGAGGAATGCGGAGCGCGGTACGGCAGGGGAAAGGCGAAGGGGCGTGCGGGGGACGGGCTTTCTTTTCCCCCTGTTCTTCATTCTTCTTTTCTCTTCAGCCGGAGCCGAACTGTCGAACATCCCGCAGAAGAGCGCTTCCGTTCCTTACTCCTTCGTCACCGTCCGCATCGGCAAGCATACCGACCGCACCCGTGTTGTTTTCGAGGCCTCCGAGGAGTACATCCAGAGAGTTTCCGTCACCATGGCGGGGGAGAACTCCGTCAAGGTGGATTTCCGGGCTCCCCTGACGTTCAGAAATCCGCAAAAAGGCGTGCTGAAAGGGAAAGACCCCTATGAGCTTGCCGGGGGGATACGCCTTACCGTCCTGGAAGGCGGCTGCACCCTGACTGCAGACGGGCTTGAAGACATCGATGTTACCAAGCTGTCCGCTCCTCCGCGGCTGGTGGTCGACATGTTTATAGGGCAGGGCCATGTCCCTTCGCATTCTCCCGCGCTGACGCCGGCAGGGGGAGGCGAGGGCGGGCACCAGCAGGCGGACCTGCTTCCCGCTCCGGACGGTGCGGAGCTGCGGATCGATTCTATCGTGCTCGACGCGGGGCATGGAGGGAGCGACAGCGGTGCGCTCTGCGGGAAAGCTGCCGAGAAGGACGTGGCTCTCCAGTTCGCAAAGGACATCGCCGCCGCCCTCGGGAAGAGAGGCAAAAAGGTATTTCTGACGCGGACCGCCGATCAGGGGCTGACTCTGCGCGAGCGCATCAGGGCCTCCAACCAGAAGTCCCCCGGGATATTCTTCAGCATCCATATGTCGTGCAGAAGCGGATTCGCCCTCTACCGAGCCGGGAAGAGGACAGGGGGGGCGGCTGACGCGGAGGGGCGAGACGCGGCGGACCTGATCTCGCAGGTCCTGGCCCATTCCCTCAAGGACGAATTCAAGCTTGACGTTGCTCAGGAGAGGCTGCCGCTGCAGGTGATCTCCGGCGTCAATGCTCCCGCATTGTTGATAGAGCTGCCGGACCCCGGGACTTTCCGCTATGAGGGAAAGAACAGGGAGAGGCTGGTGGCCCTTCTTTTGAGAGCCATGGCATCCGCATCTCCTGTTCAGGCATAAGGGCACGGGCAGTTTCCGCTTCATGGGCACGACCACCAAGATATTTATCGCAGGCGTTCTTCTCGCCGCAGCCGCCGTTGCCGGATGGGCGGCGACCCGCTACTACCTGCTCGTCCGGACCGAGAAGGCGTCCCCTCCGCTGATCGAAGCGCAGGGGGAGGCGCCGAAACCCGCCGAGCTCCCGGCGGCCGAGGCCGAAGGCGTTCTTCCGGTAAAGGTGTTCTTCCCCTCGGGAGACGGCATCATCACGGAGGAAAGGAGCATCAAAAGCTCTCCCCTGACGGTCACGGTGGCGGAATCGGTCCTGGAGGAATATCTCAAAGGCATCAGGGGCGACCGAGCGGATATGAAAGTCATCGGCGTCTACCGGGACAGGAACAATATCCTCTATGTGGACTTTTCCGCCTCTTTCCGGAAAGCCTTCACCGGCGATATCAGGCAGGAGTATTACCTTTTGAAATCGCTCTATGAGACCGTGATCAGGAATGTGGAGGGAGTCGAAGACGTGAAAGTGCTGCTGGATGGGAAAGAGGCGGAAAGCATCGGGGGGCATTTCGCTACGCTGCACCCGCTCAGGGCAACGGTGGGAGAGGATACCGGCCCGCCGCCGACCGCGGCGCCGGCGCGCCCGCAGAACGAGTGATACATACCGACAGCCCCATAGGTATTTTCGATTCCGGCATCGGAGGCCTGACCGTCCTGAAAGAGGTGCGCCGGATCCTGCCGGCAGAGGACCTTCTCTACCTCGGGGACACCGCCCGGGTGCCCTATGGGATCCGGTCCCCGGAGACGGTGCTGCGCTACTCATTCGAGTGCACGGAGTTTCTCATGCGCCAGCGGATCAAGCTCCTCGTCATCGCCTGCAATACGGTCTCCGCCACCAGCCTTTCCGCGCTCCAGAAGGAGCTTCCCATCCCCGTGGTGGGGGTGATAGAGCCCGGCGCCCGGGCCGCGGTCCGTTCCACAAAATGCAAAAGGATAGGTATAATAGGAACAGAGGCCACTATAAAGAGTAGCGCTTACCTGAAGGCCATTACCTCGCTGGATCACGACATGGAAGTTTTCGGACTGGCATGCCCCCTCTTTGTGCCCCTCGTTGAGGAGGGCTGGACAGAGGGCTCCATCGCCCGGATGATCGGTGAGAAATACCTGGGACCGATGAGAGACAGGGGGACGGATACCCTTGTCCTCGGCTGCACCCACTACCCCCTCCTGAAAGGGATGATCCAGGAAGTAATGGGGGACGTCGCCCTTATCGACTCCGCGGTGGAGACGGCGAAAACGGTGGCGGAGGTGCTCGCCGGAAATACAATGCTGCGCCGGGGAGAGGAACCGGCAGCGGATACGTTCTATGTGACCGACTCTCCTGAAAAGTTCGTTGCGGTGGGAGAGCGGTTCCTGCAGAGAAAAATCGAGAGGATCGAGAGAATCAATCTTTAAGGCGGGAAGGGCACTCTTTCGCCCGCCTTCCCTTTTATTATTTCTGATTGTGCGGAGGATTGCGTGAGGCCTGACGGAAGAAAGAACGACGAATTGAGAAGGGTGAAGATCACCCGGAATTTTATCACCACGGCGGAGGGCTCGGTCCTCATCGAACTGGGCAACACGCGGGTCATCTGCACCGCTTCCATCGAGGAAAAGGTCCCCGTGTTTCTGCGGGACCAGAAAAAGGGCTGGGTGACCGCCGAGTACGGCATGCTGCCCCGCTCCACGCAGTCGAGGATGATGCGTGAAGCCACCTCGGGCAGGGTGGGGGGGCGGACTCAGGAGATCCAGCGCCTCATCGGGAGGTCTCTCCGTGCGGTGGTGGATATGGAATTGCTGGGCGAAAGGACCATCTGGATCGATTGCGACGTGATCCAGGCGGACGGAGGTACGCGGACCGCCTCCATTACCGGCGCCTACATCGCCCTGTGCGACGCCGTCCAGTACGCAATGAAGAACCGCGCCATCGACAAGAGCCCGCTGAAGGACTATCTCGCCGCCGTCAGTGTCGGGGTGGTCGATAAGGAGCCCCGCCTCGATCTCTGCTACCTGGAGGACTCCGCGGCGGAGGTGGACATGAACGTGGTGATGACCGGAAATGGTAAAATAGTGGAGATCCAGGGAACGGCCGAAGCGGAGCCCTTCTCACGGGACCTGCTGAATTCCATGCTCTCCCTTGCGGAAAAGGGCGTCTCCGAGCTGGTTGCGGCGCAGAAGGAGATAGTTTGAGACAAATATGGTAAAATATAGAAAAAAATCAGGTGGTACGTAGAAATATGCAGGCAAAAGGAATGTATAAAAGTCTATTCGTCTGGCTGCTGATCGGTATGGCGATGATCCTGCTCTTCAACCTTTTCAATGTCCCTCCGAAGACCGAAAAAGAGATGATTTTTTCGGACTTTATCTCCAAAGTGGAGGCTGGAGACGTTGATGAGGTGACGATCAAGGAAAACCATATCATCGGCAGGCTGAGGGACGGGAGCAAATTCCGGACATACATCATGGAGTATCCCGACCTCGTGAAGGAGCTGAGGCAGCAGAACGTAAAAATCATCGCGAAACCGCCCGACCAGAGCCCCTGGTACATCAACTTCTTCTTCTCCTGGGGGCCCATTATCTTCCTCGTCCTGGTCTGGGTTGTTTTCATGAGACAGATGCAGATGGGCGGCAACAAGGCCATGTCTTTCGGCAAGGCCAAGGCCAAGCTCGTTTCCGATAAGTCGGTCAAGATCACCTTTGCCGATGTCGCCGGTATCGAGGAGGCGAAGTCCGAGGTGGAGGAGATCATCGACTTCCTCAAAGACCCCCAGAAATTCTCGAAGCTGGGCGGGAAGATCCCCAAGGGGGTCCTGCTCGTCGGACCTCCCGGTACGGGGAAAACGCTTCTCGCCAAGGCCATTGCCGGCGAGGCGGGCGTCCC
Organism: Thermodesulfovibrionales bacterium; assembly: GCA_046350935.1. Classification (GTDB taxonomy): domain Bacteria; phylum Nitrospirota; class Thermodesulfovibrionia; order Thermodesulfovibrionales; family Dissulfurispiraceae; genus Nitrobium. Next base: position 138,794 of record JAXLZK010000001.1, read on the forward strand.
CTTCTTCTCTATTTCGGGGTCCGACTTCGTGGAGATGTTCGTCGGCGTCGGCGCCTCCCGCGTGAGGGACCTTTTCGACCAGGCGAAGAAGAACGCCCCGTGCATCATCTTCATCGACGAAATCGACGCGGTGGGACGCCACAGAGGGGCCGGCCTCGGCGGCGGACACGACGAGAGGGAGCAGACCCTGAACCAGCTCCTCGTCGAGATGGACGGCTTCGAGGGCAACGAGGGGATCATCATCATCGCGGCCACCAACAGGCCCGACGTCCTCGACCCCGCGCTCCTGAGACCCGGCAGGTTCGACCGGCAGATCGTGGTCCCGACCCCCGACGTGAAGGGGCGGCTCGAGATCCTGAAGGTCCATACTAAGAACATCCCGGTGGCGGAGAGCGTGAACCTCGAGCAGATAGCCCGCGGAACGCCCGGCTTCTCCGGGGCGGACCTGGCGAACCTGGTGAACGAGGCGGCCCTGATCGCCGCCCGGAAGGGCAAGGACAGGGTGGAGATGGCCGATTTCGAGTTCGCGAAGGACAAGGTCCTCATGGGCGTGGAGAGGCGGAGCATGGTCCTCAACGAGGAGGAGAAGAAGAACACCGCCTACCACGAGGCCGGACACGCCCTGGTGGCGAAGCTCACTCCCGGCACCGACCCTATCCACAAGGTGAGCATCATCCCCCGCGGAAGGGCTCTGGGCGTTACCCAGCAGCTTCCCATCGACGACAGGTATACCTATTCCAAGGAATACCTCGAGAAGACGCTGAACGTGCTCCTGGGCGGTAGGGCAGCCGAAGAGCTGGCCCTCAACCACATGACCACCGGCGCGGGGAACGACATCGAAAGGGCGACGGAGCTTGCCCGGAAGATGGTCACCGAGTGGGGGATGAGCGACAAGCTGGGTCCCCTCACCTTCGGCAAGAAGGACGAGCAGATCTTCCTCGGCCGCGAGATCGCGAAGCACAAGGACTACAGCGAAAAGACCGCCGAGGACATCGATGAGGAGATACGCTCTATTGTCACCAATGCGTACCTGAGGGCCAAGAAGATCCTCAAGGACAATTTCCACCTGCTCGAAGCCCTTGCCAGGACGCTTCTCGAAAGGGAGACGGTGGATGGGAACGACATTGATATCCTCATCGCGGAATCGAACGCCGCTCTCACCGCATAGGGAAGGAGGGTCCGCGCCCTTTTTACATGAAGCTCGAATGGTCGCATTTCCGCCTCGATCTCTCTGAAAAATCGCATATCATGGGGGTGCTCAACGTCACCCCCGATTCTTTTTCCGACGGAGGCCGCTTCTTCGACAAGGGGAGGGCGGTGGAGCATGCGCACAGGATGGTGGAGGAGGGCGCCGACATCCTGGACATCGGCGGGGAGTCCACCCGGCCGGGCTCCGATCCCGTCTCCCTCGACGAGGAGCTGCGCCGCACCCTCCCTGTCATAGAAGCCATCGCCAAAGCGGTGAACGTCCCTGTCTCCATCGATACCTATAAGGCGGAGGTAGCCCGCCGCGCCCTGGATGCGGGGGCCTCTCTGGTGAACGACATCAGCGGGCTCCGCTTCGACCCCGGCATGCCGAAGCTGGTGGCGGAACGCGGCGTCCCGGTGGTGCTCATGCATATCAAAGGCGATCCTAAAAATATGCAAAAGAACCCGGCATACGAGGCCCTCATTCCCGAGGTGATGGAGTACCTCCGGACAAGCATTCTCCTCGCCCTCGAAGCAGGTGTTCACGAAAATAGGATCCTCCTCGACCCCGGCATCGGTTTCGGCAAGACCGCCTCGCACAATCTCGAAATCATCGGGAACCTGAAGGAGTTTGCCCGGCTCGGAAAGCCCCTCGTCATGGGAGTCTCACGCAAAGCCTTTATCGGCACGATCCTGGACGGCGCCCCGGCCGGCGACCGGCTGGAAGGCACCGCCGCCGCGGTTGCCGTTTCCCTCCTCAATGGGGCGCACATCGTCCGCGTGCACGACGTAAAGGAAATGGCGCGGGTGGCGAAGGTAGTGGACGCCATCAAGCGCGGCACTATTTAGGGGGTTTTCCTCTTGCCTGCCTTCTTTTAGCAAAGCGTCACCCCTTTTCAAACGATAAACGTGACGGTTCTTTTTTAATGGAAAAGTGAATGGAAAGGTGAGCAGTGGGAAATCAACTGAAGAGGACCGCCCCCTTTGTTCTTCTTGACTGGCAACGTACGACCGGCAGTTATGGGGGGCTGCAAAAAAATCAGGTCTTTCACCCTGGCCTGGGATGGTACCGTAAAAAACGGGGCCTCACATCCCGCGTTCACGGACAAGGAGAAAGCAGGCTGCTAAAACGCAATCTGCCGTTTTTTTGAGTCCCAGTGATAATTGACGCCGTTATAAACTATCAGAGATAGGTCCTGAATAGAATCGGAGAGGTCTTCAAAAGACTTCCCCTCTGTCATGATGCATACAAGATACGGGCGGCCCGGGTAATAGACAATGCCGCAATCATGCAGTTCTTTTTCGTGTTTATTAAGAAAACCGCGCTCCCCGAACTTGTGGGCTACTACGGTAGTGAAGGGAACCCCGCGGGTTATCCCTTTATCGAAGTCTGTTTTGGAAAGCATGTCCAGGGCTTTCTCCGAGTTCTTTTCGTTCAGGTATGTTGCGTTGTAAAGGATGCGAAAACAGTTGGCAACCTCATTGACTGAAACAAAAGCATCCCCAAGCCTCGGGTCAGGGCGCGAGAACTTGAGATCATCAAATGTCTTCAGCATGAGTCTCTTATCGATCAAAGGCGTCAGGAGAGAAAAAGCATCATTGTCCGAATAAGCGCTGGACCTGAAAAGGAGCTCGTCAAACCGATACTCCCGACCGGTTTCCAATGCCTTCGAGGGCTTGAAATTCTGTTTCCATTTTCCGGTGGAAAGAGTAGCTCCGGTAAAGCTGACCTTTTTGTCGATAAGGGAGGGGGTGAGCTCCTGGTTTTTCAATCCGGCGATCAGTGCGGGCAGTTTGATCAGACTCGCTGCGCTGAAGCGTTCCTGTTCATGCACAGTGAACCACTGCCCGGTGCCGAGCAGGCGAAAGTAAACCGACGCCCTGCTTAACCGATCGGAATCCTTGAGGGATGCTATTCTTCTCTCAATCTCGTGCTTTATGGGAAGTATTCTGATGTTTTCCGATGTGTCCGGCGGGGTATTGCAAATCAAAAGCGGGCTGATGAACGTATACCCCGCCAACCGTTCTTGTCCGAAGCCGGTTAGTTTGGACTTTTCAAAAAAATTAAATCTCCCCTCCAGAAGAGAACCGCTGATGACCCCGAGAAGAAACAGCACGATCGTGCGCACATAAAACGGCAGCTTTTGTTTGTGGACTGTAGGAAAATCCTTATCGTTCGATTTTTTCATCTAAAAATCTTATAAGAGTGCTCTATAAAAATCAAGGAGCCCGGATCCCCTTTCTTGCCCTCCAGCGTCCGTGCATCCTTTCCCGTGCTTTCTTCCGGCGTATTTTCGGGAATCCTCCGCTGATTGACGTCGTGCTGCATCGCTGAGAGAATTCAATTGACCCGTATCCAGATAGGGCTTTCCTACAGGAGGACCACATGCCGGATAGAGCGGAGAGGGTGCTGACCTGGGGCTTTACCCTTCAGTACAGTCTTCGTACCTTCAAGCCTTCGTGAAGGTAGGGCTCGGCGCTCCGTTCTTCTCCTTCGATGCCGGGTCATGCAATGCCGGACCACGCGATGACGGGTCATGGGCACGACATGCCGATGGCAGAATAGGGGGCGGTCCCGGTCGCGCGGGGGGTGGCCTCTTACGGAAGGGGCGCCTGTTTCCCACCTTTCATATACAAGTCGTAGAGTGCCTTGCCGACGAAGAAATCTCCCCAGGCGATGCCTATGTCCGGGAGGGTCGATTTCATGAGAAGGGCAGGGAAAGGGATTGATCGTGCGCTTATCTCCGCGATACTGAAATGGGCCATGAAAACGGTGCCGTAGATGACGAGGAGCCCGTTCAGGAGATATCCGTACACCGCGGTCTTCCGAGACAGGAAGAGGGCAGTGACCAGGACGACGTCGAGGAGCGGAAAGAGCGTGGCTGGGAACCGGGTGGCGTCGAACAGGAGGCTCCCCGGGTGCAGCTTGTCAGGCACCATGAAGTTGTGGGCTCTGACATGGAGCAGCAGCCCCGATACCGCCAGCAGGAAGAGCGCCGTCAGGAAGGAGCCTCTCTTCATGACGCACCTAAAAGGTAAAGGTCACCAGGTGGCCCAGATAAAAGGTCAGCCCGATGGCGGCGACATGGAGAATCCACCAGCCCGGTTTGTAGCGCATGAAGTACGTAAGCATGTTATCTCCAGAGAAGGCGGCCGAGACTATAGACGACGGTTATGCCCAAAAAATGGATGATCCACCACCCGGTCCTCAAAAAGCCGATTTTTCGTGAGAAGCGCTCTTTCTCCATAGCCTGCAGTGCCTCCTCGTCCTCTTTCATCTGCTGCTTTACATAAAAAGTAGCATATTTCAACGAATAGGTAAACGGCGGGGGGAGAGGGTTTCTCTTACATCCTCTCCGGCGCTTTCACCCCGAGGATCTTCAGCCCGTGGCGCAGGACGATGCGGAGGGCGCCGCATACCGCCAGGCGCGCCCTGGTAAGCTCCGCATCATCGGTGACCACCTTGTATTTATGGTAGTAGGGATGGAACATCCCCGCCAGCTCCTGGAGGTAGTAGGTGATGCGGTGCGGCTCGTGCGCCAGGGCCGCGCTCCTGAACAGCATGGGATACTGGAGGAGCTTTTTCACGATCCGCATCTCCTCGTCGTGAAGATGCCTGCCGTCGAAGGCGGTCACCGGACCGTCGCCGGCTCCCGTCTCCTTCGCCTTTTCGAAGATGCTGTTGATCCGGGCATGGGCGTACTGCACGTAGTACACCGGGTTTTCAGAGGACTGGGCCTTCGCCACCTCGATATCCACTTCCAGGTGGCTGTCGGAGCGGCGCGTCAGAAAGAGGAACTTCGTGGTGTCCGCCCCGATGTCGTCCATCACGTCCCGCAGGGTGATGAACTCCCCGGCCCGCTTCGACATCTGCACCGGCTGGCCGCCCTTCAGGAGGGATACCATCTGCACCAGGAGCACGCGGAGGCTCTCCCGGGGATGCCCCAGCGCCTGGATGACCGCCTGCATCCGGGGGATATACCCGTGGTGGTCGGCCCCCCAGATATCGATCAGCTCATCGAATCCCTTCAGAATCTTCTTCCGGTGGTAGGCGATATCGGGGGCGAAATAGGTGTATTCGCCGTCTTTTTTGATAATGACCCTGTCCTTGTCGTCCCCGAAGGCGGACGACCGGAACCAGGTGGCCCCTTCCTCTTCATAGAGGTAGCCGCGCTCCTTCAGGTCGCCGAGGGCCTGCTCCACTTCGCCCTTCTCGTACAGCTCCCGCTCGCTCTGCCAGGTATCGAAAAACACGCCGAAGTCCTCGAGGTCTTTTTTGATGACGGCGAGCATGCGCAGATAGGCGAAATCGATGATCTCCTGGGCTGCGTCCGCAAACTGCCTGCCGACGAAGGCATCTCCGTATTTTTCTTTCAGCTCACGGGCGAGGTCTTCCACATAGCCGCCCTTATAGCCGTCCTCGGGAAAGGGATACTCAACCCCCGACACCTGCTGGTAGCGCGCGAATACGGAGGCCCCCAGGAGGCGCACCTGCCTGCCCGCGTCGTTGATGTAGAATTCGTTTTCGACCCGGTAGCCCGCCTCACGAAGGAGAGTGGACAGGGCGGCGCCCACTGCCGCGCCCCTCCCGTGTCCCAGGTGCATGGGGCCGGTGGGATTGGCGCTTACGAACTCGATCTGGACCCGCTTCCCCTTTCCCACGTCCTCGGTGAGGAACCCCTCTCCCCGGGTAAGCAGCTCCCGCATCTCGTCACAGAGAAAATTTTTCGTAAAGGTAAAGTTGATGAAGCCGGGACCCGCAACGGCGATCTTCTCGAAAATGCCCCTGTCTTCAATCGCAGCGATGAGCTCTTCAGCTATTTTCCGCGGCGCCTTCTTGAGCTGCCGGGCAAGACCCATGGCCATGGGGGTGGAGAGGTCGCCGAAGCTCTCCTCCTTCGGAATCTCGATATCGATCCCGACGCCCGATTCCAGAAGCCGGGCCCCCGCCTTCGCAAGTATTTCTCTGAGAGCTCTTTCCATGGTACTGTCCCCCTGCCTTTTCTGATCGATTGGATCTCTATAATACCATGATATTACCATGCTGCGGACATGGTTCACAGCCCTTCAGCACCGGCACAGGGAGAGGCGCGCGCGGCCCTGCAGCGCAATTTACATAAAATTTACCATCATTAACCGTAACTTTACGCCTTTCCGGCGTAAGATAGAATCGTACGGTCTGCCTGGAAAAGGAGGCGGGAGAGGAGCCGTACCTACCCGGTGAAGGGTTATTTACCATATATTTTTCAACTGAAAAGGAGGATTCTATGAGTAGAAAAGGTTACCTGATGCTCGCGGCGGTTTTTGCCATGGTACTGGCCATGGTGCTGGCGGGCGGTATCACTTTTTCCGAGGCCGGCGCGAAGAAGGCGGCCCCTGCTGAAAAGCCGCTGAAGCCGCAGGACTGCTACGGATGTCACGAGACGATCAAGGATCTCCACTCCAACGGGAAACATGCAAAAATAAGCTGCACGAACTGCCACAGCGGCATCGAGAAGCACCTTCACGCCCCCGGCCCCGATGCGCGGCCCACCACCGATACCTCATGGGAGGCATGCGGTAAATGCCACAAGGTGCAGATGGAGAGCTTCCAGGAGGTGTCGTACCTTCGTCCTGCGCGGGATGAGAAGTCGCAGGTTTCCAACCGGGCGCCCAATCCGTTCTGGGACAAACTGATGATGGGACACGGCTTCACCAAGGAGCACAACCTTACCCGGAGCCACGTATTCATGCTTACCGACCACCTCACCGTGGACAGGGCATACGGCGGAAGGTTCCAGCCGAAGGGCGGCTGGACGTATATCTTTGAAAAGGGGAGGGCCTGGGACATCCTCGTTGACAAATTCCCCGACGAGAAGGATCATAAGGTCTTCTTGCCACAGACTGCCGCTGCAGCAAACCCCGTGTGCCTCCAGTGCAAGACCCAGGACCAGATCCTCGATTGGGCTTTCCTGGGTGAGCCGGGGAACGGCGCCAAGTGGTCAAGGGTTTCCAAGGTCAACGAGCTCGCAAAGGCGGTGAACCACTCCCTTAACTGCTTCACCTGCCATGATCCCCATGCCGCAAAGCCGAGAGTGGTGAGGGACGGGCTGATCGAGGCCTTGACGCGGCCGGAAGCTGACACCCTCTGGCACAAAGACCCGAAGAGGACAAAGATACAGGTCATCGATATGGGGCTCAGAGGGTTTACCCGAAAGATCGCCATTCTCGAAAAGTACGATACCAGGCTTCTCTGCGGCCAGTGTCATGTGGAGTATAACTGCAACCCCGGCACCGATACGAAGACCGGCAAACCCGTGACCATGGCGGACAAGAGGACCAACCACTTCCCCTACAAGGACGTGTTCGGGCTCTACGACCACTACGTCAACCAGATCAACTTCCTCGACTTCAGACATACGCTGACCGGAGGTCTCCTCTGGAAGGCGCAGCATCCCGAAGCCGAATCCTTCTATAACTCGAAACACGCCAAGGCGGGCGTGGGCTGCAACGGCTGTCATACCCCCAAGGTGCAGGACAAGAACGGAGGATCCCATACCATCCATTTCGCCGTGACGCCCCGGGTGAACCTGAAAGACACCTGTCTGCGGTGCCACTCGCGGTGGACCGAGGAGCAGGCGCGGTATGCCATCGATTCCGTGAAGGCGTATACGAGGGGAAAGCTGCGGAAATCCGAGTTCTGGCTCTCCACTTTGATCGACAAGATCGTGGAGGCCAAGAAGGCGGGCGTTTCCGAAGAGATCATCAAGCAGGCCCAGGACCAGCACCTGCGCGCCCACATCCTCTGGGAGTACTGGACTGCGGAGAATTCGGACGGCTTCCACAACCCGGAGATGGCGAAGGAGTCCCTCACCAAATCCATGGATGAATCGCAGAAAGGGATCAAGATCCTGACGGACGCGATGAATGCGATGGCGCCGAAGACCGCGTCGGCTCAATAGAGAGTACCGAAGGGCGGGGCGCTGTGCCCCGCCCGCCTCCCGCCGCAGAAAGAGAAAAGCGATGCACCTCCTGTCTTTCGACGTGCAGACGGCAGCGGAATCCGGAGAAAGAAGAAAAGAGGAAAGGAGCGGAGATGATCGGCTTTGTCGTGAGGATTGAGAAGCACGCCCGTGACCTTCTGTCGGACTCCTTCTCCCGGAAGCCGCACGTGCATGTGCATGCGGTGAGGGACGATCAGATCATCCTGCTCCTGGATACGGACGACATCCATGTCATAGCACAAAATACAAAAGATATCAACGAGATGCAAGGAGTGGTGGGCGTCTATCCCATCTTCTCCCCCGACTCCTTGCCCTGATAGGGTGGCGGGAGCGCTCTCAAGGGAGAGGCTACTCCCTGAAACGGTACCCGATGCCGGAAATGGTGGTGATATACTCGGGATCTGAGGAGTTGCTCTCTATTTTTTGCCGGAGGTGCTGAATGTGGACGTCGATGACCCTGCTCCATGAATAGATCTTCGAGTCCTTCCAGAGGTGCTTCTTGATGTCCTCCCTGCTGATGACGCTGCCCCGGTTTTCGACCAGAAAGCAGAGGAGATCGTATTCTTTCGGGGTCAGGACGATCTCCCTCCCTTTTATTCTGACGAGCCTCCGCCGGAAGTCGATGCTCATGTTCCCGATGGTGAGTATTTCCTGCCTTCCTGAGGACTTCAGCCTCCTCAGACAGGCTTTGATCCGTGCGATCAGCTCCAGCGTTTCAAAGGGCTTCACCATGTAGTCGTCGGCCCCGCTTTCGAGCCCGATGACCTTGTCGGAGATCTTGTCCTTCGCGGTCAGCATGATGATAGGCAGGTCGGGGTGCTTCCCTTTCACCGTCCGGCAGATCTCGATGCCGTTGCCGTCGGGGAGCATCAGATCGAGGATGATGAGGTCGGGCGTACGGGCTGCAATGGCTTTCTGCCCTCCTGTCCAGGAGTCCGCGGTGCTCACGGAGAAGTGGTGGAGCTCAAGGTTCGCCTTCAGGACCTGCAGGATGTCCGTATCGTCGTCGATGAGAAGGATCTCGGGCGAGCCGTCGCTCTTTATCGCCATGGCCCCATGATACTCCGCGTGATTTCGAACAGCTTCTGCCGGGGCGCACGCCGGTTCCCGCCCCTCTCCTCTGCACTGCGGCCTTGGGGGCGGCCTGCCCGGAACGGAAGCGTGAAGTAGAAGCAGCTCCCGCTTTTCCCGTCGCTGGTCACGCCGATGGTGCCGTTGTGCGCTTCGACGATGCTCTTGCAGATGGCGAGCCCGAGCCCCGCACCCTCCTTGTTGCCGTTCTTGTAGAACTTCTCGAAGATCTTTTCTTGTTCGGAAAGGGGAATGCCGGGGCCGTTGTCCGCCACCATGGTGACGACGTCGTCGTACTCCTGGAGGATGGTGACCGCGATCTCGGAGCCGGCGGGACTGAATTTGAGCGCGTTCGAGATGAGGTTGGTGAGCACCTGGCGGATCCTGTCCTCATCGATCAGAGCGGGCAGGTGGCCGGGGAGGTCCGTACGCAAAGATATCCGCTTTTCTTCAGCCTCGATATGGAAGTTCGTCGCCGTTTCCACGACGAGCGAAGGGAGGTCGACGGAGGTGAAATGCATTTCCGACGCGCCGATCTCGATCCTCTCGATGTCGAGCATGTCGCTTACCATACGGATCAGGCGCTCCGAATTCTTCTTGATCACCTGAAAGAAGATATGCAGATCGCCCAGGGACGTATCCGCGATCTTCTCGGCGGGGATGGAAGAGAGCTTTGCCGCGATATAATCCATGGCGCCCCTGATGGAGGTGAGAGGCGTCCTCAGCTCATGGGACGCCCGGGCGATGAAGTCCGATTTCCGCGCATTGGTCTCGCTCAGGAGCTTGTTTGCCTCAAGCAGCTTCTTGTTCGTCCCCTCGATGTCCTGCGTGGCGGCCCGTATCTTATCGTTGAGACAGTTATGGTACTCGGTCAGGGATCCGGCCATTTCGGAAAAGGCGCAAAAGAGGTCCTCGAATTCGTCCCCCGTTTGCAGGCGGCTTTCGGGGTCGTACTTCCCTTCGGAGAACTGTTTGATGGAATGCTTCAGCTTGCGCATGGGCGTGAGGACGAGGTTCTTCATCATGAGGAACATGGCGGCGATGAGGGAGACCACGATGAGGACCATCGAGATGAACATCTGACGCTTGTTCTTCGCGATGTCCGCGAAGGTCTTTTCGAGGGGGAGGGTAATGCTGATCGCACCCCGCACGTCGCCGATCCGGTATCCCTGCGCTGCGTGGCACTTCAGACATGCCTCTTCAACGTAAAGCGGCGCTATGTAGCGGAGATAGGGGGCGTTCTCGATGCGCTCCACGGAAATGTGCTCTTTCCGGCCGCTCTTCTCGAAGGCGGCCAGCGCCTTCCTCTCGAAATCATCAGGAGTGTTTTCGGGATTGGTCAGCTTGAGGCTGGTAATATGGAACCAGTACAGGCCCTTGTCTTTCGAATAGCGGGAAAGCTCCTTTGTAACCATCGCAGGAGTTTCCCTGACGTACCGCTTTCCTTTCTCATCGATGATTTCGGAGTCTTTTATATAGGGAGTGGGCTTTACCCAGGGAAGCTTCTCGACGAAAATGCCCCCATGGTCCGCTATCCACTTCCGGGTAAGGACGATCTGCCTGAACAGGACGCGTGCTTCGTTTTCGACCTGTCCCATTATGAGGTTTTCCTGACGCTGGGCTATGATATAGAAAGAGATCCCGAGAGCTGCAATGAGCGTGAGACTGCACCCGATGATAAACTTGAGATTCAGGTTCAATTGAAGGGGAATACGTTGCAGGAACTTCTTCACCATGAAAGTACGTTCTGCCTCCCGTTTGTTAAGTATACCATAAGGAGTTGCTTTTCTGGAAGAAAAACAAAGGGAACCGGGCAGTCCCTCCCCCCGCGGGGGCAGCGCGTCCCACGCCGGCGGTACGGATACCGGCACAGCCAAGTGTGGTATACTTTACCATTGAAGTATCTCCCTCCTTTCTGCAGCGATACGCGGGCTTGTTCCCGGGTGTGCCGGTACGAAAGACACGAACCCTTTCCCCATGTCCGGAGGGACGGGCACACGGAGGCGAGATGCTCTGTTACCCTAGGGTGTGTATAGTGAGGAGGAGCCCATGGCTGATGAGCATTCCTTTGACGTCGTATGCGAAGTGGACATGCAGGAAGTGACCAACGCGGTGAATCAGACAACGAAAGAGATCGGCCAGAGATTCGATTTCAAGGGGAGCAAGAGCGCCGTCGACCTCGATAAGGACAAGGGGGTGCTGACCCTCCTCTCCGACGACGAGCAGAAGATGAAGAGCGTCATCGACATTCTCCAGTCGAAGCTGGTGAAGCGGGGCATCGCCCTGAAGTCGCTGAGCTACGGCAAGCTGGAACCCGCTGCGGGGAGCACGGTGCGCCAGACCGTCACCCTCCAGCAGGGGATTCCGACGGAAAAAGCCAAGGAGATCGTGAAGATCATAAAGGAAACGAAGCTCAAAGTGAATGCGGAAATCCAGAAGGACCAGGTCAGGGTGAAGGCGAAAAAAATCGACGACCTCCAGACCGTCATGTCTCACCTCAAGGAGAAGGATTTCGGCATCCATATCCAGTTTTCGAACTACCGGTAAGGGCGAAGAGAGCGCCTTTTGCCCACGGTCTGGCAGATCGCCCCTCCGGAAGTCGTTCCCGGCATGCGGAACAGGGCAGGTGTACAAAATTGACTGGAAAATAAAGACAACTCTCTGTTAAAATGGTAGCCGATTTTTTATTGCGAGGTAAGGAAACAATGAAAGGACATGCGGCACTGATTACCGGGGGCGGCCGCGGCATCGGGAAGGCCATAGCGGAGTCCCTCGCACGGCGCGGGGTGAACATCGTCGTCGTTGACGTCAATCTCGACATTGCACAGGCTGCGGCGTCGGACCTGGAGAAGCTCGGGGTGAAGAGTCTGGCCCTCCAGGCGGATGTATCCAGCTCGCCGGAAGTTGCCGGCATGTTTGAAGCGGCTCTGAAGGAGTTCGGCGCCGTGGAGATCCTGGTCAACAATGCGGGGATTACGCGCGACGGTCTCCTCCTGCGAATGAAGGAGGAGGACTGGGATGCAGTGATCAACATCAACCTGAAGGGCACCTTCCTCTGCGCCAAAGAGGCAGTGAAGGCCATGGCGAAGCAGCGGTACGGAAGGATCGTCAATATCGCTTCCGTCGTCGCCTTCATGGGGAACCCCGGACAGGCGAATTACAGCGCTTCCAAGGCCGGCATCGTCGGGCTTACGAAGACGATCGGAAAAGAGTATGCAAGCAGGGGGATCACGGTCAACGCCGTCGCTCCCGGCTTTATCACCACCGCCATGACCGATGCTCTCTCCGACACCGTGCGTCAGGAGATGCTCAGGGCGATCCCGATGAACAGATTCGGGACGGTGGAAGACGTGGCGAATGCAGTGGCGTTCTTTGCTTCGCCGGACGCAGGGTACATCACCGGCCAGGTGATCCATGTGAACGGCGGGATGTATATGTAAGCTGAAGCGGATGATTTCAGACCAGTGGTTATTTGTTAAAAATCGAAGACGGAGGTAGATGATGGTAGAGGAAAAAGTTAAGGAAATTATAGCAAAACAGCTCGGAGTCGACGCTTCGGAGGTAACCCCCGATGCCTCGTTTGTGGAGGACCTCGGTGCGGATTCCCTGGACACCGTCGAGCTGGTCATGGCTTTCGAAGAGGCTTTCAATATCGAGATCCCCGACGAGGACGCCGAGAAAATAGCGAAGGTAAAGGACGCAGTCGATTACATCTCTAAAAAATCCGGACAGTAACGGCGCGTATGGTGCATGAAAGAAGAGTAGTCGTTACCGGCTTGGGGCTTGTCACGCCTCTCGGCATCGGCGTCGAAGCCTCGTGGAAAGCCGCGCTGGAGGGCACTCCCGGCATCGGCCCCATTACCCAGTTTGATGCCTCTTCCCTCCCTGTGCGTATTGCCGGGGAGGTGAAGGGGTTCGATCCCTCCCTGTACATCGAAGCAAAAGAAATCAAGAAAATGGACCGCTTCATCCATTTTGCCGTGGCCGCTGCGACCATGGCGATGGAGGACTCCGGTTATACCGTCACTGAAGCGAATGCGGAGCGGGTGGGCGTCATCGTGGGAGCCGGTATGGGGGGGCTGCCCGCCATCGAGCAGTACCACAAGGCCTTCCTGGAGAAAGGGTACCGGAGAATTTCCCCCTTCTTCATCCCCATGCTGATCATCAATCTCGCGTCGGGGAATATCTCCATCAAGTTCGGCGCAAAGGGGCCGAACTCGGCTGCGGTCACCGCCTGCGCCACGGGAAGCCACTCCATCGGAGATGCGTTCAGGCTCATCCAGCGGGGGGATGCGGACGCCATGATTGCCGGCGGGACGGAATCCGTCATCACTCCCCTCGGGATCGGGGGCTTTGCGGTCATGAAGGCGCTGTCGACGCGCAATGAGGAGCCCGCAAAGGCGAGCAGGCCTTTCGACCTCGACAGGGACGGTTTTATCATGGGAGAGGGTGCGGGAGTCGTTCTTCTCGAAAGCCTCGAAAGCGCCGTCTCCCGGAATGCGCGCATCTACGCAGAGATCGTGGGATACGGCATGTCCTGCGATGCGTACCACATAACGACCCCGGCCCCGGAGGGAGAGGGGGCCGCACGGTGCATGAAGGCCGCCCTGAGGGATGCCGGCATCGGCCCCGAACGGATCCATTACATCAATGCCCACGGCACCTCGACCAAGTACGGCGACGAGCTCGAGACCGCGGCGATCAAGAGGGTTTTTGGAGAGCATGCGTATTCGCTCTGCGTCAGCTCCACCAAGTCCATGACAGGGCATCTCCTCGGAGCTGCCGGAGGAGTGGAGGCTATCTTCTCGGTCCTCGGCATCCGGGACGGAATCCTCCCCCCCACCATAAACCTGGAGAAGCCCGATCCGGAGTGCGATCTCGATTATGTCCCGAATAGGGCGAAGAAGAAGGATGTCGAGTATGCACTGTCCAACTCCTTCGGTTTCGGCGGTACGAATGCCTGCCTCGTTTTCAGAAAATACAGAGGAGTTTGAAGCCTCCCTCGGATACCGCTTCAGCGACCCGAAGCTGCTGCGCGCCGCTCTTACCCACAAGTCGTATCAGCACGAGAACCCCGACGAGTCTCCCGACTACAATGAACGGCTGGAGTTTCTCGGCGATTCCGTCCTCGGCCTCGTCGTCGCGGAGAAGCTCTTTCTCGACCAGGTGGGCTTTTCTGAGGCGGAGATGTCGAAAATGAAGTCCTATCTGGTAAAAGAGGCTGTCCTCTTCGAAATGGCCTCGAAACTCTCCCTGGGTGACTACCTGCGGCTCGGAAAGGGGGAGGAATCCACCGGGGGGCGGCAAAAAAAGTCTGTGCTTTCAGACGCTTTAGAGGCCCTCGTCGGGGCTGTCTTCCTCGACAGCGGGTACGAGACGGCAAAGGTCCTGGTGCTCGATCTCTTCAAAGAAAAAATACCCGACGTCATTTCCCGGAAAGAGGGATACGATTTCAAGAGCGAGCTGCAGGAGAGGTGTCAGGGCCTCTTCGGCGTACTCCCGGAGTACCGGATCGTGAAGCTCGAAGGGGAAGAGCACAAACGGATCTTTACCGCCGAGGTCTCCATCAACCGGCAGCCGTATGGAAGCGGGATGGGCAAGAGCAAGAAGGAGGCGCAGATGGCTGCCGCCAAGGAGGCGTTCGAGAAGCTGGCCCGGGAGCAGGCCGCCGGGTGAGCGGGCTGAGGCATGGATAGGAAAACCCTTTCCTGGTGTCTTTTCGACTTCGCCAATTCGAGTTATTCCGCCGTCATCGCTGCAGTGCTCTTTCCCGTTTATTATACCTCCATCATTGTCGGCAACGGGGCGGGGCAGGGGGATGTCTGGTGGGGGCGGGCCATCTCCGTAAGCATGGCGGCCGTGGCGGTGAGCTCCCCCTTTCTCGGCGGCATCGCCGATTACGCCCGGCTGCGCAAGAAGCTGCTCTTTGTCTATACGTTCCTCTGTATCTGCGCCGTCGCCGCGCTCTTTTTCCTCAGGCCGGGCATGGTGCTGGAGGGGTTCCTGCTCATCGTGCTGGCGAATATCGGGCTGGAGGGGGGCCTCGTCTTCTATAACGCCTTCCTGCCCGAGATCGCGGCCCCGGCCTTTCGGGGAAGGGTTTCCGCCTGGGGGTACGGGGTCGGTTACGCGGGGTCCATTCTCTCGCTCCTGATCGCCCTGCTCCTGGTAAAGGCAGGCCTCCTGCCCCTTGTCTGGCCCATGGTGGCCCTCTTTTTCGCCTTTTTTTCCCTGCCCGCCTTTCTCTTCCTGCCCGGCGATTCAGGAAGGGGCGGGAAGATGCTGCCCGCCTCTCTCAACGGTCTGCTCCAAACAGTGCGGCTGTTGAAGCAGATCGGGGCGGACAGGGAGCGGCGGAGGTTCCTGCTGGCGTACTTCCTCTATGAGGACGGAGTGAATACGGTGATCGTTTTTTCGAGCATTTTCGCCGCCGTCACCCTCCATTTCTCCCCGGAGGGACTCGTCCTCCTCTACCTTGTCGTCCAGTGCACCGCCCTCGCCGGGGCATTTCTGATGGCGCGCTTTATCGACTTCCGGGGGCCCAGGGAAGTGCTCGTCCTCTCGCTGCTCCTCTGGACGGCGGTTGCGGCCGCGGCTTTTTTTGTCCAGGAGAAAACGCAGTTTCTGCTCCTCGCCGCCGTTGCCGGCCTCGGCCTCGGGACGGTGCAGGCCTCTTCCCGGGCTTTTTACGCACAGTATGTCCCGGAGGGCAGGGAGGCGGAGTATTTCGGCGTGTATTCCCTTGCGGGAAAGTCCTCTGCGGTGCTCGGCCCCCTCGTCTTCGGGTATATCTCCTCCTCTTTCGGTAGCCAGCGGCCTGCGGTGCTCTCCGTGGCGTTGTTTTTTCTTGCGGGGCTCGCGCTTATCGGAAGGACGAGGGGAGGGGGGCCGAACGTACGGTCGGAGGACGGGCGGTAAGGGAAGTCGTCAGGGCGTTCGGGTCAGAGTGTGCAGGGCACTCTTCTCCTGCGCAGTGTAGGACTTTACCTTCACCCGCACCAGATGGTTCCTGAGCCCGATGGTGAGCTTCGATTGATACCGCTGCTGCAGGGGGGCCGCGGAGCCCCCGGCCGCCCCGGCATTCCATGCGGGCTCGTCGTAGGCGATCTCGATCGTATCGCCGCTCTCCAGTTCGATGGTCTGCCGCACGGGCAGCAGGGTCTTCTTGCTGATGACGACTTTCCGGTAGGAGTTGTAAAGGAGATAGACGTCCTCCTTTTCCTCGATCCGGTATTCCTTCATGTTCCACCAGAAGAAGCTGTTCCTGAGCCCGTCCACGAGGAGAATGCTCTTGCTCCTGTCCAGCTTCGGCTTGCTCCGTATGACGCCCTCCTCTTCGGTGACTTCGCCGGCGAGGAATCCCAGGTAGTAGATCCTCATGGTCAGGGTGTCGTGCGCGAGGTGCAGAAAAGCGTCCCCGCTCAGGGCGCCGTCCTTCTTTTCGTATTCGATGGAAAGGACCGCTTCGATGGAGGAAACTCTCCGCAGTTCGTCCAGAAGCTGTTCAAGGCGGACCCCCTCGATGGAGGTATCCATATGCTTGGGGGCGCAGGAGGCAAGGAACAGCGGGAGGAGGAGCACGAGGAGTACGGCAACCGAGAAGACCCGCGATTCCCGCCGCGGAGGGACAGTGCCCCGTATCGTGGTGATGCTACGCCCTGATGTATTCAATCGCCTCTTCGACATTCCTGATCCCGGTGAGGGAGAGTCCGAGGTCCCCCTTCATCCTCTCTGCGTTTCCCCTTGGAATGAGCGCCCTCTTGAAGCCTATTTTCGCCGCCTCTTTCAGGCGCGCCTCGCTCTGGGCCACGGCCCTCACCTCGCCGGAAAGCCCCACCTCGCCGAAGAGAAAAGTCTTCGAATCGAGGGGAACCTCCCGGAAGGAGGAGACAATCGCGGCCACGATCCCCAGGTCAGCCGCAGGCTCCAGTATCTTCAGACCCCCGACGATATTGATGAAAATGTCCATGCCGCCGAGGTGGATTCCCGCCTTTTTTTCGAGAACGGCGACGAGGAGGTTCACCCTGTTGAAATCCACTCCCATGCTGGTCCTCCGGGGCATCCCGAAGGTGGTGGGGGAAACCAGGGCCTGGATCTCAACCAGGAGGG
Source organism: Thermodesulfovibrionales bacterium (assembly GCA_046350935.1). Classification (GTDB taxonomy): domain Bacteria; phylum Nitrospirota; class Thermodesulfovibrionia; order Thermodesulfovibrionales; family Dissulfurispiraceae; genus Nitrobium. Next base: position 156,145 of record JAXLZK010000001.1, read on the forward strand.
GCCGGGTGCCCTCCATGCTCGCGATGACTGTCGAACCCGACACGTCCAGAGGTCTCTCGGACAGGAAGAGCTCGGAGGGATTGGCGATCTCCCTGAGACCGCTGTCGGTCATCTCGAAGACCCCGATCTCGTTGGTGGAGCCGAACCTGTTTTTCACGGTGCGGAGGATCCGGTAGGGATGTCCGCGGTCGCCTTCAAAATAGAGGACCGTATCGACGATGTGCTCCAGCACCCTCGGACCGGCGATTGCGCCCTCTTTTGTGACATGCCCGATGAGAAACACCGGTATGCGGGACCTCTTTGCGAAGGTCATCAGCTTCGCAGCCGATTCGCGGACCTGCCCCACGGAGCCGGGGGCGGACGTAAGCTCTTCAGTGTAGATCGTCTGGATGGAATCGATCACCACTGCGGCGGGCTTCAGGTCCCGTGCGGAGGCAAGGATATTCTCGACCAGCGTTTCGGGAAGGAGGAGAATGGAGTCGGAGCGGATGGAGAGCCTCTCCGCGCGCAGCTTGATCTGCTCGGGGGACTCTTCGCCGGACACATAGAGGACCGGGCCGGCATTCCCCGCTATATGCGCCATCGCCTGGAGAATGAGGGTGGACTTCCCAATGCCGGGATCGCCCCCGACCAGGATGATGGCGCCGCTGACCAGCCCTCCTCCCAGGACCCTGTCCAACTCGGCAATGCCGATGCGGCTCCTCTTTTCGGTTCCCCCGGTGACCGCGCTCAGGGGCTGGGGCTCCGCTGCCGCACTCCCCGTGGAGGACCGGGAGGTCCTGCTCTCCTGCTTTTCTTCCGAGAAACTGTTCCAGGCGCTGCAGTCGGGGCACTTGCCGAGCCACTTCGGGCTGGTGAATCCGCATGCCTGACAGTGAAAGACTGTTTTTATCTTGGACATTTTCCCTTCATTTCAGTGAGGTGCTCTACAGGGAGCAGCCGCATGCCCCTGCCGAAGGGGGAGGCCCTCCCGATCGCCTCCTGCACGAAATCCTTTGCAGCGACCGCAGCGTCCGCCACCGGCACCCCTTTTGCCAGGAGCGCAGTGACCGCTGCCGAAAAGGCGCATCCGGTGCCGTGAAATTCCCCCGGTGTCCTTTTTCCCGGTATGCGGAGGAAAGCATGCCCGTCGTAGACCAGTTCGATCGTCCCGGCCGCGGGAGCGGGGGATACCTTTCTCCCGGAATGCCCGCCGGTGATGATCACTACGTCGGGTCCGAGCTCCTTCAGCCTCACCGCCACCTTTTCGATATCTTCCTCAGATCCGGCGGGAATGCCGGAAAGGGCGCAGGCTTCCGGAACATTGGGCGTTATTACCCGGGCAAGAGGAAGCAGTTCTTCCCTCAGCACCTCCAGAGCTCCTTCCTCCATAAGCGGGGTGCCGGTGGAGGAGACGGCGACGGGATCGATGACGAGGTTCCTGAGTGCAAACCCTTTCACCGCCTTTACGACGGCCCGGACGGCGCCGCTGCTGTAAAGCATCCCGGTCTTCAGGGCCCCGGGCCTGATGTCGTTCAGGAGGGTATCGAGTTGCTCTTCGAGAAACCTGCCGGCTACCCCGGTAACGGCCCCCACTTTGAAGGTATTCTGTGCCGTAAGGGCGGCCACTGCCGAGAGGCCGTAGACCCCGAAATGGTGGAATACCCTGAGATCCATCTGCAGACCAGCCCCGCCTGTAGGGTCCGACCCCGCGATGGTAAGCGCTGTTTCCCTCATATCTTCTTATTATAGCAACGGGGGGGCCGAAAAATACACGGCGGCCGGCAGGCAGGGAGAAGAGAAGGGGACGGGACAACCCCGCCCCCCGGCGTGCGCTTACCGCGTCTTGAACCCTGAGGTGGAGCTCCTCAGCTCCTCCACCGTCTTCGTGAGGCTCTGCACCTCGTGCATCACGTCGGACGACATCTCCTCCATCGTGCGGGAGATGGCGGACGTCTTCTCGATGTTGCGCGCCACCTCCTCGGATGCGGCGGATTGCTCGTCCACTGCAGCGGCGATATGGGTGATCTGATTGCGGACCTTCTGCACCGACTCGACGATATGGTTGAGGGAATCGCCCACCTTCCGGATGAAGTCGGTGGACCTCGTTACCTCTCCCGACGCCTCCTGCATGGACTTCATGGTCTGCTCGGATTCGGACTGGACAGCGCCGATCTTCTCCGATATCTCGCCGGTGGCCTTGATGGTCTTCTCGGCGAGCTTCCGCACTTCGTCGGCGACCACGGAAAAGCCGCGGCCCTGCTCCCCGGCCCGCGCCGCCTCGATTGCGGCGTTCAGGGCGAGGAGGTTGGTTTGGTCAGCGATGTCCTTGATGACGGTGATGATGTCGCCGATTTCACCGGCCCTGCCGTTCAATTTCTCCACCATGGCCGCCAGCTCCACCGTGGACGTGTACACCCTGTTCACCGTTTCCACCGCTCCGTCCGCCAGCTCCTTCCCCTGTTCGGCGGTCGCCATGGCCTCGGCCGAGGTCTCCGAGGCCACCGAGGCGTTTCGCGCGATATCGGTAATGGTCTGGCTCATCTCCTCAGCCGCAGCGGCGATTTGCGAGGCCTGCCCCGACTGCTCCCGGGCGCCCTCCGCCGTTTTTTCCGCCCGCGTCCGCAGGATGCCGACCGTGGAAACCACATTGTTTGCGGAGATGAGGACGTTATTGATCATTGCGTTGAAGGAGCGGACCATCTTGTTCATCGTATGCACGGTCTGACCGATGTCGTCCTCTGTTTTTGCATCGCTCTGGACCGTAAGGTCCCCGTCGGCGACCCGGCCGAGGGACTCCCTGATATTCCGGATCGGAACAATGGCGAAGCCCTTTACGATAAAGGAGATGAGGGCGACGGCGAGGAGCACGATGATCGCCCCGAGGAGGAGCGTTTTGAGGAGGGTTTTCCTCACCTCGTTCTGCATGGGCTTCAGATCGCTGATAATCTCGAAGGCTCCGTGCTGCTCCCCTTCCGCCCATCCTTCCATTTTGAGGCCGACGGGGTCGAACCCCTGTCCCGCCGGATAGTCGCTTTCCTTGCCGTGGCACAGGAGGCAGTCCTTTTTCAGGACGACGGGCCGCATATACCGGAGTGCGTTGCGGGCCTTGTCCACCACCCAGTATTCAGTCATCCCGGAGGCGGACATCTTTTCGAGCATGCTCCGCTCCAGGGGGTCGGGCTCATTGTACCTGTTCCGCGCCTGGATCTTGACCACCCTGAACGTGTGCCCCGCATTCTCGGCATTGGACTGGCCGATGGTCCAGCCCACGACGATGGGAATTGTCCAATAGTACCCGGTCGACCTCAGCCTCCGTATGATCTCATCGGGGTCCTTCGCCCCTGCGAGCTTCTCCCGGGCCTCCCTGAGCAGGCGCTCGTTGTCGAATACGTTATGGGTGCCCCGCATATCCGAGACGTAATTCCGCGCGTTTTCCGCCTGGAGCGTGATGGCCCTCGCTTTCGAGAGGAGCGCCGCCATGGCGCTCTCTTCGATCTGCTGTCTGATGAAAAGAAAATTGATCAGGTAGCTGACAATGAAACTCCCCAAGACGACGACGATGATCTTAACTCCGAAGTTGATTCTGCGGTAACCTCCTGCCTTTCCCTCTACCATCTGCACCGTCCCTCCTCGATTTGTCAGGCAGAAATCCCTTCTTCTTTTGCCCGTTTTCCCGCGCCGTGCTATTATAGAACAGAATGGCGGCTTTTTACACCGGGGCGCCCCTCCCTTGTTTCGCTCCCTGCCCCCTTCCCCGGAAGGCGCTGAAAAGAGAAAGTCTATTGACAAATCGGTAATTTTTCAGCTACTGTAAGAGACTTATTTGCTTGAACGCACTACGACGAAGGAAGGTATAGTAATGAAGACCAGGTTTATGAAGAAAGAGGAAGTTGAACGTAAATGGTATGTCGTGGATGCCAAGGACCAGGTCCTGGGACGGCTGGCGAGCAGGATCGCCTCCTATATCCGCGGGAAGCATAAGCCCGTGTTCACTCCCCATGTGGATACAGGGGACTTCGTGATCGTGGTCAACGCGGACAAGGTGAAGGTGACCGGAAACAAGCTCGAGGACAAGGTCTATCAGCACCATACCGGATACCTGGGGAACCTCAAGGAGAAGACCCTGAAGGACAGAATGGGCTCCGAGCCCGAAAAAGTGATCGAGGACGCGGTGTGGGGGATGCTCCCCAAGAACAGGCTCGGAAGGGCGATGATCAAGAAGCTGAAAGTGTATCGCGGCGCAGAGCACGGGCATGCCGCCCAGAAACCCGAACGCATCGAAATTACGAAATAGAGAAGGAGCAGAGGAGAATGGCATCGATTCAGTATACCTCAACGGGCAGAAGAAAAAGGTCTATAGCACGGGTAACCCTCGTTCCGGGGAAGGGCACCATCATGGTGAACGGCAGGGAGATCGATACCTATTTCCCGCGGGAGACATTGCGGATGATCATCCGGCAGCCCCTCCAGCTCACCGGGGCGATAGGCAAATACGACGTGCTCGCCAAGGTGGACGGCGGTGGTCTGAGCGGCCAGGCGGGCGCACTGCGCCACGGGATCGCTCGCGCCCTGGTTGCCGTGGATACCGATCTGAAGACTCGGCTGAAGAAAGAAGGGCTCCTCACCAGGGACCCGAGAGAAGTCGAGAGAAAGAAGTACGGGCAGGCCGGAGCGAGAAGGAGATTCCAGTTCTCGAAGAGATAATTTCCGGCAGTGTGCGTGCGGTGAGAGACGGGGCCCGTTCATTGAGCGGGCCTTCTTTATTAGTGAGCGACTATCATGAAAGGCAGAGGATGCGCGGTATGATAAAAGCGGCGATTTGCGGCGGCAGCGGCTATACGGGGGCCGAGCTCCTCAGGATACTCCTGCTGCATCCGGGAGCGGAGATCACTGCGGTGACCTCTGAGCAGTCTGCGGGGAAGCGGGTGACCGACCTGTTCCCCCACCTCCACCGGTATTCCTCCCTGAAGTACGAGCCGCTGAACAAGGATGCCCTACTGGAGAAAGCCGACGTTTTCTTCATGGCGCTTCCCCATGCCGCGTCTCAGGAGGCCGTGGACTTCTTCTACCGCAAGGGGAAGCGGGTGATCGACCTTTCGGCGGACTACCGGCTTGCCGATGCGGCGGTATACGAGGAGTGGTATAAGACGCCCCACCACTATAAAGAGACGCTGAGGGATGCCGTATACGGACTGCCTGAGCTCCACCGGGAGCGGATCGGGAAGGCGGGGATCGTCGCAAACCCCGGCTGTTATCCTACCAGCGCCATCCTGGGGCTCACTCCTGCGCTCAGGGAAGGGCTCGTCGATCCCTCCACCCTGGTGGTCGACTCGAAATCGGGCACATCGGGCGCTGGCAGAAAGGCCGACGTGACGGTCTCCTACTGCGAGGTCAACGAGGGATTCAAGGCATACGGAATTGCCGCGCACCGGCATACTCCCGAGATCGAGCAGGAGCTTTCCGCAGTGGCGGGCGGCAGGATCACCCTCGACTTTACCCCGCACCTGGTCCCCATGGACAGGGGCATCCTCTCCACGATGTACGGCAGGCTGCGGCGGGAGGTGGAGACCGCGGAGGTGCTGGCCCTCTACCGGGAGACGTACAAGGCGGAGCCCTTCGTGAATGTCCTGGAAGAGAATGTCTATCCAAACGTGAAGAATGTGCGCGGCAGCAACTATTGCGAAATCGGTATTAAAGTGAACAAACGGACCAATACGCTCATCGTCGTTTCCGCCATCGATAACCTGGTGAAAGGGGCTTCGGGGCAGGCGGTGCAGAACATGAATCTCATGCTGGGCTTCGGGGAGACGACGGCCCTGGAGTCCCCTGCGCTCTATCCGTAGCTTCTTCCGCATGGGTGCCGGAAAGAACGAAGAGCTGCGCATCGGGGTGATCTCCGACACCCACGGCCTTGTCCGCCCCGGGGCGGTGAAGGCCCTGCAGGGCGTATCCCGCATCCTTCATGCAGGGGACATCGGGAAGCCCGACGTGCTGGAGACCCTGAGAGCCATCGCTCCGGTGACCGCGGTGCGGGGGAATGTCGACGGGGGTTTGTGGGCGTCCGCCCTGCCCGAGACGGAAGTGGTGGAGATAGGAGGGATGTCCCTCTATCTGCTCCACAACATCCAGGAGCTCGACCTGGACCCCGCCGCCGGCGGCTTCCGTGCCGTCATCTACGGCCATTCGCATATGCCTGCCGTGGACGAGCGCAACGGGGTCCTTTTTCTGAACCCCGGGAGCGCAGGACCGAGGCGTTTCCGGCTGCCGGTCTCCCTGGCGCTGCTGCGGGTGGGGGAGGCTCATCCCTCAATTGATTACACTTGAATAGTACCGGTTTTTTTTCTGAAGGCCGTTGCAAAGGGAATTCAACTACCGGTATCCTAATCGTACAACGAGACAAAAAAAGGAAACCGATGGAAAAAACAAAACTGCCGGCGCCCCCCAGGGGATTTCTCTTTTCGACTGTTGAAGCTGCCGTCAAAAAACCGGGCAGGAAGGACCTCGCACTGATCTGCTCCGAGACCGAGTCGGTCGTGGCGGGCATGTTTACCACCAACAAGGTGAAGGCCGCCCCGGTAAAGCTCGCCATGAAGAAGATCCGGGCGGGCAGGGGGCGGGCGATTGTCGTGAACAGCGGCAATGCCAACGCCTGCACGGGAGAGCAGGGAATGAGGGACGCCGTCGAGATGGCGGAGCTCGCCGCCCGCTCCCTGAGGGTGAAGGCGGGAAGCGTCTACGTCTGCTCCACAGGGGTCATCGGCACCCCGATGCCGATGGAGCGGATACGCCCCGGGATTGCGGCCCTTGCGGAAGGCCTGGGAACGGGGACCCTCGGGGATGTCGCCTCCGCTATCATGACCACCGACACCTTCCCGAAGGTGGTGACGAAGCGGATCAGGGTCGGAGCATCGACGGTCACCCTTGCAGGCGTCTGTAAGGGAGCGGGAATGATCTGTCCGAATATGGCGACCATGCTCTGCTTCCTCATGACCGATGCAGCCGTCGAGAAGACGGCCCTGCAGAGAGCGCTGAAGAGCGCCGTGCAGAGGTCGTTCAACAGGATCACCATCGACGGCGATATGTCCACAAACGACACCGTTCTGCTCATGGCGAACGGCAGGGCGGGCAATGAGGCGATAGGGGTGAAGTCCCCTGCCTTCGAATCCTTTGCGTCGGCCCTTGCCTCTGTCGCATACGAACTGGCCGGGATGGTCGTCCGGGACGGGGAGGGCGCCACCAAATTCGTTGAAATCGAGCTCCGGAACGCCAAAAGCGAGGCCGAAGCGGAGAAGGGGGCCTTCGCCCTTGCTAACTCGCTGCTGGTAAAGACCGCCCTGTACGGAAACGACGCGAACTGGGGGCGTCTGATGGCCGCCCTCGGGCGCGCGGGGATCCGGATCAGCGAGGAGAGGGTGGACATCCTGCTCAACGGGGTGAGGGTTGCAGCGCGGGGAAGGGCTACGGGAAAGGATGCAGCGGCCAACGAGAAGCTGAAGGGCAGGGAAATCAGGATCGTAGTGGACCTCCATCTCGGCAGAGGAACGGCCCGGGTGCTTACCTGCGATCTGACCGAAGGATACGTGAAGATCAACGCTGAATACAGGACGTAGGAAAGGGAAACGACTGCAGCATGAAGATCTTCGAAATGAAAGAGAAGGCGCGGGAGGCGGACTGCGGAGAGACCATTGTCGGCTCGCGGGAGACCGGCAGCCACGCCTGCTATATGATCTACGGCATCCTGAAGCCGGGAGAGGGGGCGCGGGTGGTGCGGCCCGGAAAGGGGCATGAGGAGATCCTCATTGCGGCGAAGGGAGACCTCGCCGTGACGGGGGTGTTTTCAGGGGTGCTCCGCGAAGGAGCGGCTTTCCATATCGCGGGCGAGGAGACCTGCTTTCTCGAAAACAGAGGAGCAGAGGAAGCCGTGTATATCGTCGCAGGCGGGCACGCGGAAACGGGGCATCATCACCACTGACGCCCCCCGTGCCTACCGGGAAACCACTCTCAGGAACTTTCTTTTCCCCGCCTTGATAAGGTAGGAGCCTTTTGCGAGCTTTCTGTCGGGGTCGGTCACTTTTTCTTCGTCCACGCTGACCCCCCCCTGCCTGATCAGCCGCATCGCCTCGCCGGTGCTCGCGGTCAGCCCCGCAGTCTTCATGATCTGGGGGAGCCACAGGGAGTCCTCCTCCCACTTCATCTCCACCACCGGGATCTCGTCAGGCAGGCCCTTCTGCCTGAATACATTTTCGAACTCCTCCCGGGCATGGAGCGAGGCGTCCCGGCCCCAGTACCTCTCCACCAGCTCCATAGCGAGACTCTCCTTGGCTTTCTTGGGGTGAACGGCTCCCGTCTTCAGCCCCTCCCCGAGAGCCGCCAGCTCCTCATTGCCGATATGGCTCAGGAGCTCGTAATACTTGAGCATCAACCCGTCGCTGATGGACATGAGCTTGCCGTACATTTCACGGGGCGGATCGGAGATCCCCACGTAGTTGCCCAGACTCTTGGACATCTTCTTAACGCCATCGAGTCCCTCCAGGAGGGGCATGAGCACGAGGGCCTGCGGGGGCTGTCCGTATTCCTGCTGGAGCTCCCTGCCCATCAGGAGATTGAACCTCTGGTCGGTCCCCCCCAGCTCCACATCGGACGCGAGGGCGACGGAATCGTACCCCTGCAGGAGTGGATACATGAATTCGTGGACCCCGATAGGGCTCCGGCTGGTGAAGCGCTGTTTGAAATCCTCCCTTTCGAGCATCCGGGCCACTGTCTGTTTCGCCTGGAGCCTCACGATCTCCATGGCCGTCAGGCCCATGAGCCACTCGCTGTTGAACCGGATCACGGTCTTCCCGGGGTCGAGGATCTTGAACACCTGCTCCTTGTAGGTTTCGGCATTCTTCAGGACATCCTCGCGCGTCAGGGGCTTTCTCGTTTCGGACTTCCCGGTGGGGTCGCCGATCATGCCGGTGAAGTCGCCGATAAGGAAGATGATCTCATGCCCCAGCTCCTGAAACCGGCGCATCTTTTCGAGCAGCACGGTATGTCCGAGATGGATATCGGGAGCGGTGGGGTCGAAGCCGGCCTTGATCCGCAGGGGCCTGTTTTCCCTGAGTGATTTCTCCAGTTTGTGAAGGAGCTCTTTTTCGAGGATGATCTCGACAGACCCCCTCTTTATGATTTCGAGCTGTTTTTCCGGCGCAAGCATAGCTTCTATAATAAAAGGTGGCCGCATTTCAGGTCAAACAAAAAGGAGAAAATAATTGACAAGCACGATCCGCTTTGGTAAGGTAAAAGCAAGCCACGAAGGCTCCCAACCATGAAGGTTGAAGCGCTTTCGCGGCTTTTTTTCGTTTGAAAGGCGTTTGAGAGGGACATTCGGTTCCTCATGCCTGGGTCCGGTCTCCCGCTCCGTGCAGGGCCTCTCCCAGGTGGCATGCTGGCTGGAGAGGAGAGCGTCATGCACATACCCGACGGATACCTGAGCCCCCAGACCTATGCGCCCCTCTATGGGGTATCCCTGGTCTTCTGGAGCATTGCGGTGCGGAAGATGAAAAGGGAGCTGTCGAGCCGCGCCGCCCCGTTTCTGGCCATGGCCGCAGCTTTCTCTTTCCTCATCCAGATGCTGAACATCCCCATCCCCGGAGGGACATCAGGCCATGCGGTGGGGGCGGGCATCACGGCCCTGCTCCTGGGGCCGTGGACAGCGGTCATCGCCGTGTCCATGGTCCTCATCATACAGGCACTTGTCTTCGGGGATGGAGGGATCACCGCCATCGGGGCGAACTGCTTCAACATGGCGGTGGTGATGCCCTTCGTCTCCTACTGGGTGTTCAGACTGGTCAGGGGAAAGGCCACTGGGGAGAGGAGGCTTTCCCCGGCGGCCTTTCTCGCGGGCTATGCGGGACTGGTGGCGGCTGCCGTAGCGGCAGCGGTGGAGTTCGGTGTGCAGCCGCTCATCGCGACAGGGGCGGACGGCAGGCCGCTCTACGCTCCCTATCCTCTTTCGATTGCCCTGCCCGTCATGGCGCTTGAGCACCTGCTCCTGTTCGGAATTGTTGAAGGCGTCGTGACGGCGCTGCTCCTGAAATACTTTCTGAAGCACGAGCCCGGAATCGTGCATGCCCTGAAGGAGGCGTAAGGTGTCCCCCTTCCAAAAGAGGCTTGCCTGGGGACTCCTGGCGATGGCGCTGCTCTCCCCGCTGGGCGTTCTCCTGCCGCTGTGGTTCAAGGCGGGGGACGCCTGGGGAGAATGGGGAGCGGATACGCTGCAGGAGCTGCTCGGATACGTCCCGGAGGGGCTGAGGAAGTACGTCGGGCTCTGGAAGGCGCCTCTGCCCGACTATGCATTCGGCGAGGGAGACCCTCTGTTCGCCTACATCGCTTCGGGAGTGCTGGGGAGCCTTCTGGCGGGTCTGGCGGTACTCCTGATCGCGAAGCTCGTGCGCCGCCATGGAAAATAGGGTCCCCCCCTTCCTGCTGCGCCCCCCTGCCGCACCGGCGGAGCTGGAAAAAGGGAAGGTCAGAATTTCCTTTGTGGACAGGGGGATACGGCAGGCCGTCCGGGTGGTTTCCGACGGGTATGCCCAGTGGGAGCGCGCGTCGCGCTCAGGGCTCCTGCAGAAGATCGATGCGCGGGTAAAGCTGCTCTTTCTGCTCTCCTATATCGTTATCGTAAGCCTCAAAAGGGAGATCGGGAGCGAGGCGGCCCTGGGTTGTTTTATTTTCCTGCTGGCCGCCGCCACGAGGGTCCCTTTCGCCGCATATTTCAGGAGAGTGTTCCTTTTCGGCTTTTTCTTCGGCTTCCTCGTTGCGCTGCCTTCCGCGCTGAACGTGATCACTCCGGGGAGGATCATTCTTCCCCTCCTTGCTTTGCCGGAAGTATACGGGACGGGGGGGTATCATCTTTCTTGGCATCTCCCCCGTCAGATCGGGATTACGGAGGAGGGGATGCTCGGGGTGTTTCTTCTCACCCTCCGGGTGGTCGATTCCCTGGCCCTCTCGTTTCTTGTGCTCTTCACTACCCCTCTGCCGGAGCTCGTCAGGGCGCTTAAAGTCTTCAGGGTCCCCGATGTTTTTCTCCTCATGCTTACGGTATCGTATAAGTATATTTTCCTCTTCGCAAGGACGGTCGAGGAGATGTACCGTGCGAAAAGGAGCAGGGTGGCGGGAGGGCTGAAAGGCCCCCGCGGAAGGGAGTGGGTTGCGGGGAGGATGGCTTTCCTTTTCAGGAAGACACAGATGAAGTGCGAGGAAGTCTACAAGGCAATGCTCTGCCGGGGCTTCTCCGACGAGATCAGGATCGGTGGTTTCCGCAGGCTCACTCTCCGGGATTGGACGGCCGGGGCGGCTTTTGCGGCTGCGGGAATCTTTTTTTTGTGGCTGTGAGGTGCCGCCTGAAGAGATGAGAGATGATAGAAGGGATGCCTGAAAAGATGCCCGAAAGGATGCCCGAAAGGATGGTAGAAGAGATCATAAGAGCCGATGGAGTGAGCTACCGCTACCATGGCAGGATCCCTGCGCTCGAGCAGGTGAGCCTGACTATCGGGGCCGGGGAGCGCTTTGCGGTGATCGGGGCGAACGGGAGCGGCAAATCGACTCTTCTGCAGGTGCTGGGAGGGCTGATCTTTCCCGACGAAGGCAGAGTGTTTTTCAGGGAGTGCGAGGTGTCCGAGAAGGCCCTGCGCGAAAAGGGCTTTCTGCGCCTCTTCCGCGGGAGGGTAGGGTATGTCTTTCAGGATTCGGACATCCAGCTCTTCTGCCCCACGGTGCTGGATGAATTGCTGTATGGCCCCCAGCAGCTCTTGATTGCCGAGGAGGAGGCCAGGGAGAGGGCCTTTGCGGTGATGCAGATGCTCCGGATCGAGAATCTGAAGGACAGGCCTCCGTACATGCTTTCAGGGGGAGAGAAGAAAAGGGTGGCTATCGGCTCGGTGCTCACCATGAATCCCGAGGTGCTCCTCTTCGATGAGCCCACGAACGGTCTCGATCCGAGGACGCAATGCTTTCTGGTAGAGCTGCTTCTGACCCTGAACGAGGCGGGGAAAACCATCGTCATCGCCACCCACGACCTTTCCCTCATCGGCGAAGTGCACGCCCGTGTTGCCGTCCTTTCCGAGGAGCACCGGCTGGAGAGAGCGGGGAGCGCTGAAGAGATCCTGAAGAATGAGGAGCTGCTGCTCAAAGTGAACCTCATCCACGAGCATATCCATTTTCACGGCAAGACGGCGCATCGGCACCTGCATTCCCACTTCCCGTCCCATTGCCATGAGAACCGTTTCCCGCATTTACCTGCTGTTCAGGACAAGGAGGAAGGACCCATGAAAGAACTCGACAAGCTGAAGCATCTGCTCCATCACTGGCAGGAGCACAACGACGAGCACGCGGATACGTATAGGGAGTGGTCGCAGAAGATGTCCGCCCTCGGGAGGCAGGACCTGGCGAACGTTCTGGAGACCCTTTACCGGGAAGCCGGCAAGCTGGGCGCGTTGTTTGAGGAGGCGATGCGATTGGCGAAGTAGAAGGGCGTTGCACCGCTCCCCGAAGGAACGGCGGCGGGACGAAACAAAAGAGACTGTTCCTGTGTGTTTTTTTAGAAAAAAGTATTCTTATTCCGTTCGAGTATGGTATGATATCGGTCATAAATTTTTATCTGCCACTCTCTTTAGTATATACCTAAGTATATATCTAGTTGGCGACTGACAATAAACAACGGCGGGGAGAAGCCCTGCCGGGAGGCGGGCGATGATGAACAGGAACGCGGGGAGTATTTGTCGATTCTCATTCCGATAGCGGGCATTAGGCTTCCGGGGATTTGCGTGCGTAGGTAAAGTCGGTTTATCGGGGAGTGGCGCGCCGGCGCCGAAGCTTTCTTCTGTAAGAAGTGCTTATCCTGCTGCCACCGTTTTGCCTCTGAAACATCACAGAAAAACAACGGGAATCGGGTATCGCCGATGAACGGGTATGTCTTCTCATTTTGAAAGGGGAGGTCTGCAGAACGTGCAAAAGCTTGCGAGTTTGGATGATTTGAAGAAGCTCAGGGAGAAGCTGGCGGTTGAGGTATTTCCTGAAGACAAAAAGAGGATAAAGGTATGCTGCGGCACCGCATGCATTGCGTCGGGCTCCAAAAAAGTGATCGAGGCGATGGAGGAAGAGGTGTCCCGGAGGGGCATGGAAGTCGAGATCGTAAAGACAGGATGCCAGGGAATGTGCCAGAAGGGGCCCGTGATGAATGCGGAGCCCCTGGGCGTATTCTACCAGCGGGTAAAAAAGGAACAGGCGGCGGGTCTCATCGGCTATACCTTTTCCGGAGAAATACCCTATCGGCAGGCCCTCTATCGTGAGGATCCCCTGAGCGAGCCCATACCGGAAATGCTGGAGCTCCCCTTTTACAAGAAACAGTTGAGGGTGGTGCTGCGGAACAGCGACAAGATCGACCCGACCAACATTCATCACTACCTCGCCGTGGGCGGGTATGCCGCCCTCGAAAAGGCCCTCTCCTCCATGACCCCGGACGACGTGCTGCACGAGGTGGAAAGCTCTCATCTCCGGGGGCGGGGCGGCGCCGGCTACATCGCAGGGATGAAGTGGCGCGCTGCGAAGAACACTCCCGGAGAGATAAAGTTCGTGCTGGCGAACGGCGACGAGGGCGATCCCGGGGCCTTCATGGACAGATCCATCATGGAGGGCGACCCCCACAGCCTCCTGGAAGGGATGCTCCTCTGCGCTTATTCCGCCGGGGTATCCTACGGGTTCATTTATGTCCGTCATGAATATCCTCTTGCCGTCAAGAACCTCCGCATCGCCATTCAGCAGGCCGAGGAGCTCGGACTGCTCGGCAAGAACATCCTCGGCACCGGTTTCAGTTGCACCCTGCAGGTGCGGGAGGGCGCCGGCGCCTTTGTCTGCGGAGAGGAAACAGCCCTTATGATGTCCGTCGAGGGCAAAAGAGGGGCCCCGAACCCGAAACCCCCGTTTCCGGCGCAGAGCGGCCTGTGGGAGAAGCCGTCCATCATCAACAACGTGGAAACCTATGCGAACCTCCCTCTGCTCATCCTGAAAGGGGCGGAATGGTTCAAAAGCATCGGAACGGTCACGTCGCCCGGAACGAAGGTCTTCGCCCTCACCGGGAAGGTGGTCAATACGGGGCTGGTGGAAGTACCGATGGGGACGACTCTCCGGGAGATCATTTTCGACATCGGAGGGGGGATCATGGACGGGAAGAAATTCAAGGCCGTCCAGACCGGCGGACCCTCCGGCGGCTGCCTGCCCGAGAGGCACCTCGACCTGAAAGTGGACTTCGACAGTCTCTCAAGTGCCGGCTCTATGATGGGGTCGGGGGGATGGTGGTGATGGACGAGGACACCTGCATGGTGGATGTGGCGAAATACTTCCTCTCCTTCACCCAGTCCGAGTCCTGCGGAAAGTGCCCTCCCTGCAGGATCGGCACCTATCAGATGCTCCAGATCCTGGAGAACATCACCTCCGGCAAGGGCAAGCCGGGCGATGTCGAGAAACTCCTCGAAATGGGAAAGTACATCCAGAAGGGCTCCTCTGCGGCCTGGGGAAAACCGCTCCCAACCCGGTGCTCAGCACCATCAAGTATTTCAGGGAGGAGTACGAGGAGCATATCTACGATAATTATTGCCGGGGCGGGGTCTGCAAGGGCACCGGGGTCTTTTTCGATCAACCAGGCACTATGCTTCCGGTGCGGGCTCTGCAAGGAGGCGTGCGCCTTCGACGCGGTCAAGGAGACCCGGGACCGCTACTTCATCGACCGGGACTACTGCACCCAGTGCAAGGCCTGTGTCCAGGCCTGCCCCGTGGGAGCGGTGAAGGTGCGGAAGCGGAGCGTGGTGAAGCTGGAAGAGCAGTTCAGGATCCCCGAGGAAAAGATCGAGGTCCTGGAGTGGAAAGCGAAGATGACCCTGAGGGACCTGATGCATGCGAAGCCTCCCGCAGTGGAGACCTGCAGCTCGACCTGCATTGCCGCGGATGCGGTCACCATCATGGACGGAAAGAATATCGGCTCGCTGCTGGTGCTGGACGAAGAGAAGAAGCTCGTGGGCATCTTCACGGAGAGGATATCATGCATTGCTTCGCCAGGGGTGTCCCTGAATGCGACGGTCATCAAAGACGTGATGACGAAGAACCGCTGACCCTGGACGCTTCCACGGACATCAGCGTGGCGGTCATCCTGATGTCCGAGAAGAGGATCCGGCATCTGCCGGTGCTAGACGAAGAGAAGGTCATCGGGATAGTTTCCTACCGCGACCTCGTCTCGTACCTGCTGCCTGAGGTGATCTACATGGCAGAGGAGATCCATTAGAGTGTGTACCTCCTGCGAACGGAGAAGTAGCGGGTAGCGGCAACAGGCCGGGATATATCCCGGCCTGTTTGCATATACGGTGCGGTGGCGCCCTTTCCGAAGGGGCCTGCCGCACTTCCGGTATGCATTGATTCACTCCCCCTGAAGAGATATAATAGTACCCAATCTTTGGATGGCGTGCGGGACCGCGGAGGAGCATGGAGCCGGAGAGCGAAAAAGTAAATCAGATCATCGACTTTCTGTCAGAGTATCTCCACGGTAAGGAGAGGGCTTTGCGCCTCTCCCTGATCACCTTTTTTTCGCGGGGCCATCTGCTCATCGAAGACCTCCCCGGTTTGGGGAAGACGACCCTCGCCATCGCGATCGCCAAGGCCCTGGGGCTCAGCTTCGGCAGGATTCAGTGCACCAGCGACCTGCTGCCCACCGACATCACGGGTTTATCCATTTACAAGAAAAACACCGGGGAGTTCGAGTTTCATCCCGGTCCTCTTTTCAACAATATCGTCCTCGTCGACGAGGTGAACAGGGCGACCCCCAAGACGCAGAGCGCCCTCCTCGAAGGCATGGGGGAGAAGCAGACCACCATCGAGGGAAAGACGTACCGCCTCCCACAGCCCTTTTTCGTCATCGCAACGCAGAACCCCATTGAACAGTACGGCACCTTCCCCCTCCCGGAATCCCAGATGGACAGGTTCATGATGAAGATCAGCATCGGGTATGTCTCGCGGGAGGCGGAAAAGGAGATCCTGGCCGGGGGAAGCAGGAGGGAGGCCCTCTACTCAATCGAGCCGATGATGACCGGCGAAGAGGTGGTGCGCATCCGGAAGCATATACGCGAAAGCGTCTACCTTTCCGGGAAGGTGCTCGAATACGTGATGAACATCGTCGAAGCGACGCGCGCCAGTAAATACCTCCGGGCGGGGATCTCCACCCGAGGGGCACTCGCGGTCAACCACACCGCGAAGACGAACGCCTATTTCAGCGGTAGGGATTTCGTGATCCCCGAGGACATCAGGGGGCTTGCTGAATACGTCATCCCCCACCGGGTCATCTTCAGGGAGGAGTACGAGCAGGCGGACAGGAAGGAGATCGTACAATCGATCGTAGACCAGATAGCGGTCCCGGCGTAATCAGGATAACGAAGGCGGGGTGGATCTATATCGTCCTGACCCTCTTCCTGGGCTTTGCCGCCGTCAATACGGGCAACAATCTCGTCTACCTTATCGTGTCCGCCTTTCTCAGTTTCATGGGGGTGTCCGGCCTCTTCGGCAAGAGGAATATCGGTGCGATTGCCGTTCTTGTCGAGGCGCCCGGAGAGGTCTATGCAGGTTCTCCGATCCCTCTCAAGGTGACGGTGGAGAACCGGAGGCGCTTTCTGCACGCTTTCCTCCTCTCGGTCCGGGTGGGGGACGCGGCGCTGCTTTTCCCCTTTGTGGAGGCGCGGGGGAGGGCGGTCGCGTATCTCGAAATCACGGCGGCACAGCGCGGCCGCTCTTCACTTCCCCGCGTCCGTGTCTGCTCAGTCTTCCCCTTCGGCTTCTTCATACGCTGCCGGGATGTCCTCTCCTCCGGCGATTTTGTCGTTTTCCCCCGGCCTCGGAGATGCGCGCTTCCGGAGAGCGCCGGCACTGCCGGCAAAACAAAGGGGGAAACGGGCTCCGCGGCCGCCGGATACGAGGGGGAGATCGTTTCCTTCAGAAACTATGTCGAGGGAGACCCCCTCAAGTATATCTACTGGAAGGCGAGTGCGAAGACCGGCGAGATCAAAACGAAGGAGCTTTCTTCCCTCTCCCCCCGGCAGGTCCTTCTCGATTTCGACAGGATCTCCCTGCCGGACAGGGAGGAAAAGCTTTCCTGTCTCACCTACCTTATCCTGAGCCTCTCCCGGCGGAATATCCAGGTGGGGCTGAAGATAGGGGGGAAGGAATTCAGGGCGGGTACGGGGAGGCGCCACCGGGAGAGCATGCTTCGGGAACTGGCGCTGTATGGGAAAGAGTAGCTCCGCTCTCAAGGTGGAAGATGCCGTAAAGGTCCTGACCTACGCTGTCGGTCTTGTCGGGTTCCTTTCGGTGGTGCGGTTCACCGGTTTTTTCTACTCACTCGCCTTCGGTTTCTTCTATCTGCTCTCGCTGCTGTTCGAGCGCCGGAAGAGCCACCCGGCCCCCCGCTGGGCGCTCAACACCGCGGCCCTTGTGCTGATCGTCCTCACCCTCCTCGGGATGGATTCCCGCGACATCGTCACCCCGGCCCTCGACTCCCTGCTCCTCCTCCTCGCCGTCAAGTTCCTTGAAAAGAAGAAGTTCAGGGATTACATGCAGATGGATGTCATTTCCGTCTTCCTGCTGACCGGGTCGTCGCTCCTCTCGCTCGATATCGCCTTTCTTGCGTACTTTCTCGGGCTGCTCTTTCTCCTTACCCTTACCACGGTGCTGCTGGCCTATTATTCAGAGGACCCTCTCCTCGAAATTACGATGCCCGCTGCTTTCAGGGTGGCTTCCACCGCCCTCCTGATCTCTTTTCTCTCCCTGCCAGCCACCCTTTTCCTCTTCCTCCTGCTCCCCCGCACCAGCTTCCCCTTCTTCACCTTTCTGAACAGGGAGGGAACGGCGCTCTCAGGCTTTTCCGACAGCGTCAGTCTCGGAGGGATCTCCCGGATACAGGAAAGCGACGCGGTGGTGTTCCGGGCCCATATGGAGAAGGCTGACGAGAGCGCTCTCTATTGGAGGGGGGTCCTTCTCGATCATTTCGACGGGGTTTCCTGGAAGAGCAGACCGGGGAGGAAGGGGGGAGGGGCGCCCCTTACCGTGAAGGGGAAGCGCGTGGAGCAGACCATCTATCTGGAGCCGAGCGATACCAAGTACCTTTTCGCCCTCGATAAGCCCCTCTCTCTCTCGCTGAAACAGGCGAGGATGGATTCCACTCTCATCACTTCCCTTCCGGAAAACGTTACCCGCCGCATAAAGTACCAGGCTCTTTCCCTCCTCTCCCCTGTCCTGCAGGTGAGAGAAACCGAAAAGGACGCCTACCTGCAGCTCCCCGGGACAGGCATGGCTGATATACACCGTCTGGTCGCTCCCCTGGCGGCCGGCAAAGATACGGTCGGCACGGTCAACGCCTTGCTCTCTTTCCTGGGCAGCGGAGCATACACCTACTCGCTCGAGAAATTGCCCCTTTCTCCTCACCCGCTGCATGACTTTCTTTTCGTTTCAAAACGGGGGAATTGCGAGTACTTTGCCTCTGCCCTGGCGGTCATGCTCAGGGTTGCGGGAATTCCCTCCCGGATCGTGGGCGGGTACCGGGGCGGCCTGTACAACGAAATGGGAGGATACTATCTGGTTCCGCAGAGCAGCGCCCATGTCTGGGTCGAGTTCTACCAGGAGTCGGTGGGCTGGATACGCGTGGATCCCACCCCAGCGGGAGGGGAGCCCTTTCACCGCAGACAGGGAACGCTCCTTCGCGTGCAGATCCTCCTCGATACCCTTAATTATTACTGGAACGCCTCTGTGCTGAATTACGACCTGGGGAGACAGATGTCCCTGCTCTACAAAGTACGGCTCGGTTTCGAACGGCCCTCTCTTCTCCCCCCCTTGGACAGAGGAAAGCTGACGGACTATACACTGATCCTCCTTGTCATCGTATCGGGAGGACTCGTGGTGTATTACCTCCTCTTGCAGAGGAAAACGCCGGAGGAAGTTCTCCTCGACGCCTTCCTTAAAAAAATGAAAAATAGAGGATATACAAAGACAAAAGTGGAAGGCCTTGAAGAATTTCTTGAACATATCGTTGATGTCCGGTACCGCGAGAGGGCTGCCGCGTTTGTGAAGGAATTTGAAGGGCATTTCTACCGTGACACATCGCTGGGGAAGGCGGAGAAGCAGAAGCTGCGAAGGCTGCTGCGGGAGCTGTGAGCGGGTCGTCGGGGTGCTGCCGGCCGCTCACGTTGTAAAGAATGAAGAAATGATGTATGGTTATAGAGTACAAAGCGCTGCACTGAGGTGAAACGTGTTATTCCAATGGACGGACTTGCTGAGTATCGGCATCCGGGAGATAGACGAGCAGCATAAGAGGCTGGTGAGGCTTTTCAATGAACTGGGAGAGGTGATGAAGTACGGGAAGGGAGAGGAGCGGATCCGCAAGACGCTCACCGATCTTCTCGACTATACCCGTTACCACTTTAGTGCAGAGGAAGACTTCATGCGCAGGAATGGGTATCCCCATCTTGAGCAGCACCGTGCGCAGCATGAGGAACTGACCCGGCAGGTCCGGGAGTACCAGGAGAAGTACAGCAACCAGGAGTACGTCGTTACCGAGGTGATGCGTCTCCTCCGGGGGTGGCTCTTCAGCCACATTGCCGAAACTGATCTGCAGATAGCCGATTTTTTAAGAGACCGGGGAGCTCACTGATTTCCGGAAAGGCGGACACTCCGCCTTTCCTCTCTCTTCCTGCACAGGATACGGCAGCCCTGTGCCTCCTCTTGCGTACACACCCCAGGGAGTCGATGATGAAATATAGAATCGATCTGCATGTCCATTCCCGGTTCAGCGGGGATAATGACTCCGATCCCGAAGAGACGATCCTGCGGGCCATCGAACGGGGCCTGCAGGGGCTCGCCTTCACCGAGCATTACTCCTATCGGGTCTCCGAGCCCATCGAGGCATTGCGGGAGAAGTATAAAGACAGAATCTTGATAGTCAGGGGAGTGGAGTTCTCCACGGCTGAGGGGCATTGTCTCGTTTTCGGTGCGGATACCGACGGGATGTCTCTCAAATATGCTCCCGTGGAAGAGCTCGTGGAGATCGTCGCTCTCCACGGCGGCGTCGTGATCCCTTCCCACCCGTACCGGAAAGGGAACGGTCTGGGAGACGCGGTCTTGCGCGTTAAAGGTTTCTGCGCCCTCGAAGGCCATAACGGGTGCACAATGCGTGCCGGGAACGAAAAGGCGATCGGGACGGCGGGGGCGCTCCGGCTGCCCTTCACCGGGGGATCGGACGCCCATGCTCCCGGGGAGGTGGGCATGTGCTACACGGAATTCGACGATGAGGTGACGGAGGATACTTTCGTCGCACTGCTGAAAAAGGGGCGCTTCACGGGGGTTGATACCCGGAAGGTGAGCTCCTGGAGCGGGTTGTACAAGCAGGCGGTCCGGTAGTTCAGAGCGTCCTGCTGTCGGGACCCTTTCCTGCGGAGACCGGTGCGACGAGAGAACGCAGACTCCAGGGTAGGGGGGCGGACAGTCAGCCTGCCCCGGGCGCCTGCCGAAAAGAGGCTCAGCCTACCATTTCCCCTTTGGGAAGGTCGTCGGGCGCTTTCGCGAAACGGGGAGTCTCTTTCCACTGACCCTTTTCCTCTTCAGTAGCATCTCCGTCCTCGATGATACAGCAATGGCACCGCCTGTCCTGGCCGTTTGTTTTGTTCCAGTGGGACATATCGGGATCACCGTAGTGACCGCACTTGATGCAGACAAAACAGCACATCATAGTAGCCTCCTCGGAT
>JAXLZK010000001.1:177036-190593 GCA_046350935.1 Thermodesulfovibrionales bacterium
GCCTTTCTTTCTACAATAAGGCACCGCAGGGAGGAAAACTATGACAGGGGTCATATCTTCCCGTTTCCCGCGGCGCCTGTCCGCAGGGTCGTGCCGCCGCCTGTGCGCTTTCCCTCAGGAAGCGGGGGCCTGCAGCGAGGAAGCGAGGGCGTCGACCAGGGATTTTACCGTGGCCTCCTCCGGGACGAGGGAGACGGTGAGCCCCGCTGTCTCGATCGCTTTCCGGGTGACGGGGCCGATGGCGGCGATGGTCGCGTTCTTCAGGCACGTCATGGCGTCTTCGCCCATCATTTCCATGAAGTTGGTGAAGGTGGCGGCGCTGGTGAAGGTCGCTACGGAGATCCTCCCCTCTTTCAGAAATCTCCTCAGCCGCTTCCCGTGCTTCTCCGGTTTCACCGCCCGGTAGGCGACCGGGGTGTCTATTTCTCCCCCCAGTTCCCTCACCCTCCGGGGAAAAATCTCCCGCGCGGTCCCTGCGCGGGGGAGCAATATTTTCACTCCCTTCATCCCTTCGGCGCCGGAGGGGCAGAAAGCCCTTATCAGCCCTTCCGCATTGAATTCCCCGGGGACGAGGTCCACCTTCATGCCGTATTTCCGCACCGCTTCCGCGGTCTTCGTGCCGATGGCACAGAGCTTGACGCCGTGCAGGTCCCGCACGTCTCTGTCCAGCTCGATGAGCCTCTGCATGAAATACCGCACTCCGTTGGCGCTGGTGAAGAGGAGCCAGTGGTACGTCTGAATGGCGTCGATGGACCTGTCCAGGTCCGTATAGTCCTCCGGGGGGACGATCTTGATCGTAGGGAACTCGAAGATCTCCGCTCCCAGGTCCTCCAGGGGCTCGTATTCGGGTGTGTATTCGCGGGTGATCAGGATGCGGTGTCCGAAGAGAGGCTTGTCCTCGTACCATTTCAAGGTGTCGCGCAGGGTGACGACGTTCCCCACTATCATGACCGCCGGGGGCCTGATCATCTCTTCCTTTACCAAGCCCGCAATGTTCCCGAGATCGCTGATGATGGTCTTCTGATCGGGCCTCGTCCCCCATCTCACTACCGCCACCGGCGTGTCCTGCGGTTTTCCGTGCTCGACGAGCTTCCGCGCAATGCCCTCGATGTTCTTTACTCCCATGAGAAAGACGAGGGTATCGAAGCCTGAGGAGAACTTGGCCCAGTCGATGGTGCTTTCCTGCTTGGCAATATCCTCGTTCCCGGTGATGACCGCGAAAGAGGAGGAAAGCTTCCGGTGGGTAAGGGGAATGCCCGCATACGCCGGCGCCGCAATGGAAGAGCTGACTCCGGGGATCACCTCGAACTCGATGCCCTCCTGCACCAGGACCTCCGCCTCTTCCCCGCCCCGGCCGAAGACGAAGGGATCGCCGCCTTTAAGCCGGCAGACGATCTTGCCCTCCTTTGCCTTGGCCACCAGGGCCTCGTTGATCTCGTCCTGGGTCATGGCGTGATGTCCGCCCCTTTTCCCCGCATAGATGAACTCGGCGTCGTGGTCGATATAATTCAGTATCTGCGCGTTGAGGTGAAAATCGTATACCACGACTTCCGCCTTCCTGAGCCGGTTCAAGCCTTTTACGGTAAGGAGCCCGATATCGCCGGGTCCCGCTCCAATAAGATGCACCTTGCCTTTTTTCATATCATTCACACCTTCTTCAGCTCGATATATTCCCGTTGACGGGCGGTACGTCTTTCGCATAGACTTCGTCGAGTATCTCTTTGGCCCCCTGCGCGAGGAGGGTCTCCGCAAGCCGGATGCCGAGGGCCTCGGCCTCGGCGGGGCTTCCCTCGATGCGGTCGCGGATGATCCTGTCTCCCGTGACGCTCCCCACCAGCCCTTCCATGATCATCCTCCCGTCAGCGAGCCGGGCGTGGGCGGCAATGGGCACCTGGCAGCCTCCCTCGAGCCTCTTCAGGAGGGCCCGCTCCGCCCTTACACAGACGGAGGACTCGTGATGGTCCAACGGGGCGATGAGGGCGTTGACGAAGGGGTCGTCCCTTCTGCACTCGATGCCCACCGCTCCCTGTCCGATCGCGGGGAGGCTCACTTCGGGGGGGAGCGTCTCTGTGATCCGCTGCGCCCAGCCGAGCCTCTTCACCCCGGCGGCCGCGAGAATGATGGCGTCAAACAGCCCTTCGTCGAGCTTCCGCAGTCGCGTATCGAGGTTGCCCCGCAACTGCTCTATCCTGAGGTCGGGCCGTACATGGAGCAGCTGGCAGGAGCGCCGCAGGCTGCTTGTGCCGACGACGGCCCCCTGGGGAAGTCCGGTGAATGTCTTCGCTCGGGCGGCGCCGTTCGCTCCCGCGATAAAGGCGTCCCGGGGGTCCTCCCGCTCGCAGATGACGGGAAGGTACAGCCTGTCGGGGAAATCGGTGGGCACATCTTTCATGCTGTGCACGGCGAGATCGGCTTCACCGTTGAGGAGCGCTTCTTCGATTTCCTTGACGAAGAGGCCTTTCCCTCCCACTTTCGCGAGGGGGACATCCAGTATCTTGTCTCCGGTGGTCTTGATCTTGTTCAGCTCGATCGCCAGCCCGGGGTTGCGCTTCTCCAGCTCCGCCCTGATCCATTCCGCCTGCCAGAGGGCAAGCTTGCTGCCCCGTGTTCCGATGACGATCTTATTCCTCATTTTCCTCTCCGTTGAGCCCGTACAGTTTTTTTATCGTGGCGATCAGCTCGTCCCTGTCGTCGGCATCCTCCTTGAGGGCTGCAGTAGGGGGATGGATGAGCTTGTTGATGATGGCGGTCGCCAGGTATTCCACCGCTTTCTTCTTTCCGTCGTCGAGATCGGGGAACTTATTCCTGAACTTCTCCAGCTCCTCTTCCCTGATCTCCTCAGCCTTCTGGCGCAGGGCGACGATAACGGGGATGGAATCGAGGGAGGCCATCCATCTGATGAAGGTCTCCACCTCTTCGGCGATGATCTCCTCAGCCTTCTCCGCCTCCCTTTGCCTTTCGAGGATATTGCTGTCCACCACGTCCTTCAGGTTGTCCACGTCGTACAGGTAGACGTTTTCTATCCTGTTGATGTCGGGGTCGATGTTCCGGGGCACCGAGATGTCGATGATGAAGACCGGCCGGTGCTTTCTCTCCCGCATGACTCTGTGCATCTGGTCTTTCAGGAGGACGTACGCAGGCGCACCGGTGGAGCAGAGGAGGATATCACAGTGGACCAGTTCGGAGGGAAAGTCCTCGAACCGCACCGGCCGTCCGTTGAATTCCCTGGCCAGATCGCACCCCCGGTCGTAGGTCCTGTTGACGACCACCACGTCCCGCACTCCGTTGTTGACGAGGTGGCGCGCAGCCAGCTCCGCCATCTCCCCGGCACCGAGGAGCATGAAGGACTTCCCCCCGAGGTCGGTGAAGATCTTCCGGGCGAGCTCGACGGCGGCAAAGCTGATGGATACCGCATTCTCGGCGATCTTCGTCTCCGTCCGCACCCGCTTTGCAGTGGAGATCGCCTTTTTCATCAGTTTGTTCAGCAGGACGCCCGTCGTCTTTTTGGTGAGGGCGAAATCGAAGGTGTCCTTGAGCTGTCCAAGGATCTGGGGCTCGCCCACCACCATGGAGTCGAGGCTCGAGGCGACCCTGAACAGATGGCGCACTGCCTGGGAATCGCTATGGACAAAGAGGGACTTTTCGAAGGCGGCCTTCTCGATCCCGTGGAAGGAGGCGAGAAAGCCCTTGATGTTTTCGACCGCTGCCGCGGCATTGCCGACGCAGGCGTAGATTTCCACGCGGTTGCAGGTGGAGAGCAGGGCGACCTCCCTGACCTCGGGTATCCTGCGCAGACCCGACACTCCTTCCTCGAGCTTCGGCCCTGCGAAGGCAAGCTTTTCCCTGATATCGACCGTTGCGGTTTTGTGGTTGAGACCTATAACGACGATTTTCATTTGAACGAATGCAGACTCTTCACCGAGAGATTCACTCCGAAAAAGGTGAAAAGCACCACAAGGAACCCGATCACCGATAAAATAGCGGCTTTCTTGCCTCTCCAGCCCGAGGTAAGACGGATATGGAGGATAAATGCATAGATAAACCACGTTATCATGGACCAGACTTCCTTGGGGTCCCATCTCCAGTAGCTTCCCCATGCGCTCTCCGCCCAGAGCGCCCCGGTAATGATGGCGCAGGTGAGAAGGGGGAAGCCGAGATTGATCATTTTGTTGTTTATTTCGTCCAGCACCTGGATGCTCGGGAGGCGCTGGAAAAGGCCGTGGACATGCTTCGATTTGAGGTAGTGCTCCTGCAGGAGATACATGATGCCGATGCCGAAGGCCACGGCAAAAGCCGCGTTGCCCAGGAAGGCGAGAAAGGTATGGATCCCGAACCAGTAGCTCTGCAGCACGGGGTTCAGGGGATGGATGCCCCGCGGCAGTATCGAGGACGAAAGCATCAGGAGAAAGACGACGGGCAGAACGAAAGAGCCCATGATGCCTATTTTGTACCGGAGCTCGATGAGGAAAAAGATCAGTACCACGCACCAGGCGAAAAAGGAGGATGCCTCGTGCATGTTCGCAATGGGCAGATGCCCCGATGCGCTGTACCGGTAAACGAGGGAGGCGGTATGGATGAGGAACCCTCCGCCGGTGGTGAGGAGCATCAGCCGGGAAGACTCTCTGCTCCCCTTGAAGAGCTCGACGATGCTGATGACCGTGGCGGCGAAATAGAAGGTGAGGGACAGCTCGAAGAGTATTGTTCCCATCAGCAGCAGCCGAGCTCACCGTTTTTTATTTTGATTCTCAGCGCGTCGGCGGCTTTTCCCACCTCCCGGTACGGGACCCCCAGCTCTTCGGCGATTCCCCGGGCGCGGGCGCAGGAGATGACGTTGTCGGCCGCTCTCTCTTTCAACAACTGCTCTATGCTCTTTTTCTGTACTGTCATAGCAAGGCACCGGATCAATTCCCGGAGAGAGCTTCCGTCGGAGGGGGCGAATACAACGGTGGCGCATGCTTCCGGAGGGGGAGCCGCTTCCGTTCCCTCATCCTGCACCCGGTGGGATGCCCTTTCGTATCGGCTCTCGGGAATTACAACAATATCAGCGTGGTGCAGTATCTCGTGCGCGGAGGATTTCATGGTCTTCCCGGAGACACTCACTATGAATAGTACAATATCGGGCTTTAAAAACTCAATTGCGCTGTTCCCTTCGATGACGATCCCGTCAAGGAAGGAAAGCCGCTCGACAGCCTGGGGCAGCACCTCGTGCAGCTCTTCGGGAGGGGACTGCACCCAGAGCACCTCTTCAGCCCCTGCAGCGAGGAGCAGGGCGGTGTCCTTGTCCTTCTGGGACAGAATGCCGGGGTCATCGACGACCGAAGTATAGAGGGAGGTCCTGGTATACTTGATGGCGCCCCACCTCCCCGGGAGGGGGGGCAGCGGGCGATGTGCGGGTGAAGCGGAGGGTGCTTCTCCGGAGGGGGGGCGGCTGCCTGCTGAAGGGCCGCCTCCCTTGCCGGTGAGATGCCTGAGGAGAGCAGAAGCAACCGTGGTTTTTCCGGTGCCGCTGTGCGCGCCTCCGATGCCGAGGAGAAAGGGCCTCTTCATTCAGGCTTCGGAGGCTGCGGCGGACTCTTCCTTCCTTACCTGTTCCCTGTGTTTGCATTCCTTGTCGATGCAGGCAAGGAAGAGCTCACCCGCCTTGTTCCACTGTTCTACGAGGAAGGGCGCATGGCATTTGGGACATTCCTTCTGCACCGGACGGTACCAGAGCGCAAAGGTGCAGTTCGGGTAGTTGCTGCAGCTCCAGAAGGACTTCCCCCGCTTCGATTTCCTCTCCACGATATCCCCCTGGTCCAGGGGGCACTTCACTCCCGTCGCGATGGGGCGGGTGTTCTTGCATTCCGGATACTGGGAACAGGCGAGGAACTTGCCGAACCTGCCGTTTTTGATGACCATGGGAGACCCGCACTTTTCGCAGACCTCGTCGGTGGGGGTTGCTTCCGCCTTCTGGGGAGCGTTTTCCCCTTCCAGGGGCCGGGTGCTCTTGCATTTCGGGTAGGCGGAGCAGGCGAGGAACTTGCCGTGCCTCCCCCATTTGATGACCATGGGAGACCCGCACTTTTCGCAGACCTCGTCGGTGGGGGTGTCCTGGGGCCGTACCGTGCCCCTGTCGGCGGAAGCCTTCTGCAGGTCATCCTTGAAAGGAGTATAGAAGTCGTTGATGACATCGACCCACCGCATCTTGGCGTTTTCGATTTCGTCCAGTTCGTCTTCCATCCTCGCGGTGAAGTTGAAGTCGATCAATTCCGGAAACTTGTCCACGAGCAGGTCGTTCACCACGATGCCCAGCTCGGTGGGGAAAAACCTCCTGTCCTCGTTCTTCTCCACGTACTTCCTGTCCTGGATCGTGGAGAGGATCGCGGCATAGGTGCTCGGCCGCCCGATCCCCTTTTCTTCGAGGGTCTTGACGAGGGTCGCCTCCGTATAGCGGGGAGGGGGCTGGGTGAAGTGCTGCACCGGTTTGATATCGGCCTGCCGGAGCGCGTCCCCTTCCTGCAGCGAGGGAAGGAGCCCTCCCTCCTCTTCCTCGATCTCGTCCATGCTTTCGGTATAGAGCGCCATGAAACCCTGGAAGCGTATCACGGTTCCGGACGCCCGCAATTCGGTCCCCTTGACTTCGGCGCCTGACTCCTTAAGTCCGATGACGAAGGTCGTCTGCTCAAGCTGGGCGGGGCTCATCTGGCTGGCGATGAAACGGTTCCATATCAATTGATAGAGGGCATGCTGGTCCTTCGAAAGATAGCGCTTGACCGCTTCGGGGGATTTGTCCGGATACGTCGGGCGCACGGCCTCATGGGCCTCCTGGGCGCTGCCCTTGCTCTTATACTGGGGGGGCTTTTCCGGTGCGTAGTCCTTCCCGAATCTGTTCACGATGAGCTCGGCGGCCCATTGCTGCGCCTCGGGGGCGATCCTGAACGAATCCGTCCTCATATACGTAATCAGGCCGACGGAGCCGTCCGCCCCCAGCTCGATGCCTTCATAGAGCTGCTGGGCGACCATCATGGTCTTCTTGGCCGGGAAGCGCAGCCGCCGCGCCGCTTCCTGCTGGAGGGTGCTGGTGCTGAAGGGCGGGGCCGGAGACCTCTTCCGCATCTTCGTTTCGATTCTTGAAAGGAAGGCGTCTTTCGCCCTGATATCGTCCGCGATCCTCTGCGCCTCTTCCCCGTTCGTGATGAGGAACCTGTTGCCCTCTTTCGCCTCCCGGTCGACGACAAGGGAGTCCCGGTAGCGGTAGAGCTTGACGGGGAAGGGGGCCTTCGTGCCGCCGTTGCCGGAAGGCGCCAGGGGCTCCAGCAGGGCGTCGATGGTCCAGTATTCCTCCTTCTGGAAAGCCTCTATTTCCCGCTCCCTGTCCACGATAAGCCGCACGGCGACGGACTGCACCCTCCCGGCGCTCAGTCCCCTCCGCACCTTTTTCCAGAGGAAGGGGCTGAGATTATATCCCACCAGCCTGTCGAGGATGCGCCGCGCCTGCTGCGCATCGACTTTATTGAGGTCGATCTCCCCGGGATGACTGATCGCCTCTTTCACCGCCCGTTCGGTGATTTCATGGAAGGTGACCCGGTAGATCTTCTTGGCGTTCCGGGGCTGCCGGATGTCCTCAGCTATATGGTAGGCGATGGCCTCCCCCTCCCTGTCGGGGTCTGTCGCGATATAGATCTCCTCAGCCTTCTTCGCTTCCGCTTTCAGCTCCCTGATCACCTTCTCCTTGCCGGGGATGGTGACATAGTGGGGCGTAAAATCGTGGTCGACGTCCACCCCGAGCTCCTTCTTGGGAAGGTCCTTTATATGGCCGACGGAGGCCTTTACGCCGAAATCCTTGCCCAGTATTTTATTGATGGTCTTGGCTTTTGCCGGCGACTCCACGATCACAAGAGATTTCACGTCTCCCTCTCCTCCTTCAGTTCCAGGTTATCTGGCGTCCCTTGCCGAAAATGAAAGCATAGATCTCTTCGGTTTCGAGCTCCGTGTCTTTCATAAGGATATACGCCAGCAGGGCCCGTATCGTGTCGAGCTCCGCATCGTCTATATACTTGGTCAGCTCGAGGGTAAGCAGTTCTTCTTTAACTGTCAGAAAATCTATATCGAAGCCGCTGATCTTTTTCAGCATGTCATCGGCATCATATCCCTTTTCGATGAGCTCCTTCGCGAGGACCCTGAGGACATCAATAAATCTCTTCGCCAAACTTCCTCCTTAAAGTATATAAAAATATCTCCCCTCTGTCTGCCCGACGACCCCTTTGAGCTCGAGGCCGAGGAGGAGGCCCGAAAGCTTTGCGGGGGAGATGCCGAGCTCCCGTGCGATGAGGTCGATATGTTTCGGATCGCTGCTCAAAATACTACATATTGCCTTTTCTTCCCCACTTATTTCAAGTTGACCGGACGGAGCGGGGGGAGCTTTCGGGGAGCGCAGCATGCCTTTCAGGAGGGGGGAAAGCTCTTCCAGCACATCCCCGGCGGACCGGACCGGACGGGCGCCCTTGCTGAGGAGGGCATGGGTCCCCTCCGAGCAGCGGGAATAGATGCTCCCCGGGACGGCGAAGACCTCCCTGTTCTGCTCAAGGGCATAGCGGGCGGTGATCAGCGAGCCGCTTTTGAGGGTTGCCTCCACAATGAGGGTCCCGAGGGAGAGTCCGCTGATCAGCCTGTTTCTTCGGGGAAAATGCTCCCGGAGCGGCGGCGTCCCGGTGGGGAACTCGCTGATGACGCACCCGCAGCGGCACAATCTCTCAAAGAGCTCCTTATTCTCTGGAGGGTAGGGCCTGTCGAGGCCGCACCCCAGGACCGCGATGCTCCTCCCCCCGGCGTCGAGGGCTGCGGCGTGGGAGACGGTGTCGATCCCCCGTGCCATGCCGCTGACAATCGTAAGACCGCACGAGGAGAGGTCTGCGGCGAGCAGCGCAGCAGCCCGCTTCCCGTAGTCGGTCATCCTGCGGGAGCCCACCATGGCGATGGCGTACCTGTCCTCGTCGATCAGGGTCCCTTTTGTATAGAGCAGCACCGGTGCGTCGTCGAGAGGGCGTAATAACTCGGGATAGGCCGGATCGGTCCAGGCGACCGGGATGATTCCCGACCGGCGCATCTCCCCTATCTCCTTCTCGACCCGCTTCCAGTCCTCGAACTCCAGGATCTTCCGCAGCCGCGCCCCACCGATTTCCTCCACGCTTTCGAGCTCCGGGAGGCGCGCCTCGAATATTTTCCGGGGCGAGGAGAAAGCGGAAAGCAGGCGCCGGGCGGTAACCGGCCCGATATCATTGATGAGGGTCAGGGCGATCAGACAGGCGAGATCGTCAGCCTGGTGCGAAGAGGCGGGTGCGGACCGCGCGCCTCTCTTCTTCGCCGCCGTGGCGTCGGGCTGTCCTCGACCCATGGTCCGGCTACCTGTTCTTCATCCGGTTTTGTACTTTCAGGCGCAGGGCATTCAGCTTGATAAACCCCTCCGCATCCTTCTGGTTGTACACCTTCTCCGCTTCAAAAGTAGCCAGCTCGGGATTGTACAGTGAATAGGGTGAACGCCTCCCCACCACCATGCAGGCTCCTTTGTACAGTTTCAGACGGACCGTCCCGGTGACGTTCCGCTGGATGGAGTCGAAGGCGGTCTGGAGCATCTCCCTCTCGGGAGCGAACCAGTACCCGTAGTAGACCAGCTCGGCGTACCGCGGGATGAGAGAGTCCCTCAGATGGAACGCTTCACGGTCGAGGGTGATGGATTCCACCGCCCGGTGGGCCGCATGCAGGACGGTCCCTGCGGGGGTCTCGTACACTCCCCTCGATTTGATCCCCACATACCGGTTTTCCACGATGTCCACCCTGCCGATCCCGTTCGCGCCTGCAAGGGCGTTGAGCCTTTCGAAGAGCTCCACCGGGGCGAGGCGGGTCCCGTTCAGCCCCACGGGATCTCCCCCTTCGTAGTCGAGCTCAATATACGCGGGGGTATCCGGCGCCTTCTCGGGCGGGACCATCATGGTATGCATGTCCTGCGTCGGTTCGGCCCAGGGGTCTTCAAGGATGCCGCCCTCGTAGCTGATATGCAGGATGTTCCGGTCGGTGCTGTACGGCTTCTCCCGGGTGACCGGCACGGGGATGCCGTGTTTTTCTGCGTAGTCGATGAGGGACTGGCGTGAAGTGAAGGACCACTCGCGCCAGGGGGCGATCACCTCTATGTCGGGCTTCAGGGCATAATAGGTGAGCTCGAAGCGCACCTGGTCGTTCCCTTTTCCCGTTGCGCCGTGGGCCACGGCGTTCGCGCCCTCTTTCAGTGCGATGTCTATCTGCTTCTTCGCGATCAGGGGGCGGGCGATGGAAGTGCCGAGCATATAGGTGCCCTCGTAGAGGGCGTTCGCCCGCAGCATGGGGAAAATGTAGTCCTTTACGAACTCTTCTCTCAGATCTTCCACATACGCTTTTGCGGCGCCTGTCCTCAGCGCCTTCTCCCGTATCGCAGCGAGGTCCTCGCCCTGCCCGAGGTCGGCGCAGAACGCGACGACCTCGGCGTCGTGGTTTTCCATCAGCCATTTTATCACGATGGACGTATCGAGTCCGCCCGAGTATGCCAGTACGACCTTCTTCGACATGCAAGCCTCCATAAAGAAAATAGGGGTGACCCCGCGGCTGCCGCTGCATCGGAGGCGGTGCGACGCCGTACGATGCCCTGACAGCAGAGGGCGGGAGATACAACCATATCATAAAAGGGGTTTCGTTGTGAAGTCCGTCGTACGGAAGGGAAAGGGGCGAGGGAGGGATACGGCCTGCCGGCGGGGAGTGCTCCACGGAGAGAGGAGAGGGAGGAGCCGCCTCGCCTCTCTCCGCCCGGCAGCGCTCCTATTTCATCGAGCTGAGCAGGTCGCCGGCGGCGATGGCCGGGAGGGTGAGGAGCTGCACCGACCCTCTCGCCCCCAGTTCCATCGACATGCGCATCACCGTCTCATTGTCGGGCGCCTCGACGATATTGACGAAATCGTAGGGGCCCAGGACTGCGTACTGCTCCCTTACCTTTACCCCCATCCCTTCCAGCTCCTTGTTGACTTCGAGCATCCTGCCGGGGTTCTGCTTGATGGTCTTTCTGCCTTCGTCCGTCAGTTTGCTGAGGATCACATAATGGGCCATGGCTTTCTCCCTCCTTTATGGGTATGATCCGGATTTGGTGGAAAGACGTTTATATCTTCTTATACCCCCAAAAGGAGTGATTGTCAATAACAGGGGGAGCCTCGCCCCGGCAAAAAAAGGGAGGCGGACAGAAGCCCGCCTCCCCTCGCCCGCCCACTGCCGGTTCAACAGCCCGGCTTTGTGCCCTTCAAATCGTTGGAGCCTTTGATGACGTTCTTCCCGCCCTCCTCGGTGTACTTGACCTTCACCTCGTCGCCCTTCAGTATCCTGTCGTCGAGCTTCTTGAGAGCGGATTCGTTCTCCACGACAAAGGTCATGTCCTTTTCGCCGACAGTCACCGTGACGGTCTTCTGGGCAAGGTCGTAGTCCTTTACCTTTCCCTTGACCGAGATCTTGTCCGCCGCCGTTGCCGCTCCCGCGATCAGTGCTGCGCAGAAGAGCGCCATTACCAGAAGTGCCCCCAGTCTTGCTACCCTCATTGTGTCCTCCTTTTCACGGGGAGAAATCTATTCCCCCCTTTTTGTGCGGCTGTCTATTTCCGGGATATCTTTTTCCTCCCGGATTTGCCGTTTTCATCGTTCGCCCGGGCATCTTCCCCGCTCTCGTCCTTTGCGGAGAAACGGCCGCCTGCCCGCATCGGGTCTCCGGCATACCCGAGGGCCTTCCAGTCAAGCCTCTTGTTGGCGCCGAAGTGGCAATCACCGCATTTCAGCGCCTTTTCCTTCGGCGCGACCTCGTGATTGATGCTCCCGTAGAAGGCAGTCGAAACGAATTCGTGCTTGCCGCTGTAAGGGAGCCCCGAGGCTCTGGCCCCGTCCGTCAGCGCCTTTTCCCAGTTGTAATGGCTCCAGAGTCCGCCGAAATTCTGGAAGATCGACAGGTACTTGTACCGGGAGTCCATGGGCTGCCTGCCGGTATGCACTTTGAAGGGGTAGATCCTGGCGTCGGGGTCCCTGATATCACCGACGGGCTTCGAAATATAAAGCACTTTTTTCGGGTCTTTTATTTTCTCTCCCTTAAGGTATCTTTCCATCTTCCCGTTGTACCAGGCATAGGTCGGGACCACGTTCATTCCCCAGGTGAAATCGCCCTTGTGCTTCGCATAGGTTTCCTTGCCGAACTCCTCCTTTATATCTTCGATGTCCTTGCCCACTGTGGACCAATCCCAACTCATCTTCGTCGCCTGCGCTTTTGCGAAGACGGGGATATGGCAGGTCTGGCAGGCAACGGTCTTCTGGTGTCTCGCCAGCACCTTGTGGGCGGCGGAATCCTTATGGGGGTCCCGGTGGCACTCCGCGCAGGCGACCCTTCCGTCGTTCGTGGCGAGAAAGAGGGATGCCCCTGAGATGTAATGATCCTTGGCGGTGTGGCATGCCTGGCAGGTCATGTCGGTGGGGCCGCCCATATGCACGTCGTGCTCTCTCGCCGGTTTGCTGAGAGAGGAGTCCATGTCCCCGTGCTTTACCCCGTCGCCGCCTCCCCCGAAGAAGTGGCAGACTCCGCAGTTGTCCCGGGTAGGAAGGCTTACGCTCTGTGCGGCCTTTTCGAGGTCGATCTTCCCCTTTGCAAAGAGGTCCTTGTCGACCTCTCCTCCGAGCCCTTTCTTATAGTTGCCCTGCCTGGCGTGGCAGACGAGACAGTCTACCTTCGATTTTTCGGCAGGGAGCTGCGCGTTCTCCACCCAGCCGTAGCCGGCATGGCACTTCACACAGAACGTCCTGCTGCCCCCTTCCACGTCGGTGCAGAAGTTGTTGAGCAGATTTGTCTTCCCATACTCTTCCTTGCTGTTCTCCATGCCTTTGACGCTCCGGGGAGCGCCTTTCCATTTATAATGGGATGTTCTCATGAAATCTTCCGCCTGCTTTTCGTGACACTGCAGACAGGCCTTGGTCACCTCTTCCCCGCTCTTGAAGGGCCCCTTGATGAATTGAGAGTGATCGGTGTCCGTTCCCCTGCCCGCTGCGGAACCCGTGAGGAGTACGACTGCCGCCATTACTGCAATAAACCGTAGTTTCACAACGACCTCCTTGAAGAAGTTTTATTGCTTTCAGATAACGATTGAGCTCCTTGCTCATACGAAACGGTGGGGTTTGGTGTGTGAAAGAGGGCAGATGCCTGAAGGGGTTTGGAGAAGAGGGGAGGGGAGCTGACCGGAGTATGTCCCGGCAGGACTGTTCCCGCTGTCTCCACTTTCCTTTGCTGCATAAATACGACACCTGTGTAAAAGAAGTTTTAGAACTCATTTCAAGCTCCTCTCTCCCGGCCTTTGGCCGCCCTACCTATTCCCCAGAAAATCTCTGATTTCCTGGGGACCCCTCTCCCTTGTAGGGGAGAGGAAATTCCCCGGAAGTATTTCCCTCTCTCTTGAGGGGAGAGGGAAAGGGTGAGGGTGAAAGAGAGAGTTTTGAAACAGCTGCTAGTCTTTTGTAAATAGATTTTATACAAAGT
>JAXLZK010000002.1:0-177203 GCA_046350935.1 Thermodesulfovibrionales bacterium
TATTGGGAATCGTCTTCTTCCCCCATGGAGCGCAGAAAGTTTTGGGATGGTTCGGGGGAGGCGGCTTCAGCGGGACCATGGGGTTCTTCACCGGCACCCTCGGGATCCCCGCCGTGTTCGCCTTGCTCGCCATTCTTTCGGAATTCCTCGGGTCTCTCGGGCTGCTTACGGGGTTTTTGACGAGAATCGCGGCATTCGGCATCGCATGCAACATGGTCGTGGCAGTCTTTATGCTCCATCTGCAGAATGGCTTCTTCATGAACTGGTTCGGCAATCAGAAAGGTGAGGGCTTCGAATACCACCTCCTTGTCGTCGCGATTACAATTGTGCTCATGATCAGGGGCGGCGGAAGGTGGTCGGTGGATGGCCTCCTGGCCGGGGGGGCATCCCGCCAGTAAGGAGAGCGGGCAGCGACAACGACAGGTTCGGAGGACGCTCCGAAAATTTCGATAATAAAACAATGGCCTATCGTATCCCCTCTCGGGCGGAGAGGACATGCTGTTTCGCCTCCCGCCAAGTTGCTTCGAGGATCCCGAAACTACCCTGCACCGTCTCGGTACGCAGGCCGAGGAGGGTGTTGAACTCCTCGATCTGCTGCCGCATCTCCCCTTCGGCGAGCACCGGGGAGAGGACGAGAAGAGACCGTTTGTATTCGGCAAACATCATTTTGATGGCCGCGGCGGTGTAGCTCTTTCCGCTCCCCATGAACACCGTCCGCCAATGGCGCGCCCAGCCGGCCGTCATGAAAAAGGTGCCCGGCTCCTTGCACTGCTCGGCGAAGTAGTTCTCCCGTCCTCCGATGATGAGCCCCACGCAGTCGTCAACGGGGTGGTCCTCATCCATCGGGATGAAGACCGGCACGCCGCAGCCGGCAAGGAGCGCTGCGGGGTCCCGGAGGACATTGCCGCACAAGCCGTACCCGAGGACGATCGCATCCACATGGCGGCCCAGGTCGTCCGCTGCCTGCACCACCCCCTCCAGCAAGGCCTGCTTTCTGCTGTGGAGCCCTAACTGGAGCATGCGCACGATGACCTCGATACGCGGTCCACAGGATAGTGGGGATACCGGCGCCTCCTCCGCGGAACGGGAAGGCGGCAGCCCGGATACGACCCGTACTGCGCGCCCCTCCGCCCTGACCGACTCGATGAGACCTGAAGAGTGCCCTTCCTCCAGTACCGTGATGCGTGCCACGTCAGGGTCCCGTGTGAGCAGGTGCGCCCATTCGAGTTCGAGGATCCGGCAGGTCAGCACCCCGATTATCATTTCATTTTACCAGCTGTATCAGACATTACGGCTTTGTGAGCTTTACCTTGCCGTCAATCACCTTGCAGAGCTCCGCTACTCTGACCCCCAGCTTATGTCCGTAATCCTTCGCCTCGTCGGTGGGAGAGCCGACGCAGGCGACGCCGTAGTGCCCCGAGGCGTTCATGGGATCGCCGACAACGATCATACCGTAGATCATCATGCACTGGAGGATGGAGAAAATGGTGGTCTCCTTGCCCCCGCTGTTGTGGCCGCCTGTTGCGAAGGCCGCTCCTACCTTGTTCTCCATCTGCCTCCGCGTGCTGATGAAGTCGTCGAACACCCTCTTGAGGTCGGCGGCCATGACTCCGAAGTAAACGGGGGAGCCCGCAATGACCCCTGCGGAATTGAGGAAGTCCTCCTTGGTCACCTCCTGCGACGACCGCAGCACCGCGCTTACCCCAGCAGACTCGACACCCTGCGCGATCACTTCGGCGAGCTTCCTGGTCGAACCGCCCTTTGAGTAGTAGAGTACCAGAACCTGCATGACTTCCCTCCGTAGTGCTTTATTTTACTTCTACTATATCACAAATAAAATTATCTGTAATACCAAGGAGTTAATAAATGACTTGTTTACGCCAAAATACCTTATAACTTTTTGTTTTTTATCGTAAATTGACTTTTTGTTTATTTATCCAGCGGGCTCCAGCCGATTTGGCTACAATATAGCTTTGAAGATCATTACACAAGGGGTGTCGGGTCTATCTTCTTAACATTACTGACCTCATCTTCAAAATACGGCTTGCCGATGCAAAGGGATGTTAGTAGGTGTTAGTAGTGTTAGTAGGGACACATCCCCTGTTTTCACTCTCTTTCTCCCCCCACCAGCCGTACCGCTTCTCCCGAAACTCCTTCGTGTCAATAAAATAGACCTGACCCCATCGGCTTTCACTGCACAGCATCTACCCAACTGACAACGCCGCCGCCCAACAAGGCGCTGAAGCGGATCGTGGCCCTGGCGGGCCGCTCCCGCTTAGCATTGCGTTAGCCTCAATAAGTTTCTACATCTTGACAATCAAATGATACCATATATAGTATTATAATATGCGTAAGATGAAATTCAGGATTATTCTTGACACGAATGTTTTGTATGCAGGACTTTATTCATCTCAAGGTGCTTCTTTTAAGGTATTAAGAGCAATAGAGGAAGGTAAGCTTCAGACAGTCCTATCTACGACACTGCTTTTTGAATATGAAGATATTCTGAAAAGAAATCAGGCAACGTTAGGCTTGTCAACTAATGAAATTGAAAATATTTTAGATTATTTCTGCATGAGGAGCGAACATCAAAAGATATATTTTCTGTGGCGTTCTTGTCTGATTGACCCTAAAGACGATCATTTACTGGAATTGGCAGTTGCCTCCGGGACAAAGCTAATTGTAACTCACAATACAAAAGACTTTAAGGGTATAGAGCGATTTGATACGAGAATAATAACTCCCAAAGAACTATTGGAGGAAATAGCATGAGCGCTTTAAGCTTACGTTTGCCGGAATCAATACATCGGCACATCAGAGAGATTGCAAAAAAAGAGGGGGTATCCATTAACCAGTTTATTTCTTCGGCAGTATCGGAGAAAATTTCTGCTTTAATGACTGAAGACTACTTGAAAGACAGAGCCAAGCGAGCGAAAAAAGAAGATTTTGAAAAGATATTGGCTAAGGTTCCACGTCGTAAGCCGGTTCCTGGTGATGAACTATAAACTGTAAAGGGTAAGGTCTTTCCGTACCGTTTCCCGGACTGAAAGACGGCGATCAGTCCTACGTTGCAGGGATAGGTGCGGAATCGCACGCCTCTCTCCGGACTGTTGCGTCGCTCATCCGAAGGCAGGCCCTCACAGCACGAAATACTCGATGAACGCTACGGCCATGATGATAGGGATATATCCCTGATTATTCCAGCTAACAAAACAAAAGGAAAGAGAGAGGGAAGAATAAAAGCGGGCATTTCTGCCCGCCTCGCAACAGTCATAGTGTCTATACAGTAATTAGTTCTTCCACTGAGGACCAACCACGCCTGTGTCGGAGGTAAGAACCGGTACCGGCCTCTTTCCGCCCGTTACAGGGTCGGTCTGTGCGCAGGTCATGGTAACATTGTTCTGGTTGCCCGCCACGGTCAGCTTGCCTGCATACCTCTTGCTGGTGCTGCCGGTGAAGGTAACAGCCGACAGATTATTCAGCGTGGAGGTAGTGCCGGCCGCATTCTGGGACTGTACGCCCTGATCGTTGAAGATCAGCAGCAGGGAGGTGTTCGCCGCGATGGAGCCGAGGGAAACATTCGTTGTGGTCGAAGCTGCATCACTGGTGATCACATCCAGGAACATGGTAGCAGATGCAGAGTTGCTGTTGTTCACCAGGCAGTAGGTCGGGACCGTGGAGGTGTGGGTCAGCCAAGGAATGATCGCCTGGTACCCGTTCAGCGACCAGCTCTGGATCGTTGCGTAGGAGGGGGCAGTAAAGGTATCTACGCCGCCCGTGCCGAAGCTGATGTCATAGGTGCCGCTGATCGTCCTGGTAGCAAGGTTCGTGGAACCGGTAACCTGGAAGCAGGTGGTCAGAGCCAGGTTGGTGGCGCCGGCCCATCTTGCGGTCGGGATGGCAACGGAAACCGTACCGGACGGGGAGTTGGAAGCGATGGACGGAGAAGCGTTGCTGCACGCGCCTGGATCGGTTCCGATTTCGTTGGCAGCCATGAGAATGACCCTGTTGATGCCTGCCCAGCTTGCGGAATCCTGGAAGGACATGGAGGCGTTCACCGCCACTGCAGCATTGACGGTACCAGAATTGGCATTAGCAGCAGCGGACCCGTTGTTGGTGGCGCCAATCACTGTGCCGAGATTATATACGGTCCTGGTGAGCACGAGCTTGTTCGCCGTAGGGGCTGCAATGGTATTTCCGCCCGGAGCATCTTCGATGAAACTGGTACCGTTGCCCGGGGTGCCGAGGTAGTCGATCGTAACGGTATCGGCGGAACTAAGCGTCGCCGCATACTCGTTCGCAAAATTCGCAAGAGTAGCCGTTGAAGAGGCATCAATAGTAATGCCGCCGGCAGTCAGGACATAAATCGTGACGGTGGCGGTTCCGTGGAGGACCGGGAAGTCAAATGCAACGGCAGATTGAAGTGCCTGTATTACAATCGATTGAACTCGACAACCAAATAAAGTTGCCCCGGCCGCGTTCACGCTGGCATCAAAGACGACCGAGAAGATCCACGAGGTTGAATTGGCAGAGGGCGTGCTATACCCGATCGCGGTGTTACCGCCCGAGTTTGTTGCACAAACGTAAATAGTACTTCCAGGTGAAAGCCGCCCCGCTCAGGCTTACGGCGACAAGGTTGCCCGAGGTGAGGTTCTGCCCTAACGTGTACGCTACCGGTTTGGATGAAGCGAGGACGTTACTCGTATTGCTCCCTACGATGGTAATATTCCGCGCAGCGCCCATCGCCTCAAGAGCGGCCGTGTAGTTGGCGCCGGCAGCGAGATGATTGACGCTGGTGGTGCCGGCAAAGGCTGTGCCGGCGATCATCGCTATCGCAAGCATCGCCAACAAGAAAACTTTCAGATACTTACTCATTTCTTATCCTCCTTTTTCTCTTCTTTCTTAAACTCGGGAAACTGATTAATGCTGTCAGCGAAAGTGAGGACAAGCTGCTCACATCTTACCTCACACCTAACGCGAAAGTTGAGCGAACAGCCTCACCGTTTCGCTTGAACGAACTGTTCGGCCTCGTGGCGCCCAGCCTTTATTGCCGTGACCTTTATTTACTCCGTTAATTGTTCTTTGATATTGCTGTTATAAGTCTCTTTGTAAAGATCAGGGAGGGAGACGCTACGCAATTGTGTTTAAAAATAGCATATAGCTCCGATGATAGCAACAAGAAAAAATCTCTTTATTCTCAACCGGCTCGAACTTTGCTGTCTTTACATTTGCCGACAATATAGATCAAAAACTATAGAGGTTTTTTATGGGAACTGGTGCAAGAGGCACACTACCATGCCAATTGTTTTTCAAATATGGCCCCTGTCTCTTTACTGCCACGCACTTGTGCCGGCCGAACGAAACCAGGCGCTCCAGGCGGGGAATTTCGATATAGATAGTTTGACGGTAAAAATACAGCGGGGATTCTCTATCGATGTCCTCATGGCGTCTCAAGCAGGAGACAGAGGCGAATGCCACAGAGATACCGCCGGGAGCAGGGGCGTCGCTGTAGTGCGGTGCAGGTCCTCACAGCACGAAATACTCGACAAACGCCGCTGCCATGATAACGAGGCTTGCGGGGATGATCCTCTTGTAGATGCCCCAGGCATCCGCCTTGAAATATTCCCGGGTGAGCACCAGGCAGAGATGCACGGGAGAGAGCAGCACTCCCAGGAAGCCCGAGGCGAAGGCGAGGGTCATCTGGTTGAGGTGGGCCCTCCTGCAAGGCTGACGAGCAGGGGAAAGGAGCTCCCCACAAAGCCGAGTGTGTGGCCGGTGAGGAGGCCTCCGGCAAAGGGCAGCACTACCAGGATCGGCAGGAGAGGGATGCCGCTTTCCGTAAAGGCATGGCTCAGGCCCAGGACCGCCCCCGAATTCTCCATGGCGAACTTGAAGAGCATGACCCCGAAAATGAGGACGACTACGTCCCGGGCAAAGCCGTATCGGACTATCCCAAACAGTTCCCTCCACTCCCGTCCGGTAGTACGCAAAGAGCAGCAGCAGCGTTGCCCCCAGCGCATAGGGCAGCTCTATCCGCAGCACGATGACGAGAAGCAGCACCAGCGCCACGGGAAGGAAGCTTATCATCTGTTTCCAATGGTCCGATGACGCCTCTTCCCCTTTCCTGCGTGCACGACAGGCGGAGGAGAGGGGGCGGCCGTCCTCCGGCTCTCGATCCTCCTCATGCTGAAGAGGAACCCGGTTGCCACGAGCAGCAGCGCGTACGCCGTGTTGGCGAGAATGAAGGAACGGAGCTCGATCTTCGTGATGGCCAGAGGCGAGGAGGATCCCCGGATAGAGGGGCAGCACGTATTCCCAGGATGGCGGAACCAGTAATTGATAAAGCCTTTTCCTCCGGCGTCATTTTCATTCCCTTTGTGGACTCTTCCACCATGGGGGCGGAGAAGTAGGCTCCCCCGAGGGAGGGGAGGAGCCCGATGAGGAGGGGCATGGAGACGATCACAGCCCTCTTCCGCTTCAGCAGGGTGCGGGAGGCATCCGTCATGCGGGCCATCACCCGCTTTTCGCGCAGGATCATCTCGAACATCCTGATCAGGGTGAGGGCGAAGAAGAGCTTCACCGTTGCGGCATCGGTCGCCGCTGACGAGAGTGGAAAAGACTGCGGGAAGAGGCATTACATACAGCACCGCCAGCAGCCCCGAGGCGGCGGCAAGGACATATCCGACATTCCATTTCAGGCGGAGCAGAACGAGGATGGCGGCAAAGACGAGGAGAATCTTCAGCACGTCGAACATCCTGAAATTATACCATTTCAGCGCATGCCCGTCTCAGGGAAGTGAGAAGTGAAAAATAGGAGGGAAAAGACGGATACCCTGTTCATGTCATGCCGTCATCCCGGCCCAGTCGGGATCGGTTCCTTTCGGAAGGATTCCCGGCAAGCGGGAATGACGGCAACAAATTTTATTATTGGTTGCATTTGCTTCTCGCTCTCCTTGGCGCTTCCTTACCTTTTCGTTTTCACTTCCCGCTTCTTCCTTCTCTTTTCGGTTGACACCCCTCTCCGCCACTTTCTATACTTAAAACTATGAAAAAAATCGCGGTTATCGACGGCCAGGGGGGCGGCATCGGCAGCCTCATCATCAAGCGGCTGAAAGAGGAGTTCGGAGATGCTCTGGACATCCTTGCCCTCGGCACCAACTCCACCGCGACCGGCGCCATGATGAAGGCGCGGGCGAACAAGGGCGCCACCGGCGAGAACGCCATCGTATGGAACGTGGGCAGGGTCGATATGGTGACCGGCCCTCTGAGCATCGTCCTCCCCAACGGGATGCTTGGGGAGCTCACCGCGAAAATGGCGGAGGCCATCGCCTCCTCTCCTGCCAAGAAATTCCTGATTCCCCTGAATCAGGAGGAAGTGGAAGTGGTGGGTATGGTGAAGGAGCCGTTCCCCCACCTTATCGAGAAACTGGTGCAACGCATAAAGGAGGAAGCGCATGTGTGAGGCGAACGCCTACATTTACCGGGACGGAAAGGAAGAGCTCTACCTCGAAAACGTGGACATCATGATCCCGGAAAGCGGGAGTATCTACCTGAAGAACCTCTTCGGGGAGCAGAAGACCTTCGAGGGACGGGTAAAGGAGATCTCCCTGCTGAAGCACCGGATCGTGCTGGAAGAGAAGAAATAGCCGCCTCATGTCCACCGCCTGGAGACTCATCGATTCAGGCCCGTGTGACGCCTTTTACAACATGGCCCTCGACGAGGCCATCGCCCTTGCCGTCAGGGACGGCCACTCCCCGCCCGCGCTCCGGTTCTACGGATGGACCGTCCCCTCGGTGAGCATCGGTTCCTTTCAGAAGGTTACCGATGTCGATTGCGCCTACTGCAGCAGCCATTCCCTCCCCGTGGTGCGGCGGCCCACCGGGGGCAGGGGCATTCTCCATGGAGACGAGCTCACCTACAGCGTTTCCTCAAGAAATGAGGGAGCCTTTTCCCGGGGGCTCCTCGACACGTACCGCCGGATAAGCCGCGCCCTCCAGGCCGGGCTCGAAAGGATCGGCCTCCCGATGGCGATGAAGGAGGAGCGGGAAACCGGGAGGGTCCTCACGCGCAGCCCCCACTGCTTCCAGTCCACCTCCTACGGAGAGATACGCTTTCAGACCAGAAAGGCGGTCGGCTCCGCCCAGAAGCGGTGGCGGGAGGGTTTTCTCCAGCAGGGGTCGCTTCCTTATTCCATCGACTACGGGCGACTTCCCCTGGTTTTCAGCGGCATGGAGCAGACGACGAGGGGCGGAAGCACGGAAACCGCGGAGCCTGCCATGGTCGGGCTGAGAGAACTGCTGCCGGACCTGGACCCCGAAAGGGTGAAAGAGTGCCTGGTCCTCGCCTTTGAAGAGCTTTTTTCGGTCAGGCTTGTTCCGTCCCGTCCGTCTGACCGGGAGCAGGGGCTTGCTCTTCGTCTGTCTTCGGAGAAGTACCTGCCTCTGTGCTGAGCTCCGGCTCCTCAGCCGGGGCAGGCACCGGCACCGGGAGAGAGGGCAGGTATCCCGTCCGGTAGTAATAGAGGAAGAGGGTTGCGAGCATGATGAGGCTGATATATCCCTGAATGAGGTAGGTGATCACCTGGTAGGGAAGGGAGAGGACCGGCCCGATAAAGGGGATCATCGTGAGGGGCGATCCGGCCAGTATGACGAAAAAGCCCGCCACCATATAGCCGATGAACAGGAGAGCATA
The DNA here is from genome assembly GCA_046350935.1 of Thermodesulfovibrionales bacterium. Taxonomy (GTDB): domain Bacteria; phylum Nitrospirota; class Thermodesulfovibrionia; order Thermodesulfovibrionales; family Dissulfurispiraceae; genus Nitrobium. Next base: position 8,693 of record JAXLZK010000002.1, read on the forward strand.
CAGTGCGATGGAAGAGGGCACCGCGAAGAGATACCGTATGGTGCTCTTCAACGCGCTCCAGGGAGTCGAATGGGTGAAGGTCATGCAGGCGATGCCGTAGACCGTGCCGGACAGGGTGACGAGAATCAGCACCAGCCCGATCGAAAGCAGGACAAGGAAGAAGAAGACCCCGAGAAAGAGACTGAGGGTTGCCTCCTGCGACCGCGCCATCTCGATAATGGACGAGGCTCCACCCGCAAGGATCCCGAGAATGAATGCCAGGGTGATGAAGATCACCCCGATGAAAGAGGAGTAAAGGAGGACCGGGAAGAAAAGCCTCTTCCCCTCCGCAAAGAATTCCTTGAGCGAGAATTTCTGCGTCCCGGACTCGATCGTACGGGCCAGTATCCCGATTGTCCCTGCGATGGTGTATGTCCAGAGGACGACGATGAAGACGATATAGATGAGCAGGCTCAGCAGGATGACGAGCGCCATGCCGAAATACTTGTGCAGCAGCTCCGCCGATCCCTTGAAGGCGCTGACCACGTCCTTGAAGCGCAGGATATCGGTGAGGTCCAGCCCGAACATGATGAAGGCGACGGCGATGGGCACCCCTACGATGACGAAGAAGCTTGCGCAGCTCAGGATCATCGAGACGAACTGGGCGAGCACGAGCTGCCAGTTCTTGTGTACGATGCGGATGCCTTCCTTCAGCGTGGCTAAAAAGGTCATCCTCATGCTCCTCCGCGGTATCCCACCAGGGAGATGCCGGCGTCGGACGCCTCCGCCGCCACTTTCTCCCGCTGGAGGATGATGCTCCGCTGCGCTTCCACCGCGAGGACCCGGGCTCCGGCGTCGAGCATGGCGCGCAGGGTGTCGAGGCCGATGACGGGGACGTCGAGCCGCATGTCCTGCTGGGGCTTGCTCACCTTGACGACCACGGCGCCGTCTCCGGCCCATTTCCCTCCCCTGCGGATCGCCTCGTCCGTGCCTTCGATCGCCTCCACCGCCATGACCGCCCGGTCCTTTATCACCACGGTCTGCCCGATGTCCAGGCGGCCGATCTCCCGTGCGATGTTCCAGCCGAACTCGATGTCCTTCCATTCATCCCGCGAGGGAGGGTCCTCGGTCAGCACTCCCTCAGGGGTGAGGAGGTGGCGGCTGAAGGCGGCGGTATCGAGAATGCGCATTCCCTCCCCCTCCAGCTCCTTCGTAATCGCGTTCAGGATCGAGTCGTCGCTCTTGTCCTTGAGGGAGAGCAGCACTTTCACCGCCCGAAGGTCGGGGGTGATCTTCGATTTGTAGAGGAGGGATTTGGGGACTTTCCCGGCCAGGATAATTTCTTCGACTTTGTTTTTCTTGAAGAAACCGATCAAATCTCCCAGCTTGCCCGCGTTGACCCAGCGCGTTTCGTCCGAGGCTTCCTCCATGTCCGCCGGGGCGAGATCCTCGATGGCGGCGGTGACGACCCGGTAGCCGCGGGCCTTCGCGTCATGGGCAATGATGAGGGGAAGGGCGCCGGTGCCTGCGATAATGCCTATCTGCATATGCCCCTTTTGTTCTTCTCGATGAACTCCACGAGCTTCCGTATCTCGGCGGAGTCGGGGAAGTCGGTCTTGATCTTCTTCAGCGCCTCGTTCAGCGTCCTCTTCTCCCTGAAGAGGATCTTGTACGCTTTCTTCAGGATGTTCACCGACGCGTCCGGAAACCCGTGGCGCTTGAGGCCGATGACGTTGAGCCCGTACAGTTTCGCCCGCGGGCCGGAGGCCATGGTGTAGGGGGGGATATCCTGGGCGATGCCGCTGAAACCGCCCACCATGGCGTAGGAGCCGATGCGCGAATTCTGGTGCACCGCCACCAGGCCGCCGATGAAGACGAAGTCCTCCACCACCACATGGCCGGCGAGGGTTGCGGCATTGGCGAGGATATTTGCGTTGCCGAGCTTGCAATCGTGGGCTATGTGTACGTAGGCCATGAGAAAATTGTTCTCGCCCACCACCGTAAAACCGTCCCCTCCCACGGAGGCACGGTGAATAGAGGTATACTCGCGGACGATGGTGCCTTTGCCGATCTTCACCCCGGTTTTCTCGTTCCGGTATTTCAGGTCCTGGGGGGGGAGCCCGATAGTGGCGAAAGGATGAACGGTGCAGTTCTCGCCGATGTCGGCGGCCCCTTCGACAACCACGTGGGAGATGAGCTTCGCGCCCTTCCGGATGACCGCGTCCTCTCCGACGGTGCAGTAGGGGCCGATGACCACGCCTTCCGCGATCTCTGCTTTGGGACTGACAACCGCTGTTTTATGGATATCCTTCGCCATTCTCCCTCCTACATGCTCTTGTCGGACAGCATTGCGGTGAATTCCGCTTCGGTCGTCATCTTGTCCCCGACAAAGGCCTGCGCTGCAAACTTCCACACATTTCCTCTCTTATGGGTGACTTTGACTTCCATCCTGAGCTGGTCGCCCGGGAGAACGGGCCGTCTGAATTTCACCTTGTCGATGCTCATGAAATAGACTGTTTTCCCCTGTGCCCCCGACTTGAACGCGAGGATCCCCGCCACCTGCGCCATCGCCTCTACGGTGAGGACCCCCGGCATGACCGGGTTTCCGGGAAAATGACCCTGGAAGAAAGGCTCGTTCATGGTGACGCACTTTATCCCTACGGCCCTGGACGCCGGCTCCAGCTCGATCACGCGGTCCACCAGCAAAAAGGGGTACCGGTGCGGAAGCAGCTCCAGTATCTCTTTGATATCGATCATTTTCCCTCCTCTGCGCTCTTCTTTTCCAGGTCTTCGAGCCGCTTTTTCAACTCGGGAAGCCGGGCGAAAACCGCCATGGCCCTCAGCCACTCCCGGTGGGGCATCGGCATGATGCCTGAATAGACACCCCTCTCCATATGTCCCAGAACGCCCGCTTTCGCGCCCACCATCGTCCCCGCCTCGATGACGGCATGGTCCGCCACACCCACCTGGCCGCCGAGGACCACTCCGTCCCCGATGCGGGAGCTGCCCGCAATGCCCACCTGGGCGACGATGATCACGTTCCTGCCGATCTGTACGTTGTGGCCGATCTGCACGAGGTTGTCGATCTTTGTGCCCCTGCCGATGAAGGTGGCGCCGGTGGTCGCCCTGTCGATGGTGACGGCCGCCCCGATCTCCACCTCGTCCTCGATCACGACACCGCCCACCTGGGGTATCTTCTGGTGCTTCCCCTCTGCAAAGACGTACCCGAAGCCGTCGGAGCCGATAACGGAGCCCGCATGGACCACCACCCTGTTCCCGAGGGTGACCCCCTCCCGGACCGTCACGTTGGGATGGAGCACGCAGCCCTCGCCGATGGAGCTGTTTTCTCCGATAAAGACGCCTGGGTAGATGATCGTCCCCGCGCCGACCGTCACGCCCGCGGCAAGATAGGCGTAATCGTAGATAGTGACGTTCTCTCCGAGGGAAACGCCGGGCGCCACCGAGGCCTTCGCGCTTACCCCCCTGCAGGGGTGCGGCTTCACATGGAAATGCGCGAGGAGCCGGGCAAAGGCGTACTGGGGAGAGCGGGTCTTGATCTGAGGCCTGTCGAGCTCCTCGATGAACTCCTTGACGAGTACTGCCGAGGCCCGGCTGTTTTTCAGGTCGTTCAGCAACTTCCGGTCGGAAAGGAAGGTGATGTCCCCCTCCTTCGCATCGGAAATGCCGGAGGCCCCCGTTATCTCAACCCCGCTGTCCCCTGATACCTCGCCGTCGAGCAGTTGTGCAAGTTCGTGTAGTTTCATTCCCGGTAAAAGCCTTTGCTTCCCTGCCGGACCGTGCGGATGCCCCGCGGCGCAACAGGGGGCGCTATTTCTTGGACGAGGCTTTGGACCCCTTTGCTTCGTTGTATTTTTTGATGACCGTGTCGGTCATGTCGAGGGTCTTATTGCCGTACATGACCGACTGTGCCGGGAGGATCGCGTCGTATTTGCCCTCCTGCCCGATCGTATCGACAATGGAGAGAATCTCCTTGTAGACGGACTCGGTCAGCTCCCTGCGCTTCTTTTCGAGCTCCACGTTGACATCGGAGACCATCCTCTGAAAGTCCCGCTCCGCGCGCTCGATCTCTTCGACTTTCGACCGCTTCGCATCGGCTGAAATGATGGAAGACTGCTTCTCCAGGTCGGCCTTCATCTTCTCGATGGCCTTCCCCTTTTCAGAGACCGCCGCCTGCTTGGAGGACATGAACTCCTTCAAGCCGGAAATGGCCTTTTTCCCCTCTTCAGATTCGTTCGCCGCTTTGTCCAGGTCCACAAAACCGATCTTCGTATCGGCAAGGGCCGCGGAAAGCATGCCCGAAAAGAGCAGGGCAAGAACAACGGTCAGCGCTGCACAGTACTTCTTCATCGTAATCCTCCATGGTATAGTGATGCTTCAGGACCGCGACTCCCTCTGGAAATCATACGTCCTGCACCGGTAATTAGCAATTAAAAAAACGACCCGAAGGTGAACTCCACCTTGCTGGCGGACTCGTGAGTCCGCTTGTCGATGTTATAGCCCCATTCGATCCTGAGGGGACCCATGGGGGATATCCACCGGATGCCGGTCCCGGCAGTATACCGCAGGTCGCTGCCGAACGTTTCCTCCGCTCCGTAGGCGCGCCCCGCATCGAAGAAGACGAGCCCTTTCAGTTTGTACTCGGAGACGATGGGGAAGATGTACTCGAAGTTGAAGATGAGCTCCTTCTCCCCTCCGATCGCGGAAGCGTTGATGTCGCGGGGCCCGGCCTCCCCGTATCCAATGCCGCGGACCGTGTAGATCCCGCCGACATAGTACCTTTCGTACAGGGGCAGCTCCTCGCCGAAGAGCCCCGTAGCGTATCCCACCCGACCGCGGACGGCGAAGGTGGTTTTCTTGAAGACGGGGAAGTACCAGCCGGAGTCGAGGAGCACCTTCAGGAACTTGTTGGTGCCGCCTAGCCCCGCGAAGGTGAAGTAGAGGGCATTTTTCGAGCCCCGGGAGGGGTCGAGGTAGTTGTCCCGCGAGTCCCTCCCCAGCGAAAAGCCGATGCTGCTGGTGGTGCTGGAGCCCTCCTGATCCTTGATGGTCGAGGAGGCGTCTTCCGCAACACCGGTGATACGCGCTTTTTCAAAGACATAGCTGGTCGAAGCGCTCCAGTACTCCCCGAAGCTCTTGCCGAGGGAGAGCTCAATGCCGGTCGCCTTCCTGTCGAAATCGTCATATTTCCTCGTGACTTTGTAGATGCCGGCGCCGAAGGAGAGGGGTCTGTCGAGGAACCAGGGGTCCCGGAAAGAGAGTTCGTAAAAAGAGCTATTACCGCCCAGCTCCCCCTTCAGTTTCAGGTACTGCCCCCTTCCGAAGAGGTTGCCCTGGGTGATATCCACCATCGCGATGAACTTGTCCACGGAGCTGTAGCCTCCGCCAACGCTCAGGAATCCGGTCGGCTTTTCCTTGACCGTGACGTCGAGGTCAACCATCTTCAGCTCGGGCTTCGGCTTCGGGGAGATGTCCACCGTCTCGAAGTACTGCAGGTTGTTGAGCCTTTCATAGCTCCTCTTAAGCGCCGAGGCGTTAAAGATCTCTCCCTCGTCGAGGCGGACCTCCCGGCGGATCACCTTGTCCCGGGTCCTTGTGTTCCCGGTGATATCGATCCTCCCCACCGTGAACCTGTCCCCCTCGTTGATCCGGTAGATCACCTTCGTCACTCTTTTGTCCTCGTCCGGGACGAGGTCGGGGTAGATGGAGACCAATGCGTATCCGTTGTTCGAGTACTTGTCCGAAAGGGCGGTCACATCCTTGCTCAGCCTGTCCTTGTTGAAAACCGTGTTCGGGGCCAGCTTGATCAGGGGGCGCAGCTCCTTATCTGAGTAGGCCTTGTTGCCGGCCACCTCCACCCCGGACACCTTGTACTGGTCTCCCTCGGCAACGGGGATGGTAATCTTCATTCCCTCCCTGTTCTTGGTGAGCTCCAGGAAGGGCTCTCCCACAAGGACCTTGATATACCCGTTATTGAAGTAGAGGTCCTTGATGTGCTCCAGGTCCGCCCGCATCTCTTCCTTCTTGTAATACCCCGTGCCGAGCACAAAGGAGGTGAAGTCGCGCTCCTTCGTCTTCATGGCCTTCTTGATCTTTCTGTCCGAGAGGGCCTTGTTCCCGTCGATAGTAATGCTCTTGATTTTTACCTTCTTCCCCTCGTCGATCTGGAAGGTGACGGCGACCTCGCTCTCGTCCACCTTTCTCACCACCGGGATGATGGCGGCGAGATAGTATCCCTCGTCCTCATAGAAGGCCCGTATCTTGCCTGCATTGTCGTTGATGAGGGTGACGTCCGCAATGGCCCCGGGAGAGAGGGTGATATGCTCCCTCAACTTGTCGTCGCCGAACTTCTTGTTTCCCTGGAAGTCCACCTTGATGACGGTGGGCTTTTCCTTGACAATATAGATGACCTTGATGCCGCCTTCAAAAGGCTCGATATCGACCCGCACGTCGTCGAAATACCCCATTTTGAAGATGGTCTTTATGTCTTCCGTGGTCTTTTCGCTGGACAGGGGGGTCCCGATCTTCTGGGAGATCCGGGACCTGAGGGAACCCTCTTCAATGCGCTTGACTCCCTTCACCTCGATGGCGGTCACCAGCGGAAGCTCCTCGGAGCGGACCGTCCCGGCCGTTCCGAAGGACAAAAGGACTGCTGCAAAGACGATCCATGAAAAGAGTTTCATTTTCCTCATTCGTGTGTAGTGCCGGCGCCTTTCCGGGAGGAGACGAGCTGCCGGGGTTCTCCTGGTTATACTCGTGAGCGGCAGCGGAGCCAGCACATCGCCCGCACACCGAATAAAATCAACACTTCGCGGGAGCAACGCCCCGCTTCACCGTAGGGGAAAAGACACTCCCCCTTTACACTGTCGGTTAGTATACCATACTTGCATTTCAAAAATAAGCAAGAGGAGGCGGTGCTCCGGGGGCAGGCGAAGGAGGAAGGGGAAAAGGAATCCGGGCCGGCTAAAAGACGGTCATTTTCGTGTTTGCGGCGTAGCTGTTCTTGTTGCCCCCGCCGCACTTCGGCTGGTTCATCACGCTGGAGTAGTTGCCATAAAGGCTATCCAGCACGCTCTTGTTGAACTGGATCGTCCCGTTCCCCGTATTGCTGACGTTGGCGGAGGTACTTGTATTGACGAGCGATCCCTGCAGTTCCACCGCTCCGGTCAGGGAGACCGTAGTCGCACTCGTGTAGACGAGCCCGTTGATGGTGAGGTTCCCCGGCACGCTCAGACTCGTGCTGCCTGCCAGGAGCATGACCGGATTCGTCGTGGTCCCGAAGCTCGGCCCCCCGTTCGCATCGATAACAGAGCCTGTTTGCGCATAATAGACGCCGCCGCTGATCCCCGCGGTTGAGCTGTCCAGCTCGACGGAAAGGTTATTGCCGAAGACGTTGGCATCGGTTACGGTAGTGTGGGAACCCAGGTCTATGGTGACCGTTCCGGCGCTCACCAGGTTGGTGGTGGACCCGGAATGCCCTACATTGGACGTCACCGTTATACTGCCTCCGGCATAGATGGCCGAGGCGGCGTCAGAGGAGCCGGAGCTCAGATTCGAGCCGATGGTGACCGCTCCTCCCGTGGCAAGGTTCAGTCCGGCGATATTTGCAGTCACTGTTACCGGGGTGGCGGAAGCGACCTGGAGCGTAACGTTGCTGTGGCCTACCCGAAGGGTGGTGCCGGCGCCCGAGACCTGGATGTAGGGAATGCCCGATCCGGAAGGGTTCTGGCAGCTGTTGAGATCGATGGTCTTAACCACGGCCCCGGTGCAGCCTGAAGTGCCGTAGCAATTGATCTGGGTGCTCGAGGCTGTCTGGCAGCAGGCGCTGCCCGTTGAATACTGGCAACCGGCGGGAATCGGATCGGTGGGGGCGGGAGTGCCCGGAAGAGAGGGATAGAATTCGGCTCCGGTGACGGTTTCGAGGGAGGCGAGAAACTCATCCCAGGCGGTCCCGTCCCCGTTGGTGTCGCTCACGTTGAAATAGCTGGGGGTCAGATCGTCGGGCAGATCGATGTTGTATTGGGGGGGATTTCCGGACAGGCCCTGCAGCGTGCCCTCGTTCTGGCACGAGGTCAGGGTGGTGGAGGAGCTCGATATGGTCAACCCCGAGGAGGGGCCGATCAGTGCGGGCATGACGCCGCACTTGCTCGCATACGTGCTCTCGTCGTCATCGCACCCCGCGATGGCTGAGGAGCCGCTCAGGGTGATGGTGCCGCCCTTCGTGACCATCCCCCCCCAGATGGAGCTTGCCCGAGGGATGACCATCGTCTTCGCCACGTTCGCGGCGCCGAACTGCCCCCTGCCGTTGATAAAACAGAAGGTGTTCGTGCTGTCCGCTATCGAAAAGTAGCTGCAGGTTGCCCCGGAGGTCAGTCCCGTACAGCTCGTGGTTCCGGGGCAGGTGCCGGTATTCACTACGCTTAACGCCCCGTTCTGGACGGCGTATTCAGCGGCCCAGGAGGCGAGTTGGTACTTTTTCTCACTCGAGAGGGAGAGATACCCCATTTGCGACATGATCAGTGCGGTCCCTCCAAGGGCGAGCAGCAGCGTGGTGATCACGACGGCGGTGATGAGGGCGAACCCCTCCTCGGTGCGGATGCCATTCCTCATTCCTCTACCTCCCGAAAACCCGTTGGACGCTCAACTGGTCGAATTGACCCTTGAAGTTTTTGGATTGGCTCCTGAAAACAACATTCACCTGTACGGCGTTGCACGCTCCGCCTGCGGCGTCGCAGCCTGCCGGGAGCCCCTGGACGGTAAAGCTCTCGACAGGCGCGATGGGGCGCGCCGGCTCGTCGTCGGTACAATACCCCGCAGACTGGTCGGTCTGATCGACATAGAGCCATGTCCTGTTCTCATCGTTTGTGTTGGAAGCGCAATAAAGCCGTATGGCATGAGGCACTCTCTGGATGACATCCCCGGCCTGGACGGCAATGCCCGACACGGTGGAATTGATCTGCGCGTTCGAATTCGACGCTGCCGTCAATGTCAGACACTCGGCATTCTGGGTGGTGAGGCTCGACAGGCCGACAGGGTCGAGGGCGCCGGAGGTGACCGTATTCAGCGGCGAGTTGTCCCTCCAGAGAATGTAGCAATTCTGGTTTGAAGCGGTGCTGAGCCGGCAGCTTATCACATTCGCAGCCCCTCCCGCCACATCATGCACGAAACCGAACCCATAGAGATTGCCGAAAAAGGTGACATCGGAGCACCCGTTTGCCGTGGTGATGACGATCGTCTGCCGGGCGGCGGGGCAGGTCGTGCAGGAGACATTCTCCTGCTGGGACGCCACCCCTTTCCCCCAGCGTTCAAAATAGCGCGAAAGCAGCTCTATGGAGGGGGTCTTCGTGTCGATCGTATTGGAAATGCTCTTCACGTCCTTGAATACGCTCAGGGAGCCTGTATAGACCCCGGTGAGGGCGGCGACGATGATCAGGCCGATCACCATGGCGATGAGAAGCTCGACCAGGGAAAAGCCTTTATTGTCCATTTTTGTCATACCGTTTTCCCCTATTGCAGGTTGCAGACGGCGCTGGTAAGCCGGAACGTCTTGCCCCGGGCCGAAGCAGCAGCGGTTATAGAGTTGCAGGTGTTGACAGAAGGGGAGCAGCTTCCGGAGAAGGAGAGGGAGGGGGCGATGCCGCCCTCGGGGCAGGAACCGGTGGAGCCGGGCGTCACCCCGGCCTGGCACTGGGAGAGCGCACTCGAAGCGACATCCATGAGGCAGTTGTGCAGCGTGCGGTCGCTGGCGCTCGATCCGAAGGTTGTCTGGAGGGAGATCGTCCCGATGAGCGCAATGGTAAGGAGCAGAACCGATATCATCGCCTCGATGACCGTGAATCCTTCCTCTAGCTTGAGCATGAGCTGCACCCTCCCTGTCCCCCTTCCGTTCTGATGCCGGTCTTGCTGATGCAGACCCTCTGGTACTGGTTATTGTAGCTGACGCAGACATAGCCCGAAAAGATCGCCAGTCCCCGGGGATCAAAGGAGGCGCCGCTGCCCGCCAGGGTGATATAGTCCTCCGTAACGCTCATGCTTGCCCCCTGGAAGGCGCTGCCGGTGCAGATGCCGGCGCTCCGGCTCGTTCCGAGGTTGCGGACGGAAACCTGTTTTGAAGCGGTATCGACGCAGATGCCGACGTTGCTGGTAAATTCCAGTGCCTTTATCTTGCCCAGCTTGACGAGGTTCTCCATATTGGCGGCGGTGCTGTCGAACCGGTACTGCTTTATGAATTTGGAAAGGTTGAACACCGCAATCGCGGTGATCACACTTGCAATGGCGACCGCAACGACCATTTCGATCATTGAGAAGCCTTCTTGTCCCTTGCCGTTCATGAACCGTTCACCTCTATAGAGCTGTGTTGCAAGTAGTATACCTGAGGACGCCCTTTCAGGAACTTCTTGTTTTCAAGGGCCGGAAGAGCGCAGGCGGCTGCAGAGTGTGTAGCGGACTTCACAATCGTGGGTAATCAGTTACCTAATCCGGGCGGATACGACAGCAGCGTTCAGAGGGAGAGACGATCACCTGTTCAAATTGTGCGAAACTGTACCGTTCTTATCTTTCATCCTGCTGATTTGTTTGGCGGGTCTCTTTTTTTTCTGGTATTCAGAGGGTTTTTCAGCAATGCCCAGCGGATAGTTGTCCTTCGACCTCTTCTTTTTCTCTCTCTCGCCGTTGCTGTGCAAAGTGAAGGTAATCTTCCTCTTTGCCCAATTCTTTGCTCAGCGCATGCAGATCGAGTTTCTTTAAAATATCAATGGTAATCGGCCGTTTGTCAGACCAGAAAATTATCGAATCAAAAAAATCTCGTGCGGGTTGGGAATTCAAAAGACCCGCAACGAATGCTGCTTCGCTCTCAGACCAACAAGGGAGAAAATAAACGGTGTCGTCAAGCACGACGGTTTTTTTCTCAAAAGGGCCTACTGCTTTAAAAGCTAATTTTTTGTAAAAACCCGAAATCGCTACTTTCCACGGAGAAAAAGAGTAGCTGCCGACCCCAAATACTGAAAATCTGGGACGATTCCGGTAAATGGAACTCGCGCGCTTCGCCAAAGCATCTTCATGATTTTCCAGATAGCGCCACGTCGCAGGAGCGGTTCTCTTGATGGTTTCAGTACTTTCACCCACGAATCGCTGCGTCACGAGCATGTATTTGCGGCCGAGACGAAGATTCCCATTACTGATATCCGAGCTCTTAAGCAGTGGATAGACATAGTCACGCTCAAGCTTGACCAGCTCTCCGTATCCATTCTTGTATCCTCGACTGCAGCGTTCGAGTTCCATGACTTTCGAACAATCATGTTTAATGCCTGACCGCCATATATACGCATAATCAGTTCCCTTTAAATGTCTCGATCTCTCATATTTTTTGACGTTTGAAAGCAGCAGATCATCGTAAAAGCCAATCGAATGAGAGGGACAGCTGTCGGACAGGTTTTCATAAATGAGACAAGCTCTTGAAGCAGTATTCTTGTGGAGACCCACGACAAAAAAACAGGCATCAACTGAAGCTCCAAAGTGCTTCTGCGCATCAATTAAATACATATGAGCTAAAGATATGGGCAGGTCGCTCTTCCACGCATAAGACAGTACCTTTCTGGCCACTGACGTTTTACACAGTATCGCTATTATTCCACTCCGTCCTTTCAGCCATTCAAAGTGTTTCAGCAACATCCATTCAGATATATCGAAGTTGCTTTTTCCCGTAATGGCGTCGTACCCTCTGCGCACCTGGAAGTTCGACTTTTGAGGAAGGTTCTTGCTTTGCAATATCCCTAGTTCGGCACTGGTAACCCATGGAGGGTTTCCCACAATCAGAATAGGCTCTGGGAGTGTTGTTAATAATTCATCCCACTTAAAAGTGAAAAAATCGCCCAGTCTGAGGCTTATTCTTTTTCCCTTCTCCACTGTTGCGACTCTCGTTCCCAGGTCGCTCAAATGCTGTCCATTTATATCAATTCCTATGCATGTATGTGTACTCGGAAAGGCTTGAGCAGCCGACAGGAGAAATGAACCTCTCCCACACGTTGGCTCTAAAATCGAACCGGGATGAATATCGAGTTTGATTAAAACGGATATCGCTTGCTCAGCAAGGTCTGACGGAGTTTGAAAATCTCCATATTCCCATTGGTCTTTTCTTTTGGGTGCCATCGCACTAAACCTACCTTATCCGCTGAATACCTTCGATCTCACCTGCTTTTTGAATAACGCGTCCGTATTGGAGTCTCCATTGTAGAGCATTGGAAATCGTCAGCGTTTCCTTATGATGTTCAGCAAGGACTGTATAAATTTATGCTCAGATAGGTGCGACCGACAGCTTTTCCGTCAGTTACCCCATATAAGCTTGGCTCGTCATAGATGCTTTCCACTTCAGCAAATTTTGCAGCTTCAGTGAGTAGGATCTCGATATCAAGCTTAGAGCGTCTAACAAATGAACAATAGCGGCTCCTGGAGTAAGTCCTTCTTCTGTCATTCCCGCAAGCGGAGCTGAGCCTGTCCCCGCTTGTCGGGGATCGCGGGAATCCTTCAGATAGGAACGATTCCGGACAAGCCGGAATGACAAATATTTTCAGTTAGACGCTCTTAATCTTTTTTGACATTTCATAATCTCCTACCATGTATTATCGCACAGCTTACCATTATCGGTGTAGGTCCTTCAATTGCCTTTTATTTCCCTGCCCTTTCTAACCCCTCTGTCTTTGGAAATCCGTAAGGTTTATTACCACGAAGAGCCCGAACCGCAGAGGAAGTTCCTGCCGGGCGCATCCCTTTCATCTCGTATCTACGTGATATGAAGGAGCACCATTTCCGGGTCGCACCTGATGCGGAGGGAGCCCTACGTACCCGATCCCGGAGGTAAGCAAAACCGGCGGGGCACCCGCGCCGGGCAGGGTGATGCCGGGCTGAAAGCGCAGGTCCGCCTGGTTCACCAGGGGACCGAGGCCGGGCAGGCGGATCTGGCCCCCGTGTGTATGTCCGGCAAGGACGAGGGCGAGCCGTTTCTTCGCCTCTTCTCCGAGGGTGAGGGCGAGATCGGGGTTGTGCGTCAGCAGGATGCCCCTTTCCCCCGGCCCCAGGGTGTCGAGGGAGGGGCATCTCCCCCCCTCGCGCCCCAGATCCCTGGCGCCTGCCAGGAGAGTTCCGTTGGGGAGGCGCCCTACACTGTCCCGCAGCACAATCACTCCCCATTCCGTAAGAAAGGAGGCGACCTTCTCCCCGTTGCTCAGGATGTCGTGGTTTCCCAGGACGCCCACTACGGGGCAGACGGCTTGTATCTCCCTGATAAACAATTCAATATCTTTAAGATCCCGCCACCGGTGGTCCACCCAGTCCCCGCCCACGAGGAAGCAGCCGGGAGCATGCCTCCGGGTTTCGGCCGCTATCTGCTCCAGGACGGGCCGGGAGAGAAAATGTCCCGCGTGCAGGTCGGAGATGAAGGCGACGGTCAGGGGAGAGGGCGCCGGGAGGACAAAGGAGTAGCGCCGTAGCCTGAGATGCTTTTCGGGCAGGAGCAGGGGCCGGACGAACAGCCCCGCATCGAGGAGTACCGCCGAGGAGACGAGGGCCGCGTCGTGCAGCAGCCTCCTTCGGCCTGCGTCAAAGGGCGGTGCATCCGGTCCCGCCGCTTTCCTGCGCAGTTTCCGTACAAGCTGCACCGCTCCTGCAAGACAGAGGAGCGGGTTAATGAACCAGAGGAAGACGTAAAGGATCCCGATCCGGGCGGCGGAAATCCCCTCCGCGTCTCCGCGGACAGGGAGAAAGGTGTAGAGGAAGCCGGCGACCACGGCAGAGAGAAAAAGCAGGAACAGCACCCTCTTCCCCGCGCTTCCGCTGCGGGCTCCCCTTCCTGCTCTGATAACAAAGGAGAAAAAGCCCGCGATCCAGAAAAAGAGAGCAATCAGCGCGAGCAGGTAGAACCATCCGCTCACCCCGCTCCAATGGAGGACGCCCATGGGGGTTATCCTCTGCGGGTTTGTTCAAGAGCCTGCAGGGCGTCCCGCGCTTTCTGCCTGACCGCTTCCGAGGGGATGGTTTCCGCAACATGCTCCAGCGCGCCGCGGGCGGAGGGAGAGCGGAGCCTCCCCAGCGCCTCCGCCACCGGGAGAAGCACTGTCTCGTTGGTTTCCTTCTGCAGGCAGTACACCAGGTCGGGGACGAGCCCTTCGTTTCCGAAAAAGCCCGCTGCAATTGCGGCCGCGTGCTTGGTATGCTGGTCCCCGTACCGCAGGAAGCGATGGAGGAGCTCCGTTGCTTTTGCATTGTCGGGCGCGGCTGTCTGCCCCAGGGCGATGAGGAGTTCTTTCCGGTAGAGGAGGCTTCCCCGCAGGATGAGAAAGAGCAAAATGTCCGCCGTCTCCTCCCCCCGCCCTTCGGCCCCTCGGCTGCAGAGCGCCCCGGCTGCGAACTGCTTCAGGGCATGGGGAATGCGGGCGCCGAGGACCTCCTTCAGCGCAGCCTTCGCCTCTCCGTTTCGTGTGCCGTTTGTCTGTCCGGTAGTGTGTCCGGCCGGTTGCCTGTCAAGCAGGGAGAGGAGCGCAAGCAGGGCGCCCTTGCGGACCTCCTCAGCCTCCCCTTCGGACAGGACGAAGCGGGACAGCAGGTCGAGGGAGAGGGAGGTTTCCCTTTCCGCCTGCCCCCCTGCGGCGTAGGCTGCATACCTCTCCTGCAGATGTTCTCTCGCTTCCTTCACGCTTCCTCCCCCTTCGGCTTTCATCTACAGGTCCCACCGGATGCCGTTCCTGAGCGCCCTCCGCGAATTGTCGTACCCCCGGCAGTTCACGCAGAAGCCGGGCACCGGCTTGGTGTCGTCGTTGATAATGCTCCTGAATTCCCGGTATCTCGTGCTGTTCCAGATCTCCCGGAAGGTCTGGGTGAAAACGTTCCCGAAGGCGCTGGAGTGGAGATATTCCCTGTTGTTGCTCATCAGCACCGTGCAGCAGGGGATCACGTCGCCGCCCATGAGGATGTAGGGCTCCAGCCAGCAGATGCATTGGGAGGAGGGCGGGTTCTGGGTGGGCTCGATATGGCTCAGGATCACGTTGAAGTCGCAGGTCCGCGCCTTTTCGATGGTCTCGCGATAAATGTCGTAGGGGACGGTGTTCACGAAGTTCTGCTCGTTCTCGTCGAAGTTGAGGACCCCCACGAAGTCGAGCCGCGCTCCCCGCCCGATGGCTTTCGCGCCCCCGAAGCTCTTTACCAGGTCCACGAACCGGGGCATCTCGTGGACATTGTCGTTGGTCACCACCATGCGGAAGTTCAGCTCGGGGAGGTCCAGGCCCTTCGCCCTCTTCTTTGCGATGAACTTCCTGATGTTCTGCACCACACGGTCGAAGTCGCAGCCGATCCGCACCGGGTTGTAGGTCTCGGGGGACGCCCCGTCGATCGAGATATAGATTCCCGCAACGTCCCTCTTCAGGATTTCGTCCATGTCCCTTTCGCTGAGGTCGTCGAAGTGGTCCACGAAGTAATGGGGGATGTTCCTCTTCCGGTTTTCCTCCATGATCCCGAAGAAATCGGGGTTCAGGAAGGAGCTTCCCTCTCCCGTGGTATGCACCCAGGTGAGAGAGAACTGGTCGATGATGTGGCGGTACTCTTCAAGGGTGATGTGGCGCTGCTCCTGGGTGATCCCCCAATGGGTATGTTCGCAGTGCGTACACTTCTTGTTGCAGATGGTGGTGATTTCGATCTCCACCCAGCGGGGCAGGGGGGCGAGGGCGGGAAAGCGCCGGATGAGGGGTCCGGCGAGGAAGTACGCGGCGGCCCCGGCCCCCTCTCCCACCGGTACGAAGAGCTTCGTGCCGATAAACTTTCTTAAAGCGGCGGCCCCGTATTTCCGGTAGAGGGTGAAGGCGGTCTTCGAATAGGCGACGAACATGTTCCCGGCGCTTCTGAGGAGGTACCTCCCCCCGAACATCTTCGTGGTCGTGTAGATCCCCCCCGGCAGGAGGGACATCCACCACCGGTGCTTCCCGATCTCCTCCTGCACCCGTATGAGGTTCTTTTTTTCCCGCTCCGTCACCTTCGACGCATCGATCTCCGACCAGTCCGTATTGATGTCGCCGAACTGGAGATTGGCCCGCCACGGCGGGGCCGGCTCGCCCGCGGACGACACCCTGCCTGCGGTCACGAAGTAGTCCTGTATGCGGCCTTCCTGCCGCGCGTCAGTTGTTTCCATTCTTTCTCTTCCTTATCTCCTCGTAGAGCTGCAGCGTTTCGTGCTCAATCCTGCCTGAATCGCACTTCTTCCGGATGAATTCCCGGGCCGCGCTCCCCACCGAGGCGGCCAGGGCGCGGTCCTTCAGCAGGCGGACGATCTTCCTGCCGAACTCCTCCGGCGAATACGCGTCGGCGAGGAACCCCGTCTTCCCCTCATCAAGGAACTCCGGGATGCCCCCAAGCCTGCTCGCCACCACCGGCTTCCCGAGGAGCATCGCCTCCACCATGATCAGGGGGGACATATTTTCGTATTGCTCGGGGATCACCAGGACCCCGATCCTCCGGAGGTACTGCTGCACCACCTGCGGGGGCTGATGCCCGAGAAAGACGACGCGGTCTTTCAGCTTGTGCTCTTCGATCAGGGAGTGGAACTTCCGTTCGTACTCTTCGGAGAACTTCGCCCTCCCCCCGATCACGTAGAGCACCGCGTCGGGAACAGCCTTCCGCACGTACCGCATCGCGTCGATGGCGACATGCACCCCCTTCCGGTCGTTGAGCCAGCCCGCAAAGAGAATGCTGTTCCGGGCGAGGTCCGGGGCAGGGGCGTCCGCCCCCGTGTCCGCATATTCGAGGGGGAGGGTGAGGGGCACCACCCGTATCTTCTCTTCGCCGATTCCATACCCTTTCAGCACCCCGGCGGAGTGGCCGGAGAGGACCACGAACCGGTCCACCCGGTCGAAGCAGTCATCGAAAATCATCCTCCTGATGCCGAGGAGGCGCTTCTGCAGGGAAGCGTGGCTTTTGGGGAGGCAGGGGAGGCAGCGGGTGCCGTGGGCCTCCGTGCAGAAGGAGTTGTCCGGGCGGAGGAGCATGGCTTTCGGGCAGAAGATCCAGTAGTCGTAGACCGACAGACAGAGGGGGATGCCCTGCCGGAACGCCTCCCTGACGAGGGAGAAGGTGAGGAACTGGAAGTTGTGGAAATGGACCACGTCGGGCCTCTCTTCCCGCAGGAGCCTCCTGAAAGCCGCGCTCGCCAGGGGATCGTACTGCACTGCATACCACTTTAACGCTTCCACGTACAGGGAAACGCTCTTCGGCAGGCGGTCCTCCAGCACGGGAAGGGGGCGCACCGGAAAGGGAGGCGTCTCGGTCATGCTTCCGGCATCGAAGCGCTTCGTCGCCACCGTCACCTCGTGGCCGCCGTCGGCAAGCATCCGGGCGGTGCGGTAGCACGCCTGCTCGGCGCCCCCCACATGGCGGTGGGTCCCCCTGAAGTAGTTGGTGACATGGAGGACCTTCATGTCCGGAGGACCCCGCGGGGCGACGGAACGTCGGGCCAGGAGCGTTCCATGTTTTCGAGCTCCGTCTTCGTGTTCACGTTGATATAGTAATCGGAGATGAAGAAGGACCGCACCCTGCGGCCGTCGTCGATGGCGCACTGGATCAGGTCGGGTAGCTCCTTCTCGTTGCGGATGTGGTGCAGGGGGACCTTGGGGATATACGAGAAGATCCCGTTTTTGAAGATGCAGTTGCCCGTTCCCATGAGGTCGTTCACCGCCCGCTCGGGTTTTTCGATGAGACGGTAGACGACGCCGCTTTCGCTCTGGATAAGCGCGTAGGTCTTCCTGATCTGCTCGGGGTCCCCCTGGCGCAGCACCCCGCAGACCACAAAGGCGTCCTCCCGGTAAAAGGTGTCGATCATTTCGTCGTGCCGGCCGTTCAGGATGATCTCGTCCCCCAGGAAGAGGAAGAAGTCCTCCCCGTCGAGATCGGGCTGGGCGGTCTCGATGGCGCTGACGAGGCCCTTCCGTTCATGCTGGATGCGGTAGCGTATCTTCTTCCCGTTGAAGCCGATTCCGTACCGGTTGATGACGGATTCGGCCTGGTACCCCACCAGCAGAATGATCTCGCTGATCCGGGGAATGGCCGAGGCCGCCTCGAGGCTGTATTCAACCAGCGGTCTTCCCCGGAGGGAGATGAGGCATTTGTTCCTGTCCTCGGAGAGCTCTTCCATCCTCCTCCCCCTTCCCCCTGCCAGCACCAACGCTTTCATGACGCTCCCCTCTCCTATCTCTCTCCCAGTATGCTCCGGTTCTCCCTGATCCAGGCCAGCAGCCTGCCGATGCCTTCCCGCGGCATGACCCGGGGCTCCCATCCCAGGTCCCTCTTCGCCTTCCCGATGTCGCAGACGAAATACCGGAGGTCCCCGTGCCTGTCGGGGCCGAAGCGCACCTCCGGCCTCGCGCCGTTCAACTCCCCGAGGAGATCGATGCACTCCAGAAGGGAGAGGGCCGTTGCGGTCCCGCCGCCGATATTGTAGATCCCCGGCTTCCGGGTCCGGTAGAAGGCGTCGAAGGCCTCGCACACGTCGGCGGCGTAGACGATGTCCCGCACCTGTTTCCCCTTCCCGAAGATCGTGAGGGGCCGGCCGAGCACGCTCCGGATCGCGAAGTTCGCCACCCAGCCGTGGTCCTCGCCCCCGAACTGCCGGGTGCCGTAGATGCCGGTGAGGCGGAAGCTGGCGGCTTCGACCCCGTAGGTGTCGCTATAGGCGCGAACGTAGACATCCCCTGCCGCCTTGGAGGCGTGCAGGGGGGTGAGGGTGCCTTCGAGGGTCGGATGCTGCTCGTCGATCTCCGCAGGCTCCCGCAGGTAGCGGGTCCCGCCTTCCCTCAGCGTCTCGTTGATCCGGTTCCCGTAGACATGGGCCGTGGCGCAGCTCGCCGCGGGGACCTTCAGCGTCCGGGCCGCTTCGAGCACGTTGAACGTGCCGAGGACGTTGGTGGTGATGTCCAGCTCCGGGTCCTCCCAGCTGATGGTCATGGCGGGCTGCGCCGCGGTATGGACGAGGTAGTCGCACCCCGCGGCGTGGTCGAGGAGCTCCTCCCTGTTCCGTATGTCCGCCCTGACCATGCGCACGCCGAGCCCCGCGAGAAAGTCCCAGTTGTGGGTGCGCGCCGCCTCGGTGGCGAAGCCGGTCCTCTCGAGCTCGTGCTTCGTCATATTGTCGTACGAAATCACCTCGGCCCCCTTCCGCGCGTAGAACTCGCACACATGGGAACCGAGAAAACCGCATCCTCCCGTAACAAGAACCTTCATGAACGGCTATCCTCCGGTATTCAGTAATGGAATCGGTCGCTTCCTACCTCTGCTGCTTCTTCTGGAGCAGCGTCTGCAGCAGATGCACAAAGTAAAAGAATATCATATTGCTCCCCGTCCAGAAGAAGAGCATGGCGGTGACGATGAAGATCCAGTGCAGCTCCACGGTCCCGAACTGGACGAAGGTGACCAGGCCGGGAAGGACGAGGTAGATCCCCGCGCAGAAGAAGACGATCCCGGCCGTCAGCAGGTAGGGCATCAGGAAACGGTTCAGGAAGCGCGAGACTTTCCAGGGGCTGCGGTGCTCCTTTTTCCTGATGAGGTCCGCCGAGTTGTTCGCGAGCACGCCGACGAGGATGCAGCTCAGCCCGATGGACGCGAGGGTGATGATGGTTGCGATCCGGTAGAAGAGGCCCTCCCGTATCATGTGCGTCGCCGCATAGGAGCTGATCACCGGGACCGCGAGGAAGAGGGAGAGGGCGATGAGCAGAAAGCCGGTCAGGGAGAAGAAGCGGGCCGGGGCATAGGAGTAGGCCGTCTCCACGATGGCTTTGAGGAACCGGAACCCGTCCTTCACCACGCGCAGCTTCGACTCCCCCTCCCTCTCGTAATAGGGCATGGGGACTTCGAGGATCTTCACTTCAGCATCGAACGCGGCCACGGAGCTCATGGCCGGGGTGAAGTGGAGCCCGTCGGGGAGGAGACCCACCCACTCGAGGCATTCCCGCCGGATGACCCGCATGCCGCTCGCGGAGTCGCTTACCCTGCTGCCCGACATGATGCTGAGCAGGAGGGCGTACAGGGTGTTCCCCACCCGCCTGACCAGGGGCATCTTCGAGTCCCGGTGGAGCCGCGAGCCGAGGGCGATGTTCGCATCGGTCTCCTTCATGCCGGTCACCAGGCGGGCGAAGAATTCCGGGTCGCAGGTCCCGTCCGCGTCCATGAAGCTCAGGTAGTCTCCCTTTGCGGCGCTGAAGCCGGTCTTGATGGCGGCGCCGTACCCCCTGTTCTTCTCGTAGGCGATGAGACGCACATTCCCGAACTCCCGGCCGAACTCCCGGACGATCTCGGCGGTCCTGTCCGAGGAGCCGTCGCTCACGACGATCAGCTCCACGGTATCGAGCCGGGCCTGCTCTCTTACCCGGGGAAGGGCCTTGAGGGCGGCCCGGAGAGTGTTGCCGATCGCCTCTTCCTCGTTGTAAGCGGGAATAATGATGCTCAATATGTTGTTGCACGGTATGGCGCTCATATCCGTCCCTCCCTGACTTTCCTTCCGTAGTGCAGCCTCTCGAGCGCCTTTCTCCTGTCGAAGGAGAGGGCGGAAGAGGCCGCTATCCGCTTCCAGAACCCCGCGCAGAAATAGAGCCCTGTCTCCGCGGTCAGCAGGGCGGCGCCGTGCAGCGGCAGCCCGCTTCTCCGCGCAAGGAGCGTTACGACGGCGCCCGCAGCGCAGACAAGGGAGAGGGCATACAGCATTCCCGCCCGCAGCGAGAGGGAGAAGAAGGCAGGAAGAAGGGCAAGGGCCAGGAAGACCGCGGCCGGGACCGCCTGTATGGTCCTGAAAAAGCCGTGGATCAACACGTTATCCGCTGAGGACCGCCCGTAGCGGAAGAGCATCCTCCGCCATCTCTTCCGCGTGTCCGCCCGGTGGTGGGAAACCACTGCATGGGGAGTGAAGAGCACGGCGTAGCCCCTGTCCCGCAGTCTCCTGTCGAGGTCCACGTCCTCGCCGGGGAACAGCCCCTCCCGGAACCCTCCCGCCTCCCGCAGGAGATCCGCCCGGTAGGAGGCGTTGCAGGAGGCGTTGTGGGAGACTTCCCGCACGGAATCGAATGACTTGACATAGTCCCCGATAAACCCTACCGCGGTGAGGAAGGCGTCCACTTTTTTCGCAAAGGGACCGTCGTCCGGATGCCCCTTCTGTCTGCCCCCCACCGCGGCGATGCGGGGAGAGGCAGCCTGCCAGTGTGCCCGTACGAGCTCTTCGAGCCAGTCCGGGGCCGCCTCGCAGTCGGAATCGGTAAAGACCACGATCTCCCCCCGGGCGTGCAGGACCCCGTAATTCCGCGCTGCCGAGGGGCCCCTGTTCTCCTGGCGGAAGCAGTGCACCCCCTTTGTCTCCCGCAGTATCCTTCCTGAGGAGTCGGTGGAGCCGTCGTCCACCGCGATGATCTCGTAGCGCTCCCGCGGATAGGTCTGCCGCGTCAGCGAGCGCAGGCACGCCCCGACATGCCTTTCGTCGTTGTAAACGCAGACGACGACCGAGAGGAAGGGCGCGAGAGGGGTTTCTGCCATCGCTATTTCCCCCTGTCCACGAGGTAGCGCAGGAAGTTCCGCGCGCCCCTGATCTTCCGGTAGAGGTCGGCCCGGGAGCGGGTGGCGAAGAGGAAGCGCAGCATATAGGAGGCCCTGAAGTAGAACTGCTTCAGAGCGGCATCCACCTGCGCCTCCACCTCTCCCTTGCTCAGGCCCGGATAGTCCACCACCGGGGCCTGTTCGCCGTCCGTGAGCCATTCGTCCCATCTCTTCGCCCGGAGAAGGTTGTTCTGCCGGGCATATTCGAAATATTTCGTGCCGGGGAAGGGCACCGCCCCGCTGAACTGCACCGTGGTGAGGGGGTTTCTGAGGGCGAAGGCGATGGTTTCTTCCATGGTCTCCCGGGTCTCGCCAGGAAGGCCCAGGACGAAGCAGCCGTGGATCTGGAGCCCCACGGAGGTCGCCAGCCGGATGAACTCCTCCATCTTCTCCACCCGGGTGTTCTTGTGCATGGCGTCGAGCATCTTCTGGGAGCCCGACTCGAAGCCCACCAGGAGAAGGCGGCAGCCCGCCTTTTTCATATGCACCAGGAGGTCCCTGTCGAGCACGTCGGCCCGGGAGTTTACCGACCAGGTGCAGTGCAGCCTGTTGTGAAGGAGTTTGCCGCAGAAGTCGTGGGCCCTCTCCTTGTTCACGGTGAAGGTGTCGTCCTCGAAGAAGAACTCGCCCTTGATGACGCCGGGCCAGCCGGCGAGGACCCACTTCATCTCCTCCACGATATTCTCCGCCGAGCGCAGGCGGTACCGGTTGCCGTGCATCACCTGGGGCCAGAGGCAGAAGGTGCATTGGAAGGGGCAGCCCCTCCCCCCAATCACATCGACGTAGGGGAAGAGCTTGGTGCCGTCGAAATAGTCCCACAGGTTGAGGTGGCGCCATGCGGGGAAGGGCAGCTCGTCCAGGTTGGCGATGAGGGGCCGGGGTCCGGTGGCGACGGGAGCCCCCTGTCCGTTGCGATAGACGAGGCCGGGGATGCCGGAGAAGTCCTCCCTCCCGTTCAGGACGGCGAGGGAGAAGTCCCGCACCGTGTATTCGTACTCCCCGACGGCTGCCGCATCCACGCTCCCCTGCGCATCGGCAAGGACCTCTTCAGGGCGGCTGCTCGCATGGGGACCCACCATCAGCACCCGGGTGGCGGGGCTCTCCTCCTTGCAGATCGCGGCGCACTCGATGTCCGAGTAGATGGAGGGAGTGGTGGAATCGAGGACCACCACCGCGGGCTGATTCTCTTTTACCAGGCGCCGCAGGTCGTCCTTGCTCCAATCTTTTGCGGGGAAGTCGTACAGCTGCACCTCCACCCCTTCCCTTTCGAGGACGGCGGTGGCATACGCAAGCCAGTCCGGGGCCCTGAGCACACGCCCCCGCGTCCGTGCCGCCCACCGCTGCGTCCGGCAGAAATCCTTCACGAAGGGCTCGTTGATGATCAAAACCTTTTCAGTGGTTCTCTTCACGGTCCCTCTTTTTGGCCCTCTCCCGGCTGTGCCATGCCCACGCGGTCCTGATGATCTCGGCCATGCCCCTTTCGGGCCGCCAGTCCAGCAGGTCCTGCGCTTTCCGGTAATCGGCCACCAGCACCGGCGGGTCTCCGGCCCTCCGCCCGGCCTCTTCGACCGGAAAGTCCTTTCCGGAGGCCTCCTTTACCCGGCTGATGATCTCCCGCACGCTGGCCCCTTTTCCGGTCCCGAGATTGCAGACGGCGGACTGCCCGGTCCGCTTCAGGTATTCGAGGGCCTTGCAATGCGCTTCGGCAAGGTCGGTCACATGGATGTAATCCCGGATGCAGGTGCCGTCCGGCGTCGGGTAGTCGGTCCCGTAGATGACGACGCGCTCCCGCATGCCGAGCGCCGCCTGCATCGTCAGGGGAATGAGGTGCGTTTCCGGGAGATGCCGCTCTCCGAGCTCCCCTCCCGGATCGGCGCCCGCCGCGTTGAAGTACCGCAGGCTCACATAGTTTATTCCGTACGCCCTGTCGTAGTCGCCGAGGATCTCCTCTACCATGAGCTTGCCTCTCCCGTACGGGTTGATGGGGCGGGGAGGGTGCTCCTCGGTGAGCGGCATCGTCTCGGCATGCCCGTAGACGGCGCAGGTAGACGAGAAGACGAAGCGCCTCACCCCGTACTCGCGCATCGCTTCGAGGAGGACAAGGGTGTTGGCGACGTTGTTCCGGTAGTATTTCGCCGGGTCGGCCACCGACTCGCCGACATAGGCGAAGGCCCCGAAATGCATGACGGCTTCGATCGGGTGGCGCGCAAAGCAGAGCCGCACCTGTTCCCTGTCGGAGAGGTCTCCCAGGATGAATTCGCCCCCCCTGACGAACTCCCGGTGGCCGTGGACAAGGTTGTCGAAGACCGCCGTCCCGTACCCCTTCTCCCGGAGAAGCTTGTTCGTATGGGAACCGATATATCCCGCTCCGCCCACAATGAGGATCATTGTCGCACCCGGTAGACCACCATATTCGGGAAATCGTCGTAGACCGGCTCGAAATTCGTGAAGGTGTCCTTTAGCGCAAACATCCTGTTCAGGACCGAGCCGCGCGCCGCCCGGTCTACGAGGAGGGCGTAGAGCTCCCCTGTCTTTGTCCTGACGATCTGGAGCGTCTTGTCGAATTCGGCGCTCCTGTTCCTGCTCAGCACCCTGGTTTCGCCGCCTGCGCGGTCACGGTACCATATCTCCCGGTAGAGCTTTTCGGGGTCGATCTTCTCCGAAGGAATGATGGTTTTTGCAGCGTCGTCGAAGGAGAAGGCGAAACAGTTAAAGAGCGTTTCAGGAGAGGTCTCTTTTCCCTTCTCGGGAGAGCATTTGATCAGGGCGCCGAAGGGGAGCCCCTTCCCCCCGGTGATCTCCCTGCTCTGCAGTCCTGTCCCTTGCAGAACCGCCATGTAGAGCATGGCGTCGTAGAGGTATACGTAGACCGGCCTGCGGGGGGGAGCCGTGTAGGCGAGGGCCTTCTCCTCGATCTCCGCCAGTTTCATGGTGTCGGGCGTGGTTGTGTTCGTGAGGAAGGCGATCATCCTCCTTGCCTTCTCTTCCTGTTCAGTCAGGAGGGAGCGGGCGACGAGGTAGACCTTGTGCGGCTTGAACTGGGTGTTGTCCAGGTAAGTCGCCCGTCCCGAAAGGTACTCGATGGGGTTCCCGTAATCCCACCAGCTCCAGACCGAGGAGTTCTTTTCGGTCAGGCTGTCCAGGGCCGTTATGTTCTGGTACGTCCTCTCGTCGAAGAGGGGCAGGCTTTCGTAATAAAGCCTCTGGGCGGGAAACGAAAGGAAGAGAACCAGGACGATCCCCGCAGGCGCGATCATCGTCCGGCGCCGGGGGAATCTCCCCTCCAGAAAGCCGGCGAGGAGCTGCACGACATAGCCGAGCCCCATGCCGAGAAAAGGCCCCAGATAGATCAGGTACCGGGCTCCCAGCTTGACGGAGGCCGCTCCGATCAGGATGAGGGGCAGGGGGATCAGCAGGGAGCGGAAGCGGCGGAGGAGGAAGAGCAGAAGGCCTGCGGCGCCCAGGCCGGCCGTGGCGCTGTTTTCGGTGGTCAGGAGGACGAACAGGTTCGGGCCGACAGGCCGGTTCTCGTTGATATGCTGATAAATGTCGATGGACATCTCGTACGCTTTCATCCGCAGGACATGCCCCAGCACGTAATCCTTCAGGAAAAGCGCCTGGTCCATCATGACCGCGAACGGGTTTACAATCAGGAGGAAGACCCCGGTCTTGAGCAGGATGTCCCGTTTCGAGTGCCGGAACGCGATCAACCCCGCACAGAGGGAAAAGGTGAAGAGCGGCCCGAAAAGAGAGAGGCTGTACCACCACATGAAGAGCTTGAAGGCGATGCCCGCGAGGAGGACGAAAAAGAGGGATGTTCGCGTGTTTTCCCTCTCCCTGGCGGCATAGGTGATACACAGAATGATGAGGAAGACGAAAAAGAGGATAAGGCAATCCGTATCGAAATACCCGGGCCGCGTCCGGATGAAATAGAGATAGTTGAAGGTCCCCAGGAAAGCCCCCCCGAGGAAGACGTGGGGGCCGGCAAAGGTCCGCGTCCAGAAATAAAAAGGAATGATGAACAGTACGGACAGGACGGGGGGGAGGAGCGCGAAAAGGGCCTCCAGCCGCACCGGGAAGAGAGAGGAGAGCCAGACTGCGAGAAGGCTCAGGAGCGGAGGGGGATCGGCGTTGACCGCAAAGTCAGGGATATTGGCAAGGTAGTCGATCGCCGGGTACGTATGCGTCTGCAGTTCGCGGGCAAAGCGCGCGAAGCGAAAGGCGTCGTGGGTCGCGAGGATGTTCTCCCTTGTCAGAACGCTCCCGATCTCCCGCAGTTTTACGGCGAGGGCGAACAGGGAGAGGGAGGCGACAAGGAGAAAAGGCGATACATCCGATTTTGTTTTTTTTGTCGTCATGGAGCGGGAGAGGGGCATGCCTGATGCTTTTGGAATGCGCACCCTAAGAAGCGGAACAGACAGCGGTAAGATTTGAAGGAGTGATGGTGCAATTGAGGCTTTGCCCTTTCACGGTGATGGCAGCGCTTGTCGTAGTGACCTGGCCGTTGCCGTCGACGGCGACGGTGACGGTGGATTCCCCTATCGCACAGACGGTTGAGGCGGCACTGTTATTGGCAAACTCCGCTATCGCCTGGTTCATGCACGATTTCAGGCCTGCCTCCCCGTTCACTACCGCGGCGTTCTTCTTGTACTGGCCGAACTGCGGGATAGCGATTGCCGCGAGGATCGCAATGATTGCGATGACGATCAACAGCTCGACGAGCGTGAAACCCTTTGCATCGCGAATGCTTTCCATCGTAATCCTCCAGGGAGGAGGAGGGGGGAAATCCCCCCTCCCGCAGTGTATGAGCGTTAGCTGCACGTAACGGTAAGGTTCGCAGTGTTGATGGTGCAGGACATCGCGGTGCCCTTCACCGTGGTGCTCACGCTGGTGGTGGACACGTTGCCGTTGCTGTCGACGGCGATGGTGATGCTGTTGTCGCCGACGGTGCAGCTTGCCGAGGTGACGGAGCTGTTGTTGGCGTATTCAGCCATTGCCTTGTTCATGCACGACTTTACTCCGGCTTCACCGTTGGTGAGAGCGGCCTTCTTCTTGTACTGGCCGAACTGCGGGATAGCGATTGCCGCGAGGATCGCGATGATTGCGATGACGATCAACAGCTCGACGAGCGTGAAACCCTTTTCATTCCTTCCCATTTTGTGCATAGCCTTGAACATATGAAACCTCCTCCTGCAAATTGTATCCGCCAAGGGCGAATAGGGATTAAAAACGTGTGCTCTCTCCTTTTGGTGAGAACAGGAACATTGTAGGAGTTAGCATGTTTCATGCCAGAAGGAAGCTGTGGGGAAAGTCTTTGTTTTATAAGTATCTGAAGTTTCTCTCCCGCATGGCCTGAGGGAGAAGGACAATTATGGTCACTCCCCGATTGACAAAATTCGTCAGCGGGCATAGACTATCACCCTGATGTATTTATCATCTTTTTTCAATTATTACAAAATCGGCAGGTTCATCTTCGGATTGACTCTGCTGATCGCTTTCCAGATCGCGGGCCTGCCCTACGCGATGCCGAGCCTGAGGAATGTGCTCGTCATCTATATTTTCATCGTCCTCGTCCGGCTTACCATCGCTTCGGAGAAGATCAACTATTTCGATTTTCTCTTCGACGTGGTTTTTGTTTCCGCCATGGTGTATATAAGCCACGGTATTTATTCCTATCTCACCTTCATTTATCTCTTCCCTATTTTTTTCTCGTCGGTCCTGATCAGGACGAGAAAGTATTTTATTTTCCCCGTCATCTCCCTGTTCCTCTATGGGGGTGTCTACTACAGTTACGGCACGTTCTGGGAGAGGGAGAGCATTCTTACCATCTCCCTTCACTTTTTTGCATTTATCCTCATCGCCCTGGCAGGGGGCAATCTCAAGGGGAGGATGGAGCATCAGGCGCGCTACATTAAAAAGCTCGAGGAGGAGCGGATACGGATGCAGGGGTACGAGAGGCTGTACCGGGTGAGCGCCGATCTGGCGCACGAACTGCGCAACCCCCTTGCCTCCATATCCGCCGCAGTACAGTTCCTGAGCGAGGGAAGGAGCGACCGGGAATTCATCGAGATGCTCAGTACGGAAACAGGACGGCTTACCCGCCTTGTCAACGACTTCCTCCTCTTCTCCCGCCCTTCGGATGCTCCGAAGGAGGAGGTGGACGTCAGGGAAATGCTGAAAGTGCTGACACAGGACCGGGGCAGCGGCAAGGAGATCGTGCTGGAGGGGGAGGAGAGCGCAACAGTCGTCGCGAACAGGACTTTTATGGAGGTCGCCCTGCACAACATCATCAAGAATGCGGTCGAGGCGGCCCGGACGCTGGTGAAGGTGTCCCTTTCACGGGGATCCGGGGAGGTGCGAATTGAGGTGGAGGATGACGGACGGGGAGTCGAGGCGGGCGTGCGGGACACGATCTTCGAGCCCTTCGTCACGACAAAAACGAACGGCACGGGACTGGGGCTCGCCATCGCCTATCGTATCGTCACCAGTTTTGGAGGGGATATCGAAGTGGGGAGTTCTCCCTTGCAGGGAGCGCGCTTTTCCATTATATTACCGCTGAAGAACTAGGGTGTGTATGCACGCTGTGCGCTGCCGCGGCCGGCTTTGCGGTTTGTATACATGCACTGAAAGAGAAGGGTGGTGCTATCGATGAGGGCGGTCATTGTCGACGATGAGGCGAATATCCGGAAGGTAGTGCGCGTTCTCCTTGCCGAGAGCGCTTTCGAGGTCTATGAAGCGTCCTGCGTCGCCGAGGCGCAGGACCTGATCAGCAGGCACTATTTCGACGTAGCCGTCGTCGACCTGCGCCTTTCGGACGGCTCGGGGATCGCGCTGCTCAAGGAGCTGAAGGGGCAGAACAACGAAACGGTGGTCCTCATCGTCACCGCCTTTGCCTCCACCGAAACGGCTATCGCCGCGATGAAGCTCGGCGCGTACGACTACGTGACAAAACCCTTCAACCTGGACGAGATACGGGTCGTCCTGAAGAATATCCGGGAGAAGATCCTCCTGCAGCAGCGGGTCAGGGAGCTGCAGCAGTATGCGGACGCGTACCAGAGCATCATCGGGAAGTCGGAGGCCATGAAGCGGGTCTTCAGCATGATCGAGAAGATCGCGCCCTTCGACACCAACGTCCTCATCATCGGGGAAAGCGGGACGGGCAAGGAGCTCGTGGCGAAGGCGATCCACAGCAGGAGCATCCGGGAGGACAAGCCCTTCATCGCCATCAACTGCGCGAGCCTCCCCGCAGAGCTCCTCGAAAGCGAGCTGTTCGGCTACACGAAGGGATCCTTCACCGGGGCGTATGCCTCGAAAAGGGGCCTCATCGACGAGGCGAACGGGGGCACCCTCTTCCTCGACGAGATCGGGGAGATGCCGCTTTCCCTCCAGGCAAAGCTGCTGCGTTTCCTCGAGGAGAAGAAGATCCGGCCCATCGGCAGCGGCAACGAGATCGAGGTCGATGTCCGGGTGATCGCCGCCACCAACAAAAACCTGAAGGAGGTCTCGGAAAAGGGAGAGTTCCGGGAGGACCTCTACTACCGGCTCTCCACCTTCGAGCTCATGCTGCCGTCCCTGCGGGAGAGGCGGGAGGACATCCCCCTTCTCGTCGATCATTTTGTGAAGCTGCTGTCCCAGAAGTTCCAGAAAAATATCATCAGGATCGACCCCGCTTTTGTCGATTACATGATGCACCAGGAGCTGCGGGGCAACGTGCGGGAGCTGAAGAATATCATCGAGAGGGAGATCATCCTGTCCGAGGACGGCCACCTGAAGTGCACCGCGTGCCGGACGATCATGCGTCCGAGCTCCCTCCTGCCGGACCTGCCCGAAGCCGGCATCAGCCTGAACGAGTACCTCTCCGGCATCGAAAGGGAGCTGCTCGACAGGGCGCTCCGGAAGGCGAACGGCGTCAAGACGAATGCGGCGAAGCTGCTCGGCCTCTCCTTCAGGGAGTACCGGTACCGGCTCTCGAAGTATAAGTAGAGGACGTCCCGCTCCTACAATAGTAGTATGCCCCCCTTTCTTGCTTGCAAGTGACTGGTTTTTCCTACCCGATTTTTACTCAGTTTGTAGCGTTTTCCCTTCACTTCTCCGCCACTTCTCCGGCTGACCTGCCTTAAAAAGAGCGCTTATAAAACGGCATGAAGTTTGCATGCATTCAGAGCCGAGGGTATGAAGCCTGGCCGGGAGCCCTTACAATAAAATTAACGGCAAACGGAGGAGAGCACCGAAAAGAGTGCTTTTATGGTGATGGCAGCCGGACTGATCGATATTCGTGATAAGAAAAGACCGTACGCGCCCCCTGCGCGGCGGATCGGCCTGTCGCTCTTGTCCGGCAGGCTTCGGCTTATCGTGCCGTTTATCGTTCTCTTCTCCCTCAACGGATGCGCCGTAACGAAGAAGGCTTCCGTGGAATACCAGCCCCTTCAGGCCCCCCTGGAAGAAAATATCGAAAGCACTACGTTTTCAGCGCCGAACGGGGAGGATGTCATCGGCCGGTTGGCGGTCATACGCCTTGAGAAGGGCGATACGCTGCCGGATATTGCGCGCCACTTCAGTCTGGGAATCAACGCCGTCAGCGCGGCGAATCCGGGCGTGGACATATGGGTGCCGAATGCAGGAGAGCGGATCATGCTGCCGCTGAGTTTTATCCTGCCGGACGTCCCCAGGGAAGGCATCGTGATCAACCTGGCTGCAATGAGGCTCTTTCACTTCAAAAGGAATCCCGGTTCGCCGACGGTGCTGACCTACCCGGTCGGCATCGGCACAGAAGAGCGGCCCTCGCCCACAGGGCAAATGCATGTGGAGCGGAAAGTAACCCGGCCGACCTGGCATGTGCCTGCCTCGATTGCAAAAGACCATCTGGAGAAAGGAGACCCCCTCCCGCCTGCTGTCTTACCGGGGCCTGAAAATCCGCTCGGGGACTATGCGCTCTATTTGAGCAAGCCGACTTATTTGATCCACGGCACGAATAAACCGGCCAGCATCGGTCTCCGGGCAACCAACGGCTGCATACGGCTCTACCCCGAAAACATCAAAAGACTCTATGAGAACACTCCGGTTAAAACGCCGGTGCGCATCGTCAATCAGCCGTACCTCGTTGGTCAGCGCAACGGGGTGCTGTACCTGGAAGTGCATGCGACTCCGGAAAATCTGAATAGTGTTGAGTTCGACAAGGCATACCGAAAGTTGAGAAGCGCCGAAAAAGAGACGGGGCGCGACCTCGACTGGAGCAGAGTCAAAAAAGTATTGGCGGACGCCCGGGGTATCCCTGTCCCCGTATTCGAAATCAGCAGCGGAAGTGAAAGAGAAATCGCTCCCGTAGAGGTGAAGCATCCGGCCGCATTGAACGGCAGGCCGGAAATACCCGAACTGAAAGCGGATGCCTGGTCTGTTCTGGTTGCCGATACGCCCGACGAAATTGACGCGGTGCGACTCGCCGCCCTGCTCAACCACCAGGGTCCGCTCATCCCGGCGCGGGTGGTGCCGAAGAGCGCCGGCTACCGCGTCATCGCAGGCCCTTACCGTGATGCCGGAGAGGCCAGGGAAGCAATCAGACGGATAAAGATCGATTTGGAAATAGACGGGACCTTGATTGAACCTGTTAAAGAAACCGCACAAGGAAGGAGGTGAGGAGAGGATGAAGAAGAGTCTTTTTATTATCACACTACTGTTTGTTTTTGCCCTTTCGTTTGCGGGGTGTGCAACAAAAGGCGACCTCGCAAAAGTGCAGTCCGACGAAATGATGACGCGCTCGAAAGCTGATCAGGCGGCGCAGGATGCACAGGCCGCCAAGGCGGCTGCCGATGCGGCCACGGTAAAGGCGGAGACTGCGGCAAAGCAGGCCGAAGACGCCGTCAAGAAGGCAGAGGAAAGGGAAAGGATTGCGGAGGAAAAGGCGAGAGCGGCTGAGGAAACGAAGCAGCTCGCGCAGCAGAAGGCCCAGAAGGCCGATGAGGTTTTCCAGCGATCGATGAAAAAGTAAGTCATTTTGCGGGAAGCCGGGCGCGCTGGACCATGCCCGGCTTCCCTGAAAGCGTGTAGGGGAAAGAAGCTAAGCAGGATGCACCGTTACCTTCTCTTTGTCTGCATCATAATGGCGCCCGTTCTCTTCTGCGGCTGCAGTCACCAGGCCGGATCGACTTTCATGGAGGCGAATGATCTTTTCGCCCGTGGCAGCTATGCCGCCTCCCTGAGCAAATATGAGGAGATCGCCGCAAAATATCCCGCGGAGGCGGACAGGGCCCTTTTCGAGATGGGGATCATCTATGCGTATTCCGGAAACGCGCACAAAGATTATCAGAAGTCTCTGGAATGCTTCCGGAAAGTCGTAAGGGAGCACCCGGAGAGCGTGCATAGGAAGGAGAGCGAGATGATGCTATTCAGTATCGGCACTGTCATGGGGAAGGACATGACGATTGCTGAGCAGCAAAGGCAGATCGAGGCTCTTCGGGAAGAGGCTGCCGGCAGGGGGAACCAGGCCGTTGCCCTGCAAAAGAAGATCGAAGCACTCGAGCAGGACGTCGCGGGCAAGGAGAACGAGATTGTTTCACTGCAAAACGAGATTTTTTTCCTCCAGAGGGCACCGGCGGATAAAATCCTGATCGAGAAGAAGGCACGGCGGTTGACCCTGATCGCAAAGGGCAGGGCGCTGAAGACCTACAAAATAGCCCTGGGGGGGAACCCGAACGGTCCGAAGGAAAGGCAGGGCGACAATAAAACTCCGGAGGGGACCTACATAATCGATTCGAGAAACAGGAACAGCGCGTATCACCTGTCTCTCCATATCTCCTATCCAAACGAGAAAGACGAAAAGCGGGCAAAGGAACTCGGTGTGTCTCCCGGCGGAGACATCATGATCCACGGCATCAAGAACGGTTTTACCTGGGTAGGTGACCTCCACACGAACGTTGACTGGACAAAAGGGTGTATCGCCGTTACCGACCAGGAAATAGAGGAAATCGAGAAGGTAGCGCCGAATGGTACGCTCGTTGAGATAATGCCATAGAGAAGGACCCCGGCAGCAGCCGCAGCAACCACCCTCCTCCCCCTCAGCTCCCCACATAAAATAAATAAAAGGAAAAGACAGAAGCGTTCAGGCGCGGGTCTTGACTTTTTTATTTGAGAGATGTCATTGTATCGCCGAAGTTTCAGAAGTTTTTGTGCAGATCGCTGGAGAACAGGAGGACCGCAAAGACTTTTCAGCTTTGCGGTCTTTTTTCTGGGACTTTAGTTCATGCGTAAGGAGGTGCAGCAAATGGCGAAAGGAACCGTAAAATGGTTCAACGAGACCAAGGGCTTCGGGTTTATTACCGGCGAAGATGGCGTCGATGTGTTTGTCCATTATTCCGCTATCCAGGGCAATGGGTTCAAATCCCTTGCCGAAGGTGATAAGGTCAGCTTCGATGTGGAGCAGGGTCCCAAGGGTCCCAAGGCAGTGAATGTGCTAAAGGTATAATTCCACGCGTTCCGGTCCCCCTGCCGCGGGCAGGGGGATTTTTTTATGGTGCGGCTGACGACCCGCCGCGGGCTCGCACCGGGGAAGCGTGCTGCGTCCTCAGCGGGTTACGATCCCCATCTCCTGAAGAGGGCATGTTCCACGCCGAAAACGTCGAGTATTTTGCCTGCGACGAAGTTCACCATCTCTTCGAGGCCTGCGGGTTTCTGCCCTGGCGTATGCCCGGAAGGGTGTCCCGCGAGATGCCCCGCGAGATGATAGAAAGCCGGGACCGGCGGGGCGATCACGACCCCGAGCCGCGCCAGCTTCAGCATGTTTTCGAGGTGGAGGGCGCTGAAGGGCATCTCGCGCGGGGAGAGGAGGAGGGGGCGCCTTTCCTTCAGCGTCACGTCGGCCGCCCTCTCGATCAGATTGGCGGCATATCCGGCAGCGATCCCGGACAGGGTCTTCATCGAACACGGCACCACCAGCATTCCGTCAGTCCTGAAAGAGCCGCTGGCGACGGGCGCCTCCATCTGCCTGTTCTCGTAAAAGAAGATCGTGTCGCTGCCGCAGTGCTCCCTGACCGCGCTTTCCGTATTCTCCGCCCAGTCGAGGCCCGTCTCGTCCCGGATAATCGAAAAGGAGTTGGACGAGACGACGAGGTGCACTTCCGCTGTTTTCGCAAGCTCTTCGAGCACCCGTATCCCGAAGGGGGAGCCGCTCGCGCCGGTCATTGCCAGGACATACTTTTTCATGACTCCCTATTATACCCGGTCCGGCCCTTTATTTCTCCGCGGCGACATAGTATACTTTTTTTGTGATGCGATGCACTCCCACGGACGCCCTGTACCGGGCCTGTATCATTCTCTTCGGTCCTGAAGTAGCAGTCAGCCGGGGGTTCCTCCTCTATCTCGAATTGTCGGGGGTGAAGAGCGCGTATCGCCGCAGGGCCCTCTCCACCCACCCCGACAGGGCAGCTGCCGCGAGTGAGGAAGAGCGGAAGAAAAGCACCGAGCTTTTCATCGAAACGAACTGGGCATACCGGGAGCTCGTTTCCTACCTCCGGGAGCGGGAGAGGAGCAGCGCTTCCCGCACCGCACGCACGCTGGTGCGCCCCGCGAAAGCGCATGCGGCGGGAGAGTACCGCACCGTGCGCTACTATTCAGGGACGATTCCGGGGAGGGCTCTCCTCTTCGGGGAGTACCTCTACTATACGGGGCAGGTGCCGTGGAACGCCTTTGTCGGGGCGATTGTCTGGCAGCGTCAGCAGCGGCCCCGTTTCGGGGAAATCGCAAAGCGCTGGCGCTACCTGAACGATCAGGATATCCGGAGGATCATCTCCCGGAGGTCCCTCTGCGAACCCATGGGGGAAACGTCCCTGCGGCTGCGTCTTTTGAGCAGGATGCAGGTGAATACGGTGCTGATGCACCAGAGAATGCACCAGAAGAAGATCGGGGAATATTTTGTCGAGCACGGCTATCTGACCGGTGAGGCGCTCCAGGAAATGCTCCTTGCCTGCAAGAGACACAACCTCCGGTTCAGCGCCTGCCGCGTGAAATGAGCCCGGCTCCTCCTACCACCACCAGTACGGGTACCGGTATCTCCAGAAGGGGTCGTCCCACCAGCGGGGATAGGGATAGGAGTACGGCGAATAATAGTACGGATAGGGGCCATACCAGGGCGTGTAGGGAGGGTTCCTGTATTGCTGCTCCTCCCAGAGGTAGAGCTCGACGATGGTGAAGAGCGGGTAGGGGTATTCCACTTCGTCGATTTTTCCCATGCGTATCTCGGTAAACTCGGCGGCCAGGGTTACCTCCCTGCTCTTGCGGTAAATCTCGGGGTCGAGGAAGCCCTTGGCGCGGGGGAGGAGGGCGAGGAACCGTATCTGGGATGCCCGCTGATAGTCTTTCAGATAGCCGTTCGAGTCGACCGGGACATAGATCGCTTCGATCAGGGAGCCCTGGGCGGTGTTCCGCGTCCTGACGATCTTGCCGCCGAGGATATACAGTTTTCCCTTATACAGCAGCGGAGTTTCCTGCAGCTGCGCGAAGGGCACCGCGGTGCTGCCTGCCTGCATCAGGTCTTTCCGCAGCACCGGGGCGCAGGACGACAGGAAGAGCGCGAGGAGGAGGATGGGCAGGGCCTTTTTCATACTTAACTTTTACACCATCGCTCCCACATTGTCAAGTTTTTGACTCTTTCGGGGAGCGCCGTATCCCACTCCTTTTCCTGCTTTTCCTCCCTGCAGGAACTCCTGGCCGGCGCGTTTTCCTGCCTGCCGTTTACTTTATGATGCGCTTTTTCATGAGGCGGAACGGGTACGGGGCGAACAGCGCCGCCACCGCAACGAGCCAGATGAGATCGGGAGCGACCCCGGACAGCGTGCCCGAAGCGAAGGCCCTGCAGACGTTCACCAGGTGGTACAGCGGGGTGAAAAAGGCGATCTTGGAGACGATGGGGGGCATGGAATCGAGGGGAAAGAAGATGCCCGAGAAGAGGAACATCGGCGTCATCAGCAGCGTGTAGAAGTAGTTGAAGGAATCGATGCCGGGGATAGTGGCCACGGCGATGACGGAGATCTCGGCGAAGATCAGCCCGCTTACGAAAAGGACGGGCAGGACGAGGAGGATCAGGGGCGACTTCACCAGGCCGAAAAGGGAGATCACGATGATGATGGTGATGCCGTACAGCATGCTTTTCGCGGCGCCCCACATGAGCTCTCCCGCGATGAGTTCCTCGACGGTGACGGGGGTGGCGAGGATGGCGTCGAAGGTTTTCTGGAAGACGAGCCTGACATAGGTCCCGTAGGTGCACTCGTAGATCGCGGCGAACATGGAGGAGGAGGCGATGATGCCCGGGGCGATGTAATTGATGTAGGGCATGCCTTTAATGTCCTGTATGTAGTTTCCGAGGCCGAGACCGAAGGCGGCGAGATAGAGGATGGGCTCCAGGAAATTCAGCGCGAAGCTCGACTTGTAGAGCTTGGTGTAGACGGTCACGTGGCGCTGCAGGACCCTGAAGGCTCTCTTAATCCGCAAGGCTCCTCCCGGTAAGCTGGAGATAGACGTCTTCGAGGTTTTTGCAGCCGTGGACGCGCATGAGGCTCTCCGGCGAATCCACGGTAACGATTTTCCCCGAATCCATGATCGCGACCCTGTCGCAGAGCCGCTCCGCCTCTTCCATGTAATGCGTGGTGAGGATGAGGGTGGTCTTTTGCAACTTGAGATGGTTGAGCTTTTCCCATACGTCGAGCCTGCTGTGGGGATCGAGGCCGGTGGTGGGCTCGTCCAGGATGAGGAGCTCGGGAGTGTTGATCAGCGCCCGCGCCAGCAGGAGCCGGTGCTTCATCCCCCCGGAGAGGGTATCGATCTTCGCCTTCTCCTTTTCCCGGAGGTCCACGAAATCGAGGAGCTCCGCCGCGCGCTGCACGGCGACCCTGCGCGGAATGTCGAAGTACCGCGCATAGACAATGAGGTTCTCGCAGACGGTAAGGTCGGGGTCGAGGTTGCTCTCCTGGGGCATGACGCCGATACGGGCCTTTATCTCGGAAGGGCGCCTGGTGACATCCATATCAAAGAGGCGCAACTCGCCCGAGGTGGGGGGCATAAAGCAGTGGAGCATGCGCATCACCGTCGTCTTGCCTGCCCCATTGGGGCCGAGAAAACCGAAGAACTCGCCCCTATCAATAGTGAAATCGATCCCGTCCACCGCCCGGAGGGTACCATAGTCCTTCGCCAGTTTTTTTGCCGTGATAAGGGACATACCCCTAATTATACCTGAAAAGGGAAATAACCACAGCACGCCGTACCCGCTGGGCGTGATTACAAATTGCGGCCCAAAGAAACTCCCCGGAGGGGAGGGAAGCAGGGGGAAGAGCGATTCTGAACAGGTCTCCTCCGTCATGGGGCCCGAAGAGTCATCCTTTGGCATGGGGCTGGGGGGACCGCTCTTTCTTTGCGAGCGAATTCCTCCTTCATCGCAGAGGAACATCTCTTTTTGATAATGATCCGTTTTCCCTTCAAGTACACAGGGGGACAGGACGTTACCTGCCCCCTTTGAGATTCCAGACGCTCGCTGCAGACAAGAGGATCCCCCTCAGCCCCCCTACCCCCTTCCTTTCAGAAAGCTCTCACCCCCGTTCCCCCTCCCTCTGAGATTGCTTCGCTCCGCTCGCAATGACAGAAAGAGCTTTCTTCTGTCTTTGTCATTGCGAAGGGTCGTTCCCTGAAGCAATCCCCTTCTCTTTCGTCGAGAAGGGAAGAGAGGGGGAGGGGACAGGGGGTGAGTGCTCCTTGCCTGCGACTCCCTGAAGTATTTCACCCAGGGACACAGGCCATGAGTCGGCAAAAAGGAGAGGGTCTCTCCTTTCCTTTTCTGCCGCTGCCCAGAGGAGACGAGCATCAACCAACAGACATCCGCGAGGGAATACGGTGATTCGTCGCATTGCAAGGGAACGAATCCCCCTGCCCCTCCCACCCGAAGGGAAGCGCAGGGCAGAGAAGAGGGGGCGCATAACCCCACTATCTCACAGCACGGTCCACTGCTGGGGAAGGAAGAGCCTCTCGTAGGTCATGAGGGCGAAGCGGTCGGTCATGCCGGCGATGAAATCGCAGACTCTCCGGTGCCTCTCTCTTTTCGCTTCGCCGGGGACGTCCCCGAACTCCTCGTCCGCGTGTTCGAGATAATATTCGTACAGAGCCTTAAGGATGCCCCGCACCTTTCTGAATTCCCTGTTGACCGCTTCGCTCTCGTACACGCGCTCGAAAAGGAAGTCCCTGAGACGGTAAACGGCGGCGGAGACCTCAGCGCTCATTCCGACGCCGGCATGCCCTGCCGCGAGGGTGGTTTTGATAACGTCCCGCACCATGGTGTCGATGCGCTTCGTGTACGCTTCGCCGATTCCCTTCACAATGTCCCTCGGCACTTCGGAGCGCCTGATCACCCCGGCGCGCAGGGCATCGTCGAGGTCGTGGTTTACATAGGCGATGATGTCGGAGACGCGGACGACGAGCCCTTCCAGGGTGGACGGCTTCTCCCTGACCGTGTCCGACAGGATGAGCCCCCTGCCCTTCGAGTGCTTCACGATCCCGTCCCGCACCTCGTGGGAGAGGTTGAGCCCCTTGCCGTCCCGTTCGAGGAAGTCCACCACCCGGAGGCTCTGCCGGTAGTGGTCGAACCCCGCGGGCGCGATCTCGCGGAGGATCGACTCCCCCGCATGGCCGAAGGGCGTATGCCCGAGGTCATGGCCGAGCGCGACGGCCTCCACGAGGTCCTCGTTCAGCCGCAGGGCGCGTGCGATGGTCCGCGCTAT
This sequence comes from Thermodesulfovibrionales bacterium, assembly GCA_046350935.1. Classification (GTDB taxonomy): domain Bacteria; phylum Nitrospirota; class Thermodesulfovibrionia; order Thermodesulfovibrionales; family Dissulfurispiraceae; genus Nitrobium. Next base: position 47,047 of record JAXLZK010000002.1, read on the forward strand.
CTGGGACACCTCCAGCACATGGGTGAGCCGCGTCCGGTAGTGGTCGCCCCGGGGGGCGAGGAACACCTGGGTCTTGTGCTTCAGCCGCCGGAAGGCCTTCGAGTGAATGATCCTGTCCCTGTCCCTCTGGAAGCAGGTCCTGAGGTCGTCCGGCTTCTCCGGCGCCGGCCTCCCCCTGCTCAGGGAGCTCAGGCAGGCCCGGGGATGGAGTATCTTCCTCTCTATCTCTTCAGTCTGTTCGCGAATGGTCATCGGTTTCCGGGAGCGCGCATGACGGGAGCGGGACGAGCGCCGCCTGCCCGCTACGCCGCCAGTGCGGTTTTGACCGCCTCCGCCAGTGCCCCGATCTCGCGGTCCGCCACGGTGCGGGCGTCCAGGAGGAGCAGGTCCTCCCTGATCCGTGCAATGACGGGCGTCCTGCCTTTCCGCAGCGTCTCTTCCAGGCGGTTGACCGAGAGGCGCAGGGGCTGTATCGCCACGACGTATGTTTTGAACTCTACTTCCGGCAGGGCACCTCCCCCCGACTGGGAGGAGTCCTCCCGCACCTGCAGCGCGGCGAGTGCATTCGGGGGGCCGCCCAGCGCTCCCTGCACGGCGGCGACGATCCGGTGCGCCCTCTTCTCGATCTCCTCCGGGCGCTGCAGGAGCATCTGCAGCGTGGGGAGCTGCTCCTTCGCTTTTTCTTCGTCGAGATAGCACAGCAGGGTGGCCTCGAAGGCGGCCAGGGTGAGCTTGTCGACCCGCAGCGCCCTCATGAGAGGGTGCTGGGCGATCCTCTCGATGAGCTCCCGCCTGCCGACGATGACCCCTCCCTGGGGGCCCCCCAGGAGCTTGTCTCCGCTGAAGGTGACGATATCCGCCCCTGCCCGGACGACCTCCTGTACGGTGGGCTCATTCTGCACGCCGTACGGAGTAAGATCGATGAGACACCCGCTGCCGAGGTCGAACATCACCGGAAGGGAATGCCTTCTGCCGAGGGCCGCAAGCTCCTCTATTCCTACCTCCCCGGTGAAGCCGAGGATGCGGTAGTTCGACTGGTGCACCTTCAGCAGTAGGGCGGTGTTCCCGGTGACGGCCCCCTCGTAGTCGCGGAGATGGGTCTTGTTTGTCGTCCCCACTTCCCTGAGGAGCGCGCCGCCCGCGGCCATCACCTCGGGTATCCGGAAGGAGCCCCCGATCTCCACGAGCTCGCCGCGGGACACGATCACCTCCCGCCCCGCAGCCAGCGCGGACAGGCAGACGAGCACCGCGGCGGCGTTGTTGTTCACGATGAGGCTCGCCTCCGCGCCGGTGACCTCGTTCAGCACCTCCTGCACATGGGCGTACCTCTTGCCCCTCCTGCCCTTTTCGAGGTCGTATTCCAGGTTCGAATAGCCGCATGCAATGCGCTTCACCTGATCGAGGATCCTCTCCGGAAGCACTGCGCGTCCGAGGTTGGTATGGATGACGATGCCGGTGGCGTTGATGACCGGCCGGAGCCGGAAGCCGGAAAGCTTTTCCACCCGTGCCTGAATGTCCGGCCATAACTCTTCGGGAGAGAGCCCTTTCCCGCTTCCGGTACGGATCGCCTGCCGCCTCTGCCCGATGGCCTCGCGGACGGCCCGGAGAACGCAGCGCCGGGGGAAGGCCTGCTGCCATTCGAGCCCCTTCGCCGACTTCAGGATCTCGTCGACGGAGGGGAGGGACGCCAGAAGCTGCCGCTTGTCCATGGATGGTCTGTTCCTTTCTCCGGCTTTGCCCGCTTTTGCCCGCTGCGGTGCAGGCGGGTGCGTTTTTTATCATATCACAAAAGGGGTCTGCGGAGGCCGTGCGCGCACCCTGTAAAAAGACTTTTCAAAGTCAATAGGTTTATATTATCATACATACTTGTGTAAATTCGGTGTTTCAGCTTTTTCCTCTGACGGGAGTGCACAGAAACCAATAAAACGGGAGGTCGTATGTTAAAACGCTATCTTTTAGCACCCGGGCCCACTCCGGTGCCGCCGGAGGTGCTCCTTTCCATGGCGATGCCCATGATCCATCACCGGGCGCCCGATTTTCTTCCCATACTGGATTCCGCGAAGAAAGGGCTCCAGTGGCTCTTTCAGACGAAAGGCGACGTTCTGATCCTCTGCTCCACCGGTACGGGGGGCATGGTAGGCGCCGTCAATAACTTCTTCAATTCCGGGGACAAGGTCCTCGTGCTGAACGGCGGAAAGTTCGGCGAGAGGTGGACCAAGATATGCCAGGCGTACGGCCTGCAGGTGGAGGAAGTCACCGTGGACTGGGGGTACGCCGTCAAGCCGGCCATGGTGGAGGCGGCGCTGAAGAAGGACCCCGCCGTCAAGGCGGTTTTCGTACAGGCGACAGAGACGTCCACCGGCGTCTACCATGACATCGAGGGGATTGGAAAGGTCGTCAGGAACTTTGAAAACACCCTGTTCATCGTGGATGCCATCAGCGCCCTCGTGGCCCAGGACCTGAAGACGGACGAATGGGGCATCGATATCATGATCGGGGGCTCCCAGAAGGGGCTGATGCTCCCTCCGGGCCTCGCCTTCGTCAGCGTGAGCGAAAAGGCGTGGAAGAGGAACGGGACATCGAAGATGCCGCGTTTCTACTTCAATTTCAAGAAGGAGCGCGAGAACCTCGAAAAGAACCAGACGAACTTCACCTCCGCGGTGACGCTGATTATCGGCCTGAACGAGGCGATCAAGATACTGCAGAAAGAGGGCCTGGAGAACGTCTTCGCGCGGCATGCGAAGCTCGCCCTCGCCACCCGGGAGGCGGTGAAGGCGCTGGGGCTCGGCCTTTACTCCAAGGAGTCCCCGAGCAATTCCGTCACCGCTATCGAGGCCCCCGAAGGGATCGACGGCCAGCTGATCTATAAGAAGCTGCGCGAAAAATACGGGATCACCGGCGCCGGAGGCCAGGACAGGGCAAAGGGGAAGATCTTCCGGCTGGCGCACCTCGGGTACGCCGATACCTTCGACGTCATTACCGGTATTGCCGCGCTCGAGATGGTGCTGAAGGAGCTGGGGCACGCCGTTACCCTGGGCAGGGGAGTAGCGGCGGCCCAGGAAGTATTGATGCAGTAATACCGTGGGCGCGCCGGGGCTACCGCCCGTCCACCCGGCGCGCGGCACGAATACACTAATAATTGCGGAGGCATTCATGAAGGTTCTTGTAAGCGATTCTATCTCGGCGAACGGTGTGGAGATACTGAAGAGAGCGGGGCTGGAGGTTGATGTCAGGACCGGTCTCAAGCCCGAGGAGCTGAAAGCGATCATCGGCGACTACCATGCGCTTGTCGTCCGGAGCGCCACGAAGGCCACGGCGGAGATCATCGAAGCCGCCACGAACCTCAAGGTCATCGGCCGCGCGGGCTCGGGCCTCGATAATGTCGACAAGGCCGCTGCCTCCAAAAGAGGGATCGTGGTCATGAACACTCCCGGGGGAAACACCATCACCACTGCAGAGCATACCATCGCGATGATGTTCGCCGTGGCCCGGATGATCCCCCAGGCGAACTCCTCCATGGCGGAAGGCAAGTGGGAAAAGAAGAAGTTCATGGGCGCCGAACTGTACAACAAGATACTCGGGATCATCGGCCTCGGGAACATCGGGGGAGAGGTGGCGAGGAGGGCGCAGGGGCTGAACATGCAGGTGATCGCCTATGATCCTTTCCTGAACGAGGAGCGGGCGCGGCAGATGGGCATCGAGAAGGTGGAGATCCCCGAGCTCATCAGGCGCGCGGATTTCATCACCCTCCATACCCCTCTCACCAACGAGACGAGGAACCTCATCAGGACCGAGACCATCAACACCATGAAGGACGGCGTTTATATCGTCAACTGCGCCCGGGGCGGCATCGTCAACGAGAAGGAGCTCTTCGACGCCCTCGAGCGGGGGAAGGTGGCGGGCGCCGCCCTGGATGTTTTTGAAAAGGAGCCGCCCGAGAACAACCCCCTGGTGGGGCACCCGAAAGTGGTCTGCACTCCCCACCTCGGCGCCTCGACGCAGGAGGCTCAGGAGAATGTGGCGATCGCGGTGGCTGAGCAGATCGCGGACTATCTTGTCCACGGCACCATCAGGAACGCGGTGAACTTCCCGTCCATTCCGGCCGACCAGGTCTCCGCGCTGCAGCCGTACATCACCCTTGCAGACCGGATGGGCGCTTTCGCGTCCCAGTTCTTCGGCGGCGAGATCACCGAGGTCTCCCTCGAATACAAGGGCGAGGCGTCCTGTCTGAACATCTCCCCCCTGACCATCGCCGCCCTGAAGGGGATACTCACCCCGATCCTCGAGGAAACGGTCAACTTCGTGAATGCGCCTTTCATCGCGCGGGAGCGGGGAATCGAGGTGAGGGAGACGCGGAGCAGCGATGCCGGGGACTACAGCAGCATGATCGCTATCAAGATAAAATCGTCGAAGCAGGAGCTGCTGGTGGCCGGAACGCTCTTCAGCAGGAAGGACCCCCGCATCGTCAAGATCAACAATTTCAGCGTCGAGATCGCTCCCGAGGGGTACATGCTTTTCATGTACAACAACGACAAACCCGGGGTGATCGGAAACATCGGCGGCACGCTGGGGCGGAACGGCATCAACATCGCCCGGATGCATTTCGGCAGGGAGCAGGAAGGGGGGATGGCGATTTCGGTCGTCAATATCGACTCTCCCGCCTCCGATACGGTGCTGGAAGAGATTCGGAAGCTCCCCAATATTCTCGAAGTGAAGGTCATCAACCTGTAAGCGGTGCGGCGAGCACGGGCTGGGCAGGGAAAGGGGATGTCCCTGTCCGGTGTCCGCCTAATACTTTTGCGAGGTAATCATCTATGTCTACAGTTGTGATAGTGGGTACCCAGTGGGGTGACGAGGGAAAGGGCAAGGTCGTTGATGTGCTGACGGAAAAGGCGTCGGTGGTCGCGCGCTACCAGGGCGGGAACAATGCCGGCCATACCGTGGTGATAAAGAACGAAAAGTACGTGCTCCACCTCATCCCCTCGGGTATCCTGCACAAGGGCAAAAAATGCATTATCGGAAACGGCGTGGTGATCGACCCCGCGGCCCTCATCGGGGAGATGGACGGGCTGAAGGAGCAGGGGATCGAAATCGACGACACTTTCCTCATTTCGAAGAACGCCCATGTGATCATGCCCTACCACACCGCCCTCGAGAGGGAGAATGAAAACAGGAAGGGCGACAACAAGATAGGGACCACGGGACGGGGCATCGGGCCGTCCTATACCGACAAGGTCGCCCGCCACGGGATCAGGATGATGGACCTGCTCTCTCCCGGCCTCTTCAGGGAGAAGCTTGCGGCAAATCTCGATCCGGTCAACTTCCTCCTTGAGAACCTGTACAAGACGGCTCCCCTGAAGGTCGACGATATTTATTCCCCGTATATGAAATACGCGGAACGGCTTTCCCCGCATATCGCCGATACCGATGTGATCATCAACAGGGAGATGGACGAGGGGAAGAACGTCCTCTTCGAAGGGGCGCAGGGGACGCTGCTCGACATCGACCACGGCACCTATCCCTTTGTCACCTCCTCGAATACCATTGCGGGGGGGGCCTGCACCGGCCTGGGGGTCGGGCCCACCCGGATCGACAGGGTATTAGGGATCACCAAGGCCTACACCACCCGCGTGGGGGCGGGGCCTTTTCCTACCGAGCTGAAGGACGAGCTGGGCGAGGCGATCAGGCGGAAAGGGGGAGAGTTCGGCGCCACCACCGGGAGGCCGCGGCGGTGCGGCTGGCTCGATATGCTGGTGCTCCGGCACGCACGGCGCATCAACGGGCTGACCGGGATCGCCCTGACGAAGCTCGATATTCTCGACGGACTCGATACGCTCAAGATCTGCACCGGGTACACGTACGGGGGAAGGACCTACGATGAGTTCCCCAAGGAGGCCGAAGTGCTGCTCAGGTGCGAGCCGGTATACGAGGAGATGGCGGGGTGGAAGACGAGCACGCTCGGCATCAGGGAGTTCGACGCTCTCCCCGCGAACGCGAAGAAGTACATCCGGAGGATCGAAGAGCTCATGGGAACGGAGGTGCAGATCATCTCGACCGGGCAGAAGCGGGACGAGATCATCGTAGTGAAAGAGCAGTTTTAGCCCATAGCGGAGGGAGGGGATGCGGCTTCCTCTCTCTTACTTCGGGCACGCCCCTGCAGGTGCCCCAGTAGGTGACTGAAACGGTGCCTAAACGGTGATTGAGCGATGCGCTTTTCCGATCTGTTTCTCAACCTCCTGTTTCCCTCCCGCTGCCCTGTCTGCGGAGGGCATTCCGACGACTCCCGCTCGAATCCCCTCTGTTCAGCCTGCTGGGAGGGGATAGAGCGGTATGCGGGTCCCGCCTGCCTCCGGTGCGGCATACCCACTGCATCATTCCATACCACTCTCTGCGCCTCCTGTGTGCAGAAGCCTCCCCCTTTCTCGAACACCCTTTTTTACGGCATTTACGACGGCACCCTGAAGGAGGCCGTCCATCTCCTGAAATTCGGCGGCATCAAAAGACTGGCCCGGCCCCTGGGGCTCCTCCTTGCGGCGCTCCCCCTCCCCCCCGTTGATGCCGTTGTCCCTGTTCCCCTCAGGAAGAAGAGGCTCCAGGAGCGGGAATTCAACCAGACGGCCCTTCTGGGGCGACGGCTGGCGGGAGAGCTTGACGTCCCTCTCCTCCTCGATGCTCTTGAAAAGACGAAAGAAACGCCGCACCAGACCGGGAGGGGCAGGGAGGAGAGGCTGAGGAACGTGCGGGGCGCCTTCGCTGTCCCCCGTATGATGGCAGGCAAAGTGGAAGGCAAGGCACTGCTGCTGGTGGATGATGTGATCACCACAGGGACAACGGCGGCGGAATGCTCCGGGGCGCTGGTGAAAGCCGGAGCCCGGAGCGTAACGGTCGTCGCCCTGGCCCGCTCGCTTCCCCGGCGGCATCTTTAGGGCTCACGATGCTTGAAAACAAGCCCGGCTACCTGCTATAGTAAAAGATTGCCGAAGTGGTGGAATTGGTAGACACGCACGTTTGAGGGGCGTGTGGGGCAACCTGTGCGGGTTCGAGTCCCGCCTTCGGCACCACCCCTTTCTTCCCCTCTTTTGTATTCCGAAAAGCATTCACCTGTCATTGAACAAGCCTATTCCCCTTTTTCAGGGCACGGTGTATACTACCGCATGAAATTGATATGTATAGCGGTGTGGATATTTGTGCCGGTTTTTATACTATGGCTGGTTAGAGGAATGTGGCGATCTGTTTCCCTGCTTTTCGAACCCTTCGAACCAACAAAGCCGGCGAAAGCCGAGATAAAGGTATCGCTGAGCGATGAGAGCGAACCCGATCTGCTGAAAATCGTAATAAAGGCGATAAACGGCACAGTCAGCATTACCTCCGCACTACACGAAACGGATAATTACACAGCGCGCACTGAAAAGACGCAGGATGAGGAAGTCGTTATCGTTTTTCGTAAAAAAGAGGCTCCCTGAGAGCCAGCCGTGAAAACCCCACAGCAGGAAGAAAAGGACTGAAATGGGTCTCTTCTGTTCAGTACTCTCAGGCTTTGCGGACGGTGCTCTCACCATCCTGTACCTCGTCGTGGGCTTATGGCTGCTTGTGACCGGCACCAAGGTCCTCGGTATCATTTTTATCGTATTCGGCCTGTATCGGTGCTCAAAGTAGCAGCGCGATGCGTGATGAGCATGCATGATGACGGAGAGGGCAGGGGTGTGCGCTCCTTCCCTGCGACACTTCCTTCTACTTCCCGCCCATGACGTCGCCCATCTTAAAGATGGGGAGGTAGAGGGCTATCACGATAAAGCCGATGGTAGTCCCGAGGAAGACCATCAGCATCGGCTCCAGCATGGTGGTGAGGTTCGCCACCGCATTGTCCACTTCGTCGTCGTAGAAGTCGGCTATTTTCACGAGCATCTGGTCGAGGGCGCCGGTGGATTCTCCGACGTTGATCATCTGGACGACCATGGGAGGGAACACTTCGGCCTTTGAGAGGGGCTCGGCGACGGTTTTCCCGGAGGCGACTTCCGATTTCACCCCGAACACCACCTCTTCGATGATCTTGTTGCCGGAGGACCGAGCGCATATCTCGAGCCCGTCCAAAATGGGAACTCCGCTGTTCAGCAGGGTGCCGAGGGTCCGGGTAAACCGGGCCACCGCCACCTTCTTCAGGAGGTCCCCCATGACCGGGAGCTTGAGCATGATCCGATCGGTCGTTTTGCGTCCCTTCTCCGTTTTCCGGTATTGCCGGATTCCGAAGACCGTCCCGATGAGCCCCGCAAAGACCAGTGCGCCCCCGATGCCGCCGAGGAAGTTGCTGATGGCGACGACGATCCGGGTGGGCAGGGGGAGGGCCGCCCCCATCTCACTGAACATCTTGGCGAAGATGGGGATGACGAATATCATGATGATGGCGATGACGAGGACTGCCACGGAAATGACGATGGAGGGATAGATCATGGCTCCCTTCACCTTTTTCTTCAGCTTCATCGACTTTTCGATATAGACGGCCAGCCGCTGCAGCACGCCGTCCAGCACGCCTCCCGCCTCGCCCGCCGCCACCAGGTTGACATAGAGGTCATCGAAAATCTTCGGGTGTTTTTTCATCGCGTCGGCCAGGGTGATGCCTGTTTCGACGTCGTTCTTTATCTGGCCGATGACCGCTCCCAGCGACTTGTTGTCGATCTGCCGGGCGAGGATGTCGAGGCCCTGAACAATGGGAATGCCTGCGGTGAACATGGTGGCGAACTGGCGGGTGAAGACGACCTTGTCCTTGTCGGTAATCTTCTGTCCCCGTGCCTTCTTCGGCTTCTTTTCGTCCACCCGCACGGGGGTGATGCGCTGCCTCCTCAATGCAACGATCACTTCGTCCCTGCTGCCTGCGGACATTTCTCCGCTCTGCACCGCACCCTGCAGTGTCTTTCCCGTCCATTTAAAAGTAGTAGCCATATGGGCAAGCTCCTTGTTTCCAAAGGGGATGCGGGACAAGGGATTCCGGGGATGCCCGAAGGCGCCTTGCTCCCGCTCGTTGCGGCAACAGCGGTATTGTATCCTCCTCCCCGTGTGCTATGATGTGAACTACGTCACACCTTATGCGCTTCACCGGGTCAGCAAAAAGGTTCCTGGGACAATGGATTATAGGGTAAACCCCTGCTATCTTGTCAATGGCTTGGACAGCACGGAAGCGCATCGAAACGGGTGGACAAAGAAGCTCTCTTCGGAGGAAGATGGCAAGGGGAAGGGCGATAACCCCTCCCCGCCTCCCCTTAGCCTAAGGGGAGGGGAAGAATGGCTCCCCTGAGAAGAGGGCCCCTTCTCTGAGACAAAGGTGATAGGGGGGCTGAGGGGGATCCTCTTGTCTGTAGCGAGCGTCTGGAATCTCAAAGGGGGCAGGTAACGTCCTGTCCCCCTGTGTACTTGAAGGGAAAACGGATCATTATCAAAAAGAGATGTTCCTCTGCGATGAAGGAGGAATTCGCTCGCAAAGAAAGAGCGGTCCCCCCAGCCCCTCCCCAAGGATGCCTATGCAGAAACTCGCCTTCTCTAAAGGAATACGCAGCAGAGGGGACAAGGGCAATAAAAAAGGGCACGGAATCTTTCCGTGCCCTTGCATACTTCTATTTATATGCCTAATCGTTGAAAGTGGGGCGGGGATAGAGTCCCGCGGCCTTGACGATCTCCGGCATGGCGCTCTCCCATTCGATGGCCTGGATATGCACGCCCTTGATCCCGGGGATTTCGAGCACCTGCTGGACCAGCTCCACCGCGATCCTGATCCCCTCGGCCTCCTGCATCTCCTTGGCTTTCTTCTTGTCGTCTCCTGCCGCGTCCTTGGCTTTCATCATTCTCTGGATCAGAGCGGGGGGGACGCTCACTCCCGCCACCGAAGAGTCCATATATTTGAGCATCATTGCGCTCTTGGGCACGATGATGCCGCCCAGGATCGCCGTCCGCTCATGTACCCCGAGGTTCCTGACCACTTCCATCTGCTTCCTGAACATCTCGATATCGTAAATGCCCTGGGTCTGGATGAAGTCAGCCCCTGCGTCCACCTTTTTCTTCAGGCGGTAGGGGCGGTAGTCCATCGGGTCCCCGCCGGGGGTGAAGGCGGCGCCGATGAAGAGCTTCGGGGGCACTTCGAGCTTGTCGCCGCCTTCCTGGAGGCTCTCGTCGCGCATTTTTTTGAGGATGCCGACGAGCTGGATGGAGTCCACGTCATAGACGTTCTTGGCGCCCGGATGGCCCTTGAGCCTTCCAGCGGCGCTGAAGGACTGGTGGTCTCCCGCGATGCAGAGACAGTTTTTGAGCCCCAGGGCCGCGGCGCCGAGAATGTCCGCCTGGATCGCAATACGGTTGCGGTCCCTGCAGGTCATCTGCATGACCGGCTCGAGCCCCGCCTGAAGCGCCAGCACCGCGGCGGCGATACTCGAGATGCGTACCACCGCTGTCTGGCAGTCGGTGATGTTCGCCGCGTCGCAATAGCCCTTCAGCATCCCGGCTTTTTTTATCACTTCATGGGGGTCGGCGCTCATCGGAGGACCCAGTTCGGCGGTGACGGCGGGCTTTCCGCTCGCGATGACCCTTTCAAGATTGCTTCCGCTTTTCATTTCTCAGTTCCTCCTGCCTGTGCCTCTTTCTTCTCTTCCTGCTCTTCGAGGTCCCGGATATGTTCGAGCACGACCCTGCGGGGGCCTCCGTACAGGCCGGTGGACCAGTTCCGCGGGGGCTGGATCTCGTACAGTTTCTCGAGGGTGCCGAGCTGCTTCATCCTCTCCACGATCATGAACCACGCGCAGTCCACATCCGGGCTGATCTCGCATTTGCCCTTGTTCGTGCCGCCGCACGGTCCGTTCATGAGGGACTTGGAGCAGCGGGCCACTGGGCAGATCCCGCCGGTCTGATGGAGGATGCATGTCCCGCACCCGGCGCACAGCTCCGTAAAGACCCCTGCCTGGGGCACCGCACCGAAGAACTCGGTATCGAGTCCTGGATAGACCGGTATCGAGCCGATCCTCTCGGAGAGGAAGTTGACCCCCACCCCGCAGGCAGTGGACAGCACGAGGTCGTAGGTCCTGACCTTCTCCATGACCGGGACGAAGTATTCGGGCTCGCAATGCCTCTCCACCGCCAGGTGGTCCACTTCCATGGCGATGCCCTCCTGGGCCGCCTTCATCCTGATCAGGGAGGCGAGGATCTCCGCCTCCTTGCCGCCGCCCGCATGGCAAATGGCGACGCACGTATTACAGCCGAACACCAAAACTCTCTTGAAGCTCCTGACCATCTCCCAGATTTCGTCGAATGGCTTCTGCTCGCCTACTATCATCGCTGCTCACTCCTTTTCGTCCCGTCGCTCTTGCAGACGGCAACCCGCATCGGCGAAGGGCCGAGGTCCTGGATCTTCCCGGTGAACTGGGTGCAGATCTCGGCCCAGCGCGGTCCCATTGCCGCCGAGAGGTTGAACATCTCCAGGCGAGCAGGATCAATGCCCACCTTGGACAAAAGTTTTTTTATGTACTGGATTCTCCGTGCCGCGAATGAATTACCTTCCAGGTAATGACATTGCCCCTTCAGTCAGCCGGCGACGAATACGCCGTCCACGCCCTTTTCAAAAGCCCGCAGGATGTAGATATGGTCCAGCTTGCCGGTGCACGGAAGCCGGACGACCTTCACGTTTGACGGGTAGGAGAGCCTCATGACCCCTGCCAGGTCCGCTGCGGCGAACGCGCAGTAATGACAGGCAAAGGCCAGGATGTTGGGCTCCCAGCCCGGCGGTGTCCCGTGCGGCTTCTCCACGGGGGAAACCGCGTCCGGTGCAGCCGACTCCGCGAGTTTATCCATTACGCAATCCTCCTCTATCCTTCTTCAAAAATATGCTCCTCATGGAAACCGTCCCTATCCCCCGATCACGCCCGGCTCTTCGCTCTCCACCGCGGCGTCGATCATGGCGAGGATCTGGTCGTCCCTGAAGTTGTTCACCTGGAATGCCTTTGCAGGGCAGATGCCCGCGCAGATGCCGCACCCCATGCATTTGACTTCGTTGTGGGCGACCTTGCCGTCTTCGCCGATATACGGGGAATCGAAGGGGCAGACCCGGAAACAGCTCAGGCAGGACATGCAGAGGTCTCTCCGGTGCTTGGCGATGATGCCGGAGACCGCCAGCCGCTCGTGGGAGAGGATCACTCCCGCCCGGCCTGCGGAGGCGAGGGCCTGGGTGATGGTCTCGTCGAGGTTCTTCGGGGCGTGGGCAAGGCCGGAGACGAAGACCCCCTCGCTGGGGAAGTCCACCGGACGGAGCTTCACATGGGCCTCGAGGAAATAGCCGTCGGGGTTGCGGGTCACCTTGTACATCTCGCCCACCTGGTCGGTGGTGGGGTGGGGCCGGAGGCCGGTGGAGAGGACGAGCCAGTCCGCGTTCAGCGTCAGCTCCCTGTTCAGCATGTAGTCCCATGCGGTGACCCGCACTCTGTCGCCCGCCTTTTCGACCGCGGGCTTCCTGTCCACCTCATACCGGATGAAGAGCACCCCCAGGTCGCGCGCTTTCTTGTAGTAGTCTTCGCGCAGCCCGTACGTCCGGATGTCCCGGTAGAGGATGGTCACCTGGGCGCCGGGGTTTCTCTCCTTTATAGCAATGGCGTTCTTTATGGCGTCCTGACAGCAGACCCGTGAGCAGTACTGGTTCGGCTCCTCGCGGGAGCCGACGCACTGGACCATGACGAAGCTTTCGGCCGCCTTCGGCTGCTCTCCCCCTGCGAGCCTCTTTTCGAGCTCCCGCTGGGTGACCACCCTGTCGCTGTCGCCGTAGAGGTATTCGGTGGGCGTGTATTCCACGCCGCCGGTGGCGATGATGATCGCCCCGTGGTCGAGCGCAGCGCCGTTGCTGAGCACGGTCTTGAAATTACCGACAAAGCCTTCGGTCTTTTTCACTTCGGCCCCGGTATGGACCGTGATGCGGGGATGGGCCTGCACCGCGGCGATCCTGGCTTTCAGGAACTCCTGGACGTCGCTCCCCTCGAGGGTGCGATGGAGGTTCCGGGCCAGGCCGCCCAGCCCGCTCTCCTTCTCCACGATATGCACCTGGAAGCCCTGCTCGGCGAGGGAGAGGGCCGCCGTCATCCCGGCGATGCCGCCGCCGATGACCATGCAGGCGGGGGTGACTCCCACCGTATCGGTCGAGATGGGCTGCTGGAGCCGGGATTTCGCCACCGACATCCTGACGATCTGCTTGGCCTTCTTGGTGGCCTCTTCCTTCTTCCCCATGTGGCACCAGGAGCACTGCTCGCGGATGTCCGCCAGGTCGAAGAGGTACTTGTTCAGCCCCGCCTCGCGGATGGTCTCCTGGAACAGGGGCTCGTGGGTCCTGGGGGTGCAGGAAGCGATCACCACCCGGTTCAGCTTCTGGTCGTGGATGGTCTGCTTGATCACGTCCTGGTTGTCCTGGGCGCATGCATAGATGGTATTGGTGGCGTAGACCACGCCGGGGAGCCTCTTCGCCTCTTCCACCACCTCGTCGACCTTTACGGTGGAGGCGATGTTGGTGCCGCAGTGGCAGACGAAAACGCCGATCCGCGCCTCCTCTCCGGCCAGGTCCCTTTCCGGGGGGAGCTCCTTCGAGGCGGTCTCGGTGCCGCGGGCCTCTCCCAGGAGGGCCATCGCCTCTCCGGCGACCGCGCTCCCCTGCATGACGGTTTCGGGGATGTCCTTCGGACCCTGGTAGGTGCCGGTGATGTAAATGCCCTCCCTGCTCGTCCGGACAGGCAGGAGCGGAGAAGTCCTGGGGAAACGGTAGGGGGTGGTCTCGATGCCGAAGGTCTGCGCGAACTCCGCCGCGTTCTTGTGCGGTTCGAGGCCGACGGACAGGACCACCATGTCGAAGGTCTCGTCCACCAGCTTCCCGTCCTCTGCGGCATACCGCAGAACAAGGTCCCCTGCACCGGGGACTTCCCGGACCGCGGAGATCATGGCGCGCCGGTACTGCACGCCGTAGTCCCTCCTGGCTCGCTCCACGTACTTGTCAAAATCCTTGCCGAAAGCCCTCATCTCCATATAGAAAATGGTGGGCTCGATGTTCTTGTCGTGCTCCTTGGCGATAATCGCCTGCTTGGTGGCGTACATGCAGCAGACCGAGGAGCACCAGGGGTTGGCGTTATGGCTGTCCCGGGAGCCGACGCACTGGATCCAGGCCACCTTGCGGGGGTGCTTCTCGTCGGAGGGGCGTTTCACCTCGCCCTTGTATGGTCCGGACGCTGAGAGGACGCGCTCGAACTGGATGGAGGAGACCACGTTGGGCCAGCGCCCCAGCCCCAGCTCTCCCCGCGCCCGCGCGTCGTAGCGGTCCAGGCCGGGGCCGAGGATGATGGCGCCGACCGTGAGCTCGATCTCCTTACCCTTGTCTTCGTAGTTGATGGCGCCCGCTTTACAGACCTTCTGACAGCTTTTACAGACGCCTTTGGTGAGGTAGAGGCACTGGCTTGCGTCGATGGCCCGGGTGTTGGGCACTGCCTGAGCGAAGAGGGCATAGATCGCCTTCCGCGTGGAGAGCCCCTGCTCGAACTCGCTCGTCACCTTCTTGGGGCACTTCGCCTCGCAGTCCGCGCAGCCCGTACATTTGTCCGGGTCCACATACCGGGGTGCCAGTTTGACACGAACCTTGAAGTCCCCGGGCCGGCCCTCCACCGATACCACTTCGGCCAGCGTATGGATATCGATATTCAGATGCCGCCCCACCTCCACCATTTTCGGCGAGATCATGCACATGGCGCAGTCGCCGGTGGGGAAGGTCTTGTCCAGCATGACCATGGTGCCGCCGATGGCGGGGTCCTTCTGTACCATGTGTACCTTGAATCCGCCGTCGGCGAGGTCGAGGGCCGCCTGCATGGCCCCGATGCCGCCCCCGACGACGAGAACGGAGCCGTGTTTCGAGGAAGAGTTTTTTGCGCTCATAGCAGTTTCAACTCCTTTAAAAGTCCCATGGCATCCACAAAGTGCCTGTCTACCTGCATCTCCTGAGGGCTGAGCCCCATGGAGACGCCGATCAGCTCGGTGATGAAATAGACAGGCAGGCGCTGCGGGATCCCGAACTTCTCCCCCACCTGGGCCTGGTAGGCGTCCATGTTGAACTGGCACATGGGGCAGGTGGTGACGAAGCAGTTGGCTCCCCGCGCCACCGCGTCCTTCAGGATCTTCGCCATGAGGGACAGGGAGGTGTCGGTGTCGTTGACCGAAGCGGCGGCGCCGCAGCAATCCGTCTTGTATGTCCAGTCGAGGGGCTGGGCGCCCAGCGCCTTGCAGATGGTCTCCATCCCCTGGGGGTTTTCGACGTTGTCGGGCACCTCCATGTCGCAGGGGAAGCGGGTCAGGAGGCAGCCGTAGTAGCAGACGGGCTTGAGCCCTTCCAGCTTTGTCTTTACTTTTTCCGCCAGCTCGCCTGACCGGACTTTCGGCAGGAGCACCTCGAGGATGCTCCGTATCTTTATCGAGCCGTCCACCTTTTTATCGAGCTCCGCATTGATGACGCTCCTGAGCTCGGGGTCCTCAGCGAGCCGCCGACGGGACACCAGCATCCTGCTCAGGCAGGACGAGCAGGGGATGACGATTTCGGAATACCCGCTCGCGTCCGCGATGCCCAGATTGCGGGCGGGGAGGGCGAGGGCGAGGAAGTCGTTCGTCTTGCTGGCGGAGGTGGCCCCGCAGCAGTTCCAGTCCTCTATCTCTTTCAATTCGAGCCCCAGCTGCCCGAGCACCAGCCTGCTCTGGATGTCGTACAGCTCTGAAGAGGCATGCAATGTACATCCGGGATAGTACGCTATTTCCATGATAAACCCCTGATTTTCCGCCGGGCGCAGGCTGCTTCAGCAGCCCGTCACCTTTCTTTCCGTGGACTTTTTATAAAGACTTTTGACTTCAGAGAGCTTCTTGACCTTTTCCAGGCGGAAATGCATTCTCCGTGTCTTCATCATCGAGAGACCCAGCCGGGCAGTGCTCCTCATCTCGTCAAAAATGGCCTTCCACCCGCCCCGTTTGAGCTCCTGGGCGGTGTTCTCCATCTCGTAGAGGCCCATGAACTCCACCTCGTTGAAGCGGCCGAAGTGGGAGGCGGCTTTCATGAAGGCGCCGTGGAAAGAGGCGACCTTCGGGAGCAGCGGTTCGGCGTGGGACTCTTTGGACATATGCTTGAGCGTTTCGTTGATCCGCGCGGTCTGGATATTGTTCGGGCAGCGCGTGCCGCAGGTGTAGCAGGCGACGCATTTCCAGACGAGGAGGTTGTTACGGGCTTTTTCGGTGTCGCCGAGCAGGATCATCCTGATCAGCCGGTCCGGGGTGACCCCGTCCGTCTCTTCCCCGACCGGGCACCCGGCGGCGCAACGGCGGCACTGGTAGCAGGCAAGGAGGTTCTGGCCCGACCGCTCCATGATCTCCTGCAGCAGCGGCTTCGCACGTTCGGCTTCGTACTGAATGGCTGTCGATGACATAAAGGCTCCTTCGGTTGCTTTCCTTCAACCAGGGTACTGTCTAACCCTTTATTTTACCATACGGAAGCGCCGGTTTTGCTATCGGTTATCCCTGCAGCCCCGCATGCATTTTTGCGGAGGAGACGGTGTTCTTCATGAGCATGGTGATCGTCATCGGTCCGACGCCTCCGGGCACGGGAGTGATGGCCCCGGCGATCTCCTTGGCCGCGTCGAAGTCAACGTCACCCTTGAGGACCGGCACCGGCTTTCCGGTCTTCTCGCTTATCTTCTCGCCGACGCGGTTGACGCCTACGTCGATCACGCAGGCTCCGGGCTTTATCCATTCAGGCTTGACAAGCCCCGGCACGCCGGCGGCGACGATGAGGATGTCTGCGCGCTTGCAGTGGGACTCGAGGTCCTTCGTCCCGGTATGCACGATGGTGACGGTCGAGTTCGCGCCCTTGCCTTTCTGAAGCATGATATTGGCGATGGGCTTGCCCACGATGTTCGAGCGGCCGACCACCACGACCTCTGCGCCGGAGGTCTCGAACCCGGAGCGTACGATCAGCTCCTGGATGCCGGCGGGCGTGCAGGGCAGGAATTTCGCCTCGGAGCCGCCGATCATCAGGCGCCCCACATTGACCGGGTGGAAACAGTCCACATCCTTGTCCGGATCGATGGCGTTCAGGACCTTTTTCTCGTTGATGTGCTTGGGGAGCGGGAGCTGGACAAGGATACCATGGATCTTCGGGTCTTTATTGTACTTGTCCACGAGGGCGAGCAGGGCCTCTTCGGAGATGTCCGCGGGCTGATCGTCCTGGAGGGAATGGAAGCCGAGTTCGTGCGCTGTCTTCTGTTTGGCGGTCACGTAGCTGACCGAGGCGGGGTTCTTGCCCACCAGGATCGTCACCAACCCGGGCACGACGCCGTGCTTTTCTTTGAGGCCGTCCACTTCCTTCTTGAGCTCCTCCCTGATCTGGGCGGCTACTTCGGTACCGCTGATGATTTTTGCCGACATGCTTCCTCCTTGTTAATGATTTTTCTTTATGAGTTCGAGCATTTCTTCACGGGTGCTCTGCTTGCTTCTGAAGATGCCCCTGACCGCGGAGGTGGTCGTCTTCGCCCCGGGCTTCTTGATCCCCCGCATGCTCATGCAGAGGTGCTCCGCCTCGATGACCACCATGCATCCACGAGGTTTGAGCCTTTCCATAATGATGTCGGCTAGTTGAGCGGTGAGGCGCTCCTGTACCTGGGGCCTCTTGGCGAAGTGTTCGAGGGCGCGGGGAAGCTCGCTCAGCCCTACGATTCTGCTGTCGGGAATATAGGCGATGTGGGCCTTGCCGACGAAGGGAAGGAGATGGTGCTCGCACACGGAATAGAAGGGGATGTCCTTGAGGAGGACCATCTCGTCGTGGCTTTCCCCCTCGATGGGCTTCAGGAGGTCGTCGTCGGGAGTTTCGAGGCCGGAAAAAATCTCGGCGTACATCTTCGCCACGCGCACCGGTGTGTCCTTGAGCCCCGGGCGGTCTCCGTCTTCCCCTATGCCCTCCAGGATGAGGCGCACTCCCTGTTCGATCCGCTTAATGTCCACCGTCGGCGATAACCCTCTGATCGGTAATGATGGAGTCCATTTTTACGTCGTGCTCTTCGGCGGGAAGGGAGGCGACGATCTGCTCTTCGTACGCCAGCGCAACGGCTTCCGCCCTTTTTTCCCGGAGAAGCCTGTCATAGTATCCTTTGCCGTATCCCAGCCTGTTGCGCTGCTCGTCGAAGGCGACCCCGGGGACGACAATGAGGTCCATCTCCTGCACCCCCCTCTCCCTTTCGGAGGCCGGAATCGGCTCCAGGATGCCCCAGCAGCCCGTGGCAAGGTCGTTCATGTCCCTGATTTCGTAGAGGAAAAGCTCTCCTTTGGCGGCATCCACCCGCGGCAGCGCCACCCGCTTGCCCTTTTCGAGGCAGAAACGGAGTATGCCGAAGGTGTCCACTTCGCTCCGGAAGGAGGCATAGAGGAGGACAAAACGCGCTGATTGGAAAGCGGAAAGGGCAAACAGGGTCTTCCGTATCGCCTCGTCCTTGCCGCTCTTTTGTGCGGAAGCGATCGAATCCCTGCGGGACAGGACGTCCCTCCGTATGGATGCCTTAACGGGAATCAAATGAACTTTCGAGCCTTTTCTTTATTTCCTTGATGGATTCGACTGCTTCAGGGGCTTTTCCGAAGGGAGATGCCCCGCTCACATCGGCGTCCATGACCTCCTGGCTGAAAGAGACGGCGCCGAGAAGCTCCATGCCCTGCAGGTGCTCCCTCAGAAAGGCGATGTCGTTTTCGTTCCGTATTTTGTTGGCGACGACAAAGACCTTTTTTACCCCGAGGCCGCGGGCCATTTCCCGTACGGTAAGGGCGGTCTGGATGCTCCGCTGCCCGGGCTCCACCACCACGATGAAGGCGTCCACCGCTTCGGCGGTCCCCCGGGTCAGATGCTCGATGCCCGCCTCCATGTCCACCACGACGACCTCGTCCCGCTCGACGACGAGATGCTTCAGCAGCCGCCGCAGGAGCACGTTTTCCGGACAGTAGCAGCCCGAGGCGGCGGACTTCGATTTGCCCGTCACCAGGAGGGTGATCCCTCCCCTCTCGTATCCAAGGCCTTCGGGAAGGTCGTCCACGCGGGGGTTGAGCTTGAAAATCCCTCCCATGGTGCCGGGCTTCGCGCCGGTCCTTTCCTCGATCAGCTCCGCCATGTCGGCGATGGGGCGTATTTTTGCGCTTTCGGCAGGGGGAACGCCCAGAGCCTGGGCGAGGTTGGCGTCGGGGTCGGCGTCCATGGCGATCACCCTCCTGCCGTCCGCTGCGAACAGATGGCACAGGATGGCCGAGAGAGTGGTTTTCCCTACGCCGCCTTTTCCGGTGACCGCGATTTTCATGACCATCTATTATACCATATGTATAAAATTTTCATACATATTTTCAACCCATTTCGTTTTGAGGGAATAAAGCCTTTTCTTCAGTATTTTCAAGCCTCTCGGTTGCCCTGTCCATTTCTCCTATGTTATCATCCCGGATGGAACAGAAAAAAATCATCGAGGACGCAGACCGCTATCTGATGCATACCTATAGCCGCTTTCCCGTTGTGCTGAGGAAAGGGCGGGGCATGAGGGTGTGGGGCGCCGACGGCAAGGAATATCTCGATTTCGTCGGCGGCATCGCGGTCAATGTGCTGGGACATTGCCATCCGAAGGTCGTGGTGGCCGTGCAGAAGCAGGCGCAGCGGCTCCTCCACGTTTCCAATCTCTTCCATATCGAGCCGCAGATAAAGCTCGCGAAGCTCCTCGTCTCCCATTCCTTCGCCGACAAGGCCTTCTTCTGCAATTCGGGCGCGGAGGCGAACGAGGGGGCGATCAAGCTCGCCCGGAAGTACGCGAAGGAGTATCACGGCCGGGAAAGGTTCGAGATCATCACGGCGCTGAGCTCTTTTCACGGAAGGACCCTTGCCACGGTGACTGCTACAGGGCAGGAGAAGTTCCAGAAGGGCTTCGAGCCCCTGGTGCCCGGCTTCCGGCATGTGCCCTTCAACGATATCCATGCCCTTGAGGCCGCCATTACCCGGGAGACCTGCGCGGTCATGCTCGAACCGATTCAAGGGGAGGGGGGGGTCAAGGTCCCCTCTGACGACTATCTGAAGCGGGTGCGGGAGCTCTGCAACAAACACGAGCTCCTCCTCATCCTCGACGAGGTCCAGACGGGCATTGGGAGAACCGGGAAGCTGTTTGCCTACGAACACTACGGGATCACTCCCGATATCATCACCCTTGCGAAGGGGCTCGGGGGGGGCATCCCCATCGGCGCGCTCCTCGCGACCGAGAAGGTCGCTTCGGTCTTTCAGCCCGGCAGCCATGCCTCCACCTTCGGCGGGAACCCCCTCGCCTGCGCCGCCGCCCTGGCGACGCTCGAAACGATCCTGGAGGACGGGTTCATCCTGGACCACTGCAACAGGATGGGGCTCCATTTTGCCGAGAAGCTGAACCAGCTGAAGGAATACTACCCGCAGATCGTGGAGGTCAGGGGAAAAGGGCTGCTGGTCGGCATGGAGCTGACGAGGGACGGCATGCCGATCGTGAAGGCGTGCCTGCACAAGGGCGTACTGATAAACTGCACCGGCGGCAATATCCTGCGGTTCCTTCCTCCCCTGATCGTCGAGGAAAAGGACATCAACCACCTGGTGGAAATACTGGACGATCTGTTGGGCAGGGCATTATGAAGCGCGATTTTCTTACGATTGCCGAATGCACCGGAAGCGAGATCGAAGGGCTGCTCGCGCGGGCCGTAGCCCTGAAAGCCGGTGAGGACAGGGGAGCACGCCCCCTCGCCGGGAAGAGCATAGGGCTTTTTTTTGAAAAACCCTCCACCCGGACGAGGGTGTCGTTCGAGGTGGGCATCCACCAGCTCGGGGCGCAGCCCCTCTACCTCACTGCACAGGAAATACAGTTGAACAGGGGAGAGAGCATCGCCGATACGGCGCGGGTCTTGTCGCGGTATCTGCACGGGCTCGTCCTGAGGACCCACGCGCACGCCACGATCGAGGAGTTCGCCGCGCACGCCGCGATCCCGGTGGTCAATGCGCTATCCGACAGACACCACCCCTGCCAGTCCCTGGCCGATCTGATGACGGTTTTCGAGAAGAAAGGGCGGCTGAGGGGCGTCCGCCTCGCCTATATCGGCGACGGGAACAATGTTGCCAACTCCCTCATCGAGGCGGCTGCGCGTGTGGGAATGGAGGTGATCGTCGCCTGTCCGGAGGGGTACGAGCCGGACCCGGAGGTCCTGGAGAGTGCCCGGATCGGCGCCGAAGGGGAGATCGTGCTCCTGAGGGACCCGAGAGAAGCGGCTGCCGGGGCCGACGTCCTCTACACAGACGTATGGGTGAGCATGGGACAGGAGAGGGAAGCGGAGAAGAAGAAGATCAAATTCCGGGGCTACCAGGTCAACAGTCAGCTGCTCAGGTGCGCCCGCCCGGATGCCCTGGTGCTCCACTGCCTTCCCGCCCACCGGGGGGAGGAGATCACCGACGAGGTCATGGACGGGCCCCAGAGCGGCGTGTTCGACCAAGCGGAAAACAGGCTGCATACCGCAAAGGCCCTTTTGGAACTGCTGGTGCGCTGAAGCCGTGCGCTGCCGCCGGTTTCCTTGACTTCCCTTTCGCGCGTTTTATATGATACTCAACCGGCCGACCGGTGGCCAAACCGGCAGGCAGACCAGCGGACATTCCGGAGGTCAGAAGCGGCAGGGGAGAGGAAGGAAGCACGACGGAGAAGCGCGAGGGGGCACGGAACGGCACCATCGTTTTCCTGCTCGGCTTCTCTCTTATTTTTTGTTTGTTTTTCAGGAGGATGGATGCGCATTGCCCTTGGATCCGATCATGCCGGTCTCGATATGAAGAGGGAGGTGCTCTCCCTTCTGCAGGAGATGGGCCATGAGCAGGCCGACTACGGGACGGACACCCCGCAGTCCGTCGATTACCCCGACTTCGGAGAGAAGGTCTCCCGCGCCGTCGCGGCGGGAGAGGCGGACCGGGGGATTCTGATCTGCGGGACGGGTATCGGAATGTCGATCGTCGCCAACAAGATACCCGGCGTCCGCGCCGCCCTCTGCAACGAGCTCTTCTCGGCCCGGATGTCGCGGCTGCACAACGACGCGAACGTGCTCGTGCTCGGGGGAAGGATCATCGGAAAGGACCTCGCCAGGGAGATCGTCCGTACCTGGATGACCACTTCGTTTGAAGGGGGAAGGCACTGCGACCGGCTCAGGAAAATCACCCTCATTGAGGAAAAGCGATAAAGAACGAAAGGCTGCCCCTGTCGGAGACAGGATTACGCAATAGAGCAGTAGACAGGAAGATGGAACATCTTAAGAAGACAGATCCCGATATCTATGAAGCAATCCTGAAGGAAACGGAGAGGGAGCAGCACAAGATCCTCCTGATCGCGTCGGAGAACTATGCGAGCCGCGCGGTCCTCGAGGCGCAGGGCTCCCTCTTCACGAACAAGTACGCCGAGGGGTATCCCGGCAGGCGGTACTACGGGGGATGCGAGTACGCCGATGTGATCGAAAGGCTCGCGATCGAGCGGGCAAAGGAGATCTTTGGCGCTGAGCACGTCAATGTGCAGCCCCACTCGGGGAGTCAGGCGAACATGGCGGTCTACTTCGCCGCCCTGCAGCCGGGCGATACCATCCTCGGCATGAGCCTGGCCCACGGCGGCCACCTCTCCCATGGCGCGCATGTCAACTTCACCGGAATGATCTATAACTCGATCTCGTACGGGGTCGACAGGCAGACCGGGTATATCGATATGGGCGAGGTGCGGCGGCTGGCGAAAGAGAACAGGCCCAAAATGATCGTAGTCGGCGCAAGCGCCTATTCGCGGATCATCGATTTTAAGGCCTTCTCCGAAATTGCGAAGGAAACGGGGGCCTATCTCCTTGCCGACATCGCCCACATTGCCGGCCTGATCGCCGCTGGGGAGCATCCGTCGCCCATCCCCTACGCAGACTTTGTCACCTCCACGACCCACAAGACCCTCCGGGGCCCGCGGGGCGGCTTGATCATGTGCCGGGAGGAATACGCAAAGGCCGTTGACAAGTCGATCTTCCCGGGAATCCAGGGAGGCCCCCTGGTGCATGTGGTCGCCGCAAAGGCGGTCGCCCTGAAGGAGGCGCTGACCCCCGAGTTCAGGGAGTACCAGAAGAGGGTCGTGGGGAATGCGAAGAAGCTCGCCGCGGCATTGATGGCGCGGGGGTTCACCATCATTTCGGGGGGCACCGAGAATCACCTGATGCTGGTGGACCTCAGCAGTATGGATATTACCGGAAAGGAGGCCGAAGAGGCCCTCGACAAGGCGGGCATTACCGTCAACAAGAATGCCATTCCCTACGACAGCAAGCCCCCCGCCGTCACCAGCGGCATGCGGCTCGGCACCCCGTGCATCACGTCCCGGGGAATGGGGGAGGCCGAGATGGAAGAGATCGCGGAGATCATCGCTACGGTCATCAAGAACAGCAACGACCCGTCCGTACTGGTCGAAATGAACGAGCGTGTCGTGGCGCTTTGCACGAAATTTCCCATCTATGCGTCATGAAATGCCCCTTTTGCGGCAGCGTCGAGGACAAGGTGATCGACTCGCGGGCGAGCAAAGAGGGTGAAGTCATCCGGAGGAGGCGGGAATGCCTTCAATGCACCCAGCGTTTCACCTCCTACGAGCGGGTGGAGGACCCCCTTCCCCTGGTGATCAAGAAGGACGGAAGCCGCGAGTTCTTCGACAGGCACAAGATCCTGACAGGGCTCAAAAAGGCGTGCGAGAAGAGGCCCATTCCCCTCACCAGGCTTGAGGAGATAGAGGGCGCGATAGAGAAAAGAATAATAGGCCTGGGAATGAAGGAAGTGAACAGTTCCTGGATAGGGGAGGAGATCATGTCCTCTCTCAAGGAGCTGGACAAGGTGGCCTATGTACGGTTCGCTTCCGTGTACCGGCAATTCAAGGACATCAACGATCTGATGGACGAGGTGAAGGCATTATTTGAACTGAGAGAGCCCAGAAAGCCCCATTGATCCTCTTTTTAATGAGCGCTTTCACGACGAAGAAACCCTGCATGGTTCATGCAGGGTTTCTTGTTGGTGCGCCGGTCAGGACGCCTCCTGGCTTCAGTGCCCGCCGAAGAAAGTAGCGCTTACCCAGTAGAGGAAGAAGAGGAGTCCTATGCCCAGTCCTATGCTCCATCCGATAAGCTTCTTCTCTGCCGGGAGCAGGGGCTCGTACTCCGCGTGCATCCTTCTCAATTCTTCCGATAAAACCGGTTTCTCTGTCATGTGTATTCCTCCTGTGGTTTTTCTACCCTGTTATTACCGGCGGCTTCACCCCGTGGAAGAAGAGCCATGAGATGAACAGGCCTATCCAGATAATGAACCCGAACAGGCAGAGGATATAGACCGCCGCGAGCTTGCCGATGCCCTCCTCCCAGAGCTTCTTGAAATTGGATACGATCCCGATGGTGAAGAAGGTAAGGACGAAGAACATGACCCTGAAGACATTCCCTTCGCTCGTTGCGGCGGTTGCCGCCGCCATGACGGCCTTCGGCTCCCTGATCGATCCTTCCAAGCCTTTTATCTTGTCCTTCGCCGCCTTGATCCTGTCATTCAGGGTTGCCAGGGCTGCGGGGTCCTTTGCCGTGGAGAGCTGCTTTTCCGCTGCCGCTATTTCGTCCTTTACCGCCTTGATCTCCTTGTCCACCGGGCCGATGGCATTCGCCGCGGGCCAGCAGAGGGCGAGGATCAGGAAAAAGGTGAGCACGTACCCGATGACGAATTTCGGGAAGCGGTGCCATATCTCGATGGGCTGCACCTTCTGTCCCGCCTTGCACTCGACTTTCGTACACCAGATGACGGCGAGGATAAAGGCCCAGATGCCGATGAAAATATCGATGAACATCTTTACGGTGGTGGCGGTCATGGTGATCCAGTCGGCCTTGTAGTTGACCCCCTCTGCTTCGAGGGCTTTTGCCCGGATCAGTGCGTCGGTGATGGCGCCGCTCGCCACCGCGCCTCCGTCCGTTTTTACCGCCAGTCCCATCCATGCCCCTGCTACCAGCGGCTCCTGCCAGAGGGCGGTCTGGGCCAGGAAGGGCAGGATCACCATTTCGACCACGGCGAAGATGACCACGAGAGAGGAAACCATGATGGGGACCACCGGACGCGCCCTGATGGCGCCGCCCGTGGCTATGGCGGCGGAGACGCCGCAGATGGAGATCCCCGAGGCAAGGGGCGCCGCCCATTCCCTGCTGAACTTGAAATACTTGCGCGCGACGAAGTAGACGACCGCCCAGTAGATCAGATAGGCCTCGACGATAGCGCACAGACCGCGGAACATGACGTTGGTCGCCAGACTGAGGGATTCCGCCGACTTGAGCCCCAGTCCCGCTCCCATGACGACGATGGCCGTCTTGATATACAGCTCGGGTCTCGCCGCCTCCTTCAGCCTCCCGGAGAGCTTCGGGAAGAAATTGCCTACGATGAGGCCGGCGATAAGGGCAATGATAAAGCCTGCCTCTCCCGTCAGGCTGAGGGCCCAGGGGATGTTGAACTGCTTAAGCTGGTTCTTTGTCGCCGCAATGTAGGCGTAGTGGCCCAGGAACCAGCACAGGTAGCTTATCCAGTACACGATGGTAAAGCCCAGGGCGAATTTCTTCACGTCAGTACCCAGGAGCCGCGCCCCGACCCCCATGAGGACGAGCAGGGCAAGATAGGTCAGGAAGAGGGAGACGATGCCCGGCATCCCCTTCTTCTCGTATGTGTCGCCCGCCTTGAGTCCCGCGGTATCCCCCTTGACGGTGAGGGTCTCCTCCTTGCCGTCGGACTTCTTGAGGGTTATTTTCTGTCCCTCGACCTTGACGATCTCCCCCTTTATCCCCTGAAGGCCCTTGGCAACGGGACTCATGGCTTTTGCGGGGTCTGTCCATACTTTCGTGTTGATGCCCCATCCGAGGATGTCCACCCCCCCGAAGGCGCCGAGAGAGAGGACGAAAATAAAGAGACCAAGAAACAGCGAGAGCCAATCCTCACTGATGCCCTTCGTTTTCTCCACCATGTGCTACCCCCTTTTCCGATTGCGTTTTCGTACCGAAACCCTGCCGTGTTTGCTGCCTCCCCTGGGCTCTATCACCCCCCATCGTAGCGTATAGGAAGATTTAAGGGACACCCGGAAATTTGCAATAACGGTGCCATTGAAGATACTCAATAAAAACAACGTATTTTATGTTTCAGGGCTCTAAAAAATGTTTCCGAAAGATGACGGGGAGGAGAGGCGGCGTCCCCTGAAGGGAACAGAAGAGAGGAAGGCACCTCTCAGGGAATTCAAGGAGCCTTTTTAAGGGAACAATGGGGAAAACAAAAGAAAAATTATGGAGGAAAATGTTCCCGGACGGGAACTTATTCGATGCTGTACTCCTTCAGTTTCTTCCAGAGGACCTTCCTGCTGATGCCCAGCTTCCGGGCCGCTTCGATCCTCTTTCCCCCCGACTCGTTGAGAGCCCGCAGTATCTTCTGCCTCTCGAAGCAGCGTATGCCCGCCTCAAGGGAGAGCTCCTCCTTGATGCAGGGGATCCCTCCGGCTTTTCCGGATATCTCGTCGGGGAGGTCGGGCAGATCGACTCTTCCGCCTTTGGAGAGCACCACGGCGCGTTCGAGGGCATGCTTCAGCTCCCGGACGTTTCCCGGATAGCTGTAGGAAAGGAGGGCGTCATACGCCGCCGGGGAGAGGGCGCTCTCCGGCTTGTTGAATTTTTCCTTGTACTGTTTCAGAAAGTGGTCGACAAGATGGGGAATGTCCTCCTTACGCTCCCTGAGAGGGGGGAGAGTGATGGGGACGACGTTGATCCGGTAAAAGAGGTCCTCCCGGAACGTCCCTGCGGCAACGCTCTCCTTCAGGTTCTTCCGGGTGGCGTACAGGCTTCGCACATTCACCCGCAGGGGAGCATTGCCCCCCAGCCGGGTGATGGTGTTCTCCTCGAGGACGCGCAGCAGCTTCGGCTGGAGAGAGAGGGGGATGTCTCCGATTTCGTCGAAGAAGAGCGTGCCCCCGTTTGCGTATTCGAACTTCCCTTTCCTCGTCTCCGTGGCGCCGGTAAAGGCTCCTCTCTCGTGCCCGAAGAGCTCCGACTCGAAGAGGGTCTCGGGAATGGCGGCGCAATTGATTTTCACAAAGGGCTTGCTGTTCCTCCGGCTCAGGCGGTGGACCGCGTTGGCGACCAGCTCTTTTCCGGTGCCGCTTTCCCCGAGGACGAGCACGGGCACGTCGGTATCCGCCACTGAGGAGATGCGGTCGAAAACGTCCCTCATCAGGGGGCTGCTGCCGATGATGTCCTGGAATTCGACCCTCCCCTGGAGGGTCTCCCTGAGGTAGAGCACCTCATCTTCGAGGTTCCTGAAGGCGAAGAAGCGTTCGAGGGAGATCAGGAGCTCCTCGTTGGAGAAGGGCTTTGCGAGGTAATCGAAGGCCCCCTCCCGAATGGCATGGACCGAGCTTTTGATGTCGGCGTACCCGGTAATGATGATGACCCCGGTGGAGGGGCTGACGGACTGCGCGTGGCGGAGGATTTCGAATCCATCCCGGCAGGGCAGCCGCAGGTCGGTGATAATAAGGTCGAACTGGCTGCCCCCGATGGCGCGCATTCCCTCTTCGCCGTCAGCGCACAGGGAGAGAGCATACCCCTGCTCGGTGAGGAAGTGCTCCATCCCCAGCCTCATGATCGGATCGTCCTCTATGACCAGAACCGTTCTCTTCATCGCGCCACCGGCACCATCGGCACTTGTACCGTAAACGTGGTCCCCTTTTCCGATGTTTCCACCCTGATTGCCCCCTTATGCTGCTCCACAATCGCCCGGCTTACGGTGAGGCCGAGCCCGGTGCCCTCTCCCACCCCTTTCGTGGTAAAGAACGGGCTGAAGATCTTCGGCAGGACTTCGGGAGGAATCCCCTTTCCGGTATCGGATACGGATACGCTCCCCCATGCGCCCTCGCACCACGTCCTGATGGTCAGGACCCCTCCACCCTCCATCGCCTGCGCCGCGTTCATGATGAGGTTGAGAAAGACCTGTTCCAGCTTGTTCGCATCCACCTGCATGACCGGCATCGAAGGGGAGAGCTCCTTGACCAGCGAGATCCCTCTCTTCCCTAGGGTATACCCGGCGAGGTGCAGGACGTTCTCGACTACCGTAGTGAGAGATGCGGGGGCGAGGCTCAGCGGAGTGTTCTTCGAGAAGTGGAGGAGGTGCCGGACGATATTCTGTATCCTGTCGAAACCCATGTTGATGACATCGATATGCTGCTGCCTCTTCTGCGCATCCATCCCGGTGTCCATCAGGTTGTTGAAACAGAGCCTGATGCCGCCGAGGGGGTTGTTTATCTCGTGCGCCACCCCTGCGGAGAGCTGCCCCAAGGCCGCGAGTTTTTCCGTTTCGATCAACTGCTTCTCGATCTCCGCCGTCTCCTTGAGCTTCTCCTGGGCAGCGAGCAGATGGCATGCCAGGAGATTGAACGATTCGGTGAGATCGCCGATCTCGTCCTTGCGGGCAATGGGGATCGCCCTGCCGAGGGGTTCCGTGCCGTTCGCGATGCCCCTGAAGATGCCCGAAAGGTGGTTGAGAGGGGTGGTGACGAGCTGCCTGAAGGTGGCATAAAAGGCGAGAAAGAGGAACCAGAGGGTGCCCAGGCCGAAAATAAAGGCATCGAAGGCGATTTTCCGTGCGTGGACAAGGGCGGCATGCAGAGAGATGGATACCGATTCGATGCCCGCGACCTCTCCGGCCTTCCAGCCGAATTTTCCCTTGTTTCCATAGAGTTTCAGTATGGCGGGAGAGACCTGCCCCTGCTCGCCGTGGCACTGCAGGCAGCTCTTCTCTGCGGTGACGGGGCGTGCAGAGACGAGGAACTCCTTCCCCCCCATTTTCTCCCTTCCGTGCCAGGAACCCTTTTCCCTTCCTTCTCTGAAGGAGCGCAGCATCCGGTCATGGAAGGCGTCTGAGGAGTTTTCAGGGTTCAGGGGCCTGTCGGAGACGCGTCGGTAGAGATAGTCGGGAAGATCCTCGCTGAATCTCTTCATCACCTGGAGGTTGATATGGGTGGTGGACATGCCCTCGATGATGAATTCGTCCTTGTCCTTCGTTTTTGAAAGGAGGTCAAACATCCTGGGGCGTAGCGACCCCTTGACGTAGTCCCCCAGTGCCCTGACATGGGTCATGATGATCTCGGTCTTCTCCTCAGCATCCCTGATCACCTGCATTTTCAGATAATAATAGAGGATAGTGGAAAAAAGGGCGCAAAAGAGCAGGAGAATGGTTCCTGTTGCCAGGCTGAAACGCAGGCTTAGGGTGAACGTGCGGCTCCTCATCTCTCTGCTATTCTACCACAAGAGGAGAGCAGGCCCCGGCGCAGAGAGTAGCCCGACACGGGGGCACTCAGCAGGTGAAGAAGGGGGCTCGTCCTGGTACAATACAATAGGGGGAGGGAGGCCCCATCGGCCACCACAAAGAGAGAGGAGGAGAACGGTGCACACGGACGAATATGCGATCACCCTTTCGCGCGAAGTGACTATCTGCAATAAAAAACTGAAGGAAATCGAGAAGTTCCTTGCGAAGATGGAAAAAAAATACCACATGACGACCGAAGCCTTTCTCAAGGAGTATGCAACGGGGGAAAAGACCTGGAGCAGGGATTTCTCCGCCTGGAAGGAGAACCATGAGGCGCTGAAGCGGTGGAGGGAGCTGAAGGTCCAGTACGACGAAGCGTACCGCATGATGAAAACATGAGGCTCGCATCACCATGCAAGACTGCCGCGCCCCTCGTGTTGGGCGAACCGGCATTTGTGTTTGAATCTACTCATGTTTCATGCTATTATATAACTCGTCTGCACCGAATCCGTCGTTTCGCACCAGAACACACACTGATTTTTGTAGAAGAGAACTGCGCAAACTGAAATGGCAAAGATCATTCCTTTCAAGGGCCTTCTCTATAATCCGGAAAAAGTATCAGGGGCCGAGGTGATTGCTCCCCCGTACGATGTTATCAGCCCGGAATACCGCGAGGTCCTCTATCAGAAGAATCCGTATAACATTGTCCGCGTAGATTTCGGAAAGGAGCTGCCCGGGGATAGTTGGGAGAGCAACAGGTATACCCGCGCCCGGGATTCCCTCGATCGATGGGGCAGAGAGGGCATCCTGATAAGGGACGACAGGCCCGCTTTCTATGCCTATGAGATTGAATATCTCCTCGGCGGGGAGAAGAAGGTGTTGCGGGGGGTCCTCGCGCTGGTGAAGATAGAGGAGCTGGGGCAGGGGGTATTCCCCCATGAGGCGACCCATTCGAAGCCGAAGGCCGACAGGCTCAGCCTGATGAAGTCGTGCTTAGCGAATATAAGCCCCATCTACTCGCTCTACCACAGCCCTGAGCGGGCCACCTCCCGTATCCTGGAATCCCTCGGCGGAAAGCCCTGTTTCAGCGCCCGCGATCTGGACGGCGCCGTCCACAACCTCTACAAGATAACTGATGAGGCGCACTGCGGGGTGATAATGAACGAATTGTATGAGAGGCCCCTCTTTATAGCCGACGGCCATCACCGGTATGAAGTTGCTCTGGAATTCAAGATCGAAATGGATGCCCTGGGGCACCCCAATACCTTCTTCCCGGAGTGTGCGGCGGGCGGCTTTCGTCCGTGGGAGTACGTGCTGATGTTCCTTGCAAACATCTCCGACGACGGGATTTCCGTGCTCCCCACCCACAGGATGGTGAAAGGCATCTCCCGGAGGGAGGAGATCATGCGGAAGCTGAGCGCCGATTTTACGATCCGCGAGGCCTCCCTCGACGAGGATATCGCAAAAACCATAGCCGGAGAGGGCAAGGGGACCTTCGGCCTTTACCTCGATAACGAGGACCGCTGGTATCTCCTGAAGTACCGCAAGAAGGGGCAGTTGAAGGATGTGCCGCCCGCCCTGAGGAGCCTCGATGTGGTCGTGCTCCACGAGCTGATCCTCAAAAGGGACCTCGGCATAACGGACATCGCCTATGAAATGGACGTCAAAGAGGCTGCGGGGAAGGTGCGCCGGGGCGATTTCGACGGCGTGTTCTTTCTGAACCCCACCGGCGTGGAGGATGTGGAGAGGGTGGCCCTGTCCCATTTGCGGATGCCGCCGAAATCCACCTACTTCTATCCAAAGCTTCTGACCGGCATGGTGATAAATCGTATGGACACTACTTCCTAAAGGAGGATACAATGGCATTACGGATAGGCATCAACGGCTTTGGCAGGATCGGACGGAATTTTTTCAGGACCTGCAGGGGATACGGCGATATAGAGATCGTTGCCCTTAACGACCTGACCGATGCGAAAACCCTGGCGCATCTTCTGAAGTACGACTCCGTGCACGGGATCTTCGGCGCCGAGGTGCAGGCGAAAGACAACAGCCTCGTGGTGGACGGCAAAGAGATACGGATCTCGTCGGAGAGGTCGCCGGAGAACCTGCCCTGGAAGGAGATGAACGTGGATGTCGTTATCGAGTCCACCGGCCTCTTCACCGACAGGGAGAAGGCGGCGAAACACCTCGATGCGGGCGCGAAGTGGGTGATCATCTCCGCCCCGGCAAAGGAGCCGGACATTACCGTCTGCCTCGGGATCAACGACGAGGCCCTCGATCCCTCGAAACACAAGATCATCTCCAATGCCTCCTGCACCACCAACTGTCTTGCCCCTGTCGCAAAGGTGCTGCACAAGGAGTTCGGCATCATACGGGGCCTCATGACCACGATTCACTCCTATACCAACGACCAGCGGATCCTCGATCTGCCCCACAAGGACCTGAGGAGGGCGCGCGCTGCCGCCCTTTCCATGATCCCCACCTCTACGGGCGCCGCAAAGGCGATCGGGCTGGTGCTTCCCGAGCTGAAAGGGAAGCTCGACGGTTTTGCGATGCGGGTGACAACCCCCAACGTGTCGGTCGTGGACCTCGTGGCGGAGCTGAACAGGGACGTCACCGCCGAGGAGGTCAATGCCGCGATGAAGAAATGGGCGGAAGGCCCCATGAAGGGAGTTCTCCAGTACGTGGAGGCCCCGCTCGTCTCGGTCGATTTCAACGGGAACCCGTACTCCTCGATTTTCGACTCCACCCTGACCAAGGTAATGGAAGGCCGCATGGTTAAAGTGATTTCCTGGTACGACAACGAGTGGGGGTACAGCTCGCGCCTGAGGGACCTTGTTCTGCGCATCGGTGCGAGGGGGTAGGCATGGCGAAGAGAGGGGAGGTATCGCTGGGCATTAAAGACATCCTCGGGAAGCTCACTATCGAGGACATCCCGATACAGGGGAAGAGGGTTTTTATCAGGGCGGATTTCAATGTCCCCCTCGATGATAATCTTGTCATTACCGACGACAGCCGGATACGCTCCACTCTCCCCACCATCAACTACGCGATTGATGAGGGGGCGAAGGTCATCCTTGCCTCCCACCTGGGGAGGCCGAAGGGCAAGGTGGAGCCCCGGTTTAGCCTCGCGCCCGTCGTAAAGCGTCTCCACCGGCTCCTGAATAAAGAAGTGCTCTTCTCTCCCGACTGTATCGGACCGCAGGCGGAGGGCCTCGTGGCTAAGATGAAGGACGGAGACGTCCTGCTTCTCGAAAACCTTCGGTTCCACCTCGAAGAGGAGAAGAACGACGAAACCTTCGCGAAGGCCCTCGCGAAGCTCGCCGACTTCTATGTGAACGACGCCTTCGGTGCTGCGCACCGGGCGCATGCCTCCACCGCCGGAATCACCCGCTTTCTCCCCTCTGCCGCCGGCTTTCTCATGAAAAAGGAGATCGAATACCTCAAGGGCGTGGTGGAAAACCCGGTGCGGCCCTTTGTCGCGATCCTCGGCGGGGCGAAGGTGTCGGGCAAAATAGGGGTGCTGGAGAACCTGGCCGACAAGGTGGATAAAGTGATCGTGGGCGGCGGAATGGCCTACACCTTTATCAAGGCGATGGGATACGAAATCGGCGACTCCCTCGTGGAGGCCGAGATGTTCGATCTTGCCAAAAGCATCATGGAAAAGCTCAGGAAAAACAATGTGAAGTTCTATCTCCCGGTGGACAGTGTCATTGCCCAGAGCATCGAGGCGGGCGCGGAAACGAAGATCGTGACGACACAGGAGATCCCCAAGGGATGGCGGGCGCTCGACATAGGTCCCGCCTCGGTAAAGCTCTTCTCCGAGGCCCTGCAGAATGCGAAAACCATCATCTGGAACGGTCCCATGGGGGTCTTCGAGATCGATGCCTTTTCCCGCGGAACGTATGCCATTGCCCACTCTGTTGCCGATGCCTATGCCCTCACTATCGTGGGAGGGGGCGACACGGACTATGCCGTGCACAAGGCAGGGGTGAGCGATGCCATTACCTTTATTTCCACGGGGGGAGGCGCCTCGCTGCAGCTCCTGGAAGGAAAGGACCTGCCCGGCATCTCGGCCCTCTCAGACAAGAAGTAACCTCTTGAATTTATAAAAGAAAAGGGGCGGCTCCCCGAAGGGTGCCCCCCCTTTTTATTGCTGAAGAGCAAAAACCGTGCAAAAACCGCCCTGGCCGACCCGCAGGCCGCAGACATCCGTCAACCGGGAGGAGACTACCGGCTCCCCTCCTGTTCAGCGTTACGACGCCATGCGCAGCTCGACGTCACAATCGCACGTCTTATGGGGAAGCTTCTCGTTGGAGACAGAGAGAATGCCCCTCTTCAGCTCGACGATGGAGGGGTTCTTGCTCTCGAAACGGTTAATGAGATAGTGAGCGGCTACTTCGGGCTTTATCACGTCTCCACAGGTGAAGATATCCACCGCTGCATAGGTGTATTCCGGCCAGGTGTGGATGGACAGGTGTGATTCGGCGATTACGATCATACCGCTGATCCCGAACGGGTTGAACTCGTGGAAGGATACATCGACAATGGTCGCCTTGGCTTCTTTTGCCGCGGCCACCAATGCTTCCTTTACTCTGGTAAGGTCCTTTAGAATCTCAGGATTACAGTCCCTCAATTCCACCAAAAGATGGGTACCTAAAGCATTCAATTTCTACCCCCTTCAGTCAAGAATCGAAGGAGCGACCGCTCCTACAAACTAAACATCATACATGAACGGTTCTCCGTCTGTCAAGAAAACGGGCCAGCTTTCCTCTTGACGGCAGACCGCTTCTGTACGATCCTTTTCCGGCACTCACCTCCCTTTGCATCGCTTCCATCCGGCTGCGTGTTTTCCCGATCAGTGTCAAGCGCAAATCGTACCACTATATATTAAATGATTTGAAGAGGGGTGTCTATAGAAAAAAATCAGGGGGGAAAACCGAGGGAAAAGAAAGAGGTGCGGGGAAAATACGCTTCTGTTTCCTCCCTCTGTGCCCGCTTGTCCGGCGCGGGAAGGGAGGCATGGTGGGCAGTGAGAGAATCGAACTCCCGACACGGGGCTTTTCAGGCCCCTGCTCTACCGACTGAGCTAACTGCCCGTGAAGTGAAATTGTAAAACTTTTCACCGGGAAGAGTCAAGAAAACAGTGAAAAGTCCCGGTTTCCCCCGGTGTTGCGGAACGGGCCGGGCTCCCTTGGTTGCCTCATACCCTTCGCTGCGCCGGACGGACCCCTCAGCGATCAGAAAGGCCCGGGACGGAGGCGGCAGAGCGCGAGGTGACCCGCATCCGACCCTGAAGGGGAATTTTTAAGTGGACGGTGCCGCAGGGTATCGCTATAATACAGCATTGTACGGAACATTCCTATTTTCGAGGCAAAAGGAGAGGGTGATGAGAAAGATGTTTGTTGGCGGTATGCTTGCGCTTTCCCTCGTTGCGGTGTCTGTCCCCGCACTGCACGCGGGTGCGGAGAATGCGGTGTCGGGCAAGGTGGTGGAGACGATGGACAGCGGCGGGTACACCTATGTGCGGCTTGAGAAGAACGGGAAGAAGATATGGGCGGCTATCCCCCAGACAAAGGTGTCCAAGGGGCAGACCCTCTCCCTGAAACCCGGGACCGAGATGGTGAATTTCGAGAGCAAGACCCTCAAACGCACCTTCGATACCATCATCTTTTCAGAGGGAGTGGTGAAGTAAGAGAGTCTTGCAGCAGCGGCAGGGGCGGCTGACCCGCTCGCGGGGACCCTGCGCACCTTCTCCTTCAGTCCTCCTGATAGGGCAGGCGGATGACGTACCGGTAGGGAGGCGTCCTTTTGGTGAGCAGTGCCGGATTCAGACCCATTATTGCCTTGACCGTCGTATCGTATTTCTCTGCAAGGGCGGCGAGGCTGATGCTCCTGGTGGTGGTGATTTCCCGGTATTCGGTCTCTTCGTCCCTTCCGCTCTCGGGCGGCTTCATCCCGAAGCTTTCCGGGTTTCGGGCGACCGTGGCAACCGCCATAAGCTTCGCCAGGTAGCGGTTGATGATTTCGGGAAGCCGCACGGAGCTCTTGTCCTTGTCCCGTGAGAAGAGGCGCCGTATCTTTCCGTCGCCTGCATTGTAGGCGGCCAGGGCGATGTCCCATGCTCCGAACATGCGGTGCAGGTCGCTCAGGTAGTCGGCGGCAGCATGGGTGGATTTTATAGGGTCCTTCCGTTCGTCCACATACTGGTCCACCCTGAGGCCGTATCTGCGCGCGGTGCCTTTCACCATCTGCCACAGCCCTACCGTATTGCCTTCGCCGATGGACAGGGGGGAGAAGCCGCTTTCGATGAAGGGGAGGTAGGCGATGTCTTCAGGTATCCCCTTCTCGTTGAATATTTCGAGGATCAGATCGATGTGCTCCCGTGAGCTGTGCAGCTTCTTCTCGAACACGTCCGGGATTTTTTTGGTGAAGAATTCCAGCGCGCGCTCGTAGAACCCGCTGGTGGCGGATTTCTCCCGTATCGCGTGGAGCTCCTCAGCAGCGCGGGTCTGCACCGCAAGACCCGCCAATAGGAAAAGCAACACCGTTGTCGATAACAACCGCTTCATGCCCCGTCACCTCGTAGAGTACATTTCAGATGGAATAAAAAAGAAAGGGGGTGCTTCGCTGCTTATGTCAGGACCTGATGGAGGAGTATACCATTTCTGCAGCTTCTTTTTCGAGATGGACCGCCTGACGCCCCCGTGCCTTTCTATCTGAAAGTGTAGCAGAACGGGAGCATAACGCAAGATGCTGATCAGGCGGCGGGAGCACCGGACGGATTGCAGATTTCGTCCCGATGTTCTATGATGGTAACACTGCGGGAAGAGGGTTCTTCCCTATACTGCCCGCGGGTGAGCAGGTCGATCAAAACGGAGGTGAAGGAATGCGTTTTCTTGTATGCGCCGCAGCGGCCGGTGCACTGTTGTTTTCTGCGGTGTCCGCCCCCGCCTTTCCCGGCAAAGGGGAAGACTGCGCCCGCTGCCATACCCTGAAAAAAGAGGAGGCGGCGGGCCTGCTGAAAGAGGTCCTCCCCCGGGCAAAGGTCCTCGACGTCAGGATGAGCCCCACGAAGACCATGTGGGAGGTGGCTGTCGAGGCGGGCCGGAAGGGGATCGTCTATATCGATTTCACAAAAAAGTACCTCCTGTCGGGCGCCCTGGTGGAGCTGGCGAGCAAAAAGAACCTTACCG
Source organism: Thermodesulfovibrionales bacterium (assembly GCA_046350935.1). Taxonomy (GTDB): domain Bacteria; phylum Nitrospirota; class Thermodesulfovibrionia; order Thermodesulfovibrionales; family Dissulfurispiraceae; genus Nitrobium. The sequence goes on from JAXLZK010000002.1 coordinate 83,635, forward strand.
AAGAGCGTCTCAGCGATATCAACAGGGTCAACGCCTCCTCGATCCCCCTTTCCGACGCCCTTGTCCTGGGCAGAAGCGATGCGCGGCACAAAGTGATCGTGTTCGACGATCCCGAATGACCGTACTGCGCAAAACTTCATCAGGAGATGAAGCAGGTGGTAAAGGACAGGCCGGATGTCGCGTTTTATATCAAGATGTTCCCCTTGAAGTCCCACCCCGGGGCGTATGAGAAAGCAAAAGCCGTTGTGTGCGGGAAATCCCTCGCCCTTCTCGAAGACGCCTTTGCAGGAAAGGAGTTGCCCAAGGCGAAATGCGCGACGTCCGCTCCGCTCGAAAACAGCAGGCTTGCGGAAAAGCTCGGCATCGCGAGCACTCCCACCCTCGTCCTGCCCGACGGCAGGGTCGTCCACGGATACAGGGACGCCAGGGCACTGAAGGAGCTGATCGGGAAGTAGGGCCTCCTCAGCACGCCCCCGCCGTCCGGTTGAAACCTCCTTTCCCCGCTGCCTGTTGCGCAGCGGCCCGTTTGGCTCTATGATTGAAGGAGAAGCAGGCAATGACACGGTGGAAAGGAGAGTGCGATGGGCGTACGGAAAACGGCACTGCTTTGCCTCCTGATCTCCCTCCTCGCCTCCTGCGCAGCACTGGGGATCTCGGGCGCAAAGAGCGAGTTCCAGGAGGGGCTGGCCCTGTTCAATCGGGGGCAGTACGAGGCGGCGATCCCCCGCTTTCAAAAGGCGACGGAGCTTGATCCCGACTTCGGACAGGCGTACCTCTATCTCGGGAGGTCCTACCTGAGCCTGCGCAGGTGGTCCCAGGCGGTCACCCCGCTGCGGACCGCCCTGCGGCTCTCCCCGGAGGACACGAGAAGGGAGATCTCGAATCTCCTCATCGATGCCCTTCTGGGAGCGGCCGGGTCCGTCCTGCCGGAGAAGCAGTGAGGGCGTTCCTCGGGCCTGTGCGGTTCCGGGCGGAACCGGGCCTTCTTATGCCTTCCGCACCGTCTTCGTTTTCGGGGAGAAGGCGAGGCATTTCTCGCCGGAGCTCCGGTAGACCTCTTCGGAAGGCATGCGCTTCGCCTTGAAGCTGATGGCGCGGCACCCGTACGGGAAGTTTCTGTCCCAGGTGATGTAGTGGTGAACACAGTGGAAACAATCGATTTTCTTCATGCGCCGTCTGCCGCGGAAGCGGCTTCAGTCGTCCTTGCCCTTCGAGATGTTGTATTTCTTTAAAAGGGCGTGAAAATTTGTCCTTTGCATCCCGATCTCCTGGGCGGCCCGGGTGATATTCCAGCCGTTGCGCCGCAGGGCCGAGACGAGAAAGCCTTTCTCGATCTCCTCGATGGACTTGAGCCGAATGTCCTTTTTCCGCTTCTTCAACTCTTCGAGCGTCTTCGGGATATCCGGCTCTTCTTCCTCGTCGGTCGGAATGATGATGTGCTCAGGCCGGAGCATCCTGTCGTTGCAGACGATGACCGCACGGTGGATCACATTCTCGAGCTCCCTGATGTTCCCGGGCCATTCGTAGGTGATGAGCTGGCGCATCGCCTCGGTGGAAATATGGGGGACGTTCCTGCCGATCTCCTTGCTGTACTTGTGCAGGAAGTGGTAGGCAAGGGCGGGGATGTCCTCTTTCCTGCTCCGCAGGGGAGGGATGGTGATGGGGAAGACGCTCAGCCGGTAGTAGAAATCCTCCCTGAAGGACCCCTCCCTCACCATTTCGGAAAGGTCCCTGTTGCTTGCGGCGATAAACCGTATATCGAGCCTCAGGGTCTTCTTGCCCCCGACGGCGCGCAGCTCCTTCTCCTGAAGCACCCGGAGCAGCTTTGACTGCATCGACAGGGGGAGATTGCTGATCTCGTCGAGGAAGAGGGTGCCGCCGTTGGCCGCCTCGATGAGGCCCTTCTCCGTGGTGACCGCTCCGGTAAAGGAACCCCGCGTATGCCCGAACAGCTCCGACTCCATGAGGTTCTCCGGTATGGTCCCGCAGTCGAGGACGAAAAAGGGCTGCTCCCTCCGGGCGCTGTTGTAGTGCACCGCCCGGGCGATGAGCTCCTTCCCGGTGCCGCTCTCACCGGTGATCAGAACGGTGCTGGCGGTGGGAGCCACCGTGCTCACCAGCTTGAAGATCCTCTGCATCTCCTTCGAGATGCCGATAATGTTTTCGAGGCTGTAAAAGGCGTTTATTTCCTGCTTGAGCCGTACGTTCTCGATCTGGAGCTTCCTCTTTTCGAGGCACCTCTCCACGGCGTTCAGCAGGACTTCGGGAGTGAAGGGCTTCTCGATGTAGTCGTAGGCTCCGTACTTCAGCGCGTCCACCGCCGTCGCGACCGTGCCGTATCCGGTGATAAGGATGACCTCGGTGTCGGGCCACTCCTCCTTCGCCTTCCTGAGCAGGTCGATCCCGGACATATCGGACATCATGAGGTCGGTCAGCACAAGGTCGAAGCACGCTTCCTGGAGCTTCTGCAGCGCCTCGGCTCCGCTGGCTGCGGTGTCGAGGGTGTAGCTCCGGGGAGCAAGGACCTTCAGACAGCTCTTTCGCACGATCTCTTCGTCGTCCACAATGAGCAGACGGGGATTCATCAGGGGCACGTATCGAACACCTCGTATACCACAGATTCCGGGACCTTTCGCATCACTCCCCCGCAGCGCGCAGAGACGGGGCAAACGCTACGCCAGGGGCAACGTGATGAGGAATGTGGTCCCCTTGCCTTCCTCGCTCTCGACCTGTATCTGCCCACCGTGCTTTTTAACGATTCCGTAACTGACGGCGAGACCGAGGCCCGTCCCCTTGCCCGCGGGCTTCGTGGTGAAGAAGGGCTCGAAGATCTTTCCGAGATGCTCCCGGGAAATGCCGGGTCCGGTATCGGCGAAGGCGAGCCGGACGAAACGGGCGCCTTCCTCCTCGGCCACCCCTGAGGAGATCGAAATCCTCCCCCTTTCCTCCATGGCGTCGGCCGCATTGATCAGCAGGTTCAGGAAGACCTGCTGGATCTGGTTCGGGTCGATGGTGATTTCGGGGAGCTCGGGGGCGAGACGGATCTCGAAGGCGATGTTATGAAACTTCGACTGATTTTTCACCAGGTTGAGCGTGTTTTCGACGAGGGTATTGAGGTTCGCCTTCGTCTTTTCCGACGCGGTGCGGCGTGAAAAACCAAGGAGTCCTTTGATGATGGCGGAGCACCTCTCCGCCTGGCTGATGATGACGTTCAGGTCCTCGACGTCCTCCGTGTTCCCGGGGGGAACGCGCTTCAGCATCAGGTGGGCGAAGGTGACGACCCCGGTCAGGGGGCTGTTGATCTCGTGCGCCACCCCTGCCGCCATCCGGCCGAGGGAGGCGAGCTTCTCGGTGTTGATCAGCTGCTCCTGCGCCTTGTAGATCTCCGCGGTCTTCTTCTGCACCTCCTCCTCGAGGTTCCGGGTCCAGTTCTCCATTTTTTCCTTGTACTGCTGCAGCTCATCCACCATGGCGTTGAAGGAGCCGGACAGGAGGCCGATCTCGTCCCGTGTCCTGATGCCCACCCGATATCCCATGTCCCCTTTCGAAAGCCTGTCCATTGCGTCCACCAGGTAGGAAAGAGGCTTGGTGACAATGGTGTAGAGGATGAGACAGAGGAAGAACGAGATGAGGACGACGAAGGAGCCGCCGTACAGGAAAAGCTCCGGAAGCCCTATCTCCGGATGCTGCCTGTTGAAGAAATAAGCGAAGAGGAGCCCCGAGAGGAACATCATGCTGCCGATTGCGGGAATAAGCTTGCCTGCCAGAGAATTCAGAGACTTCCTGTGCATTCATTACTATACCTCACCGGTACTACGGAGTCAACTTTGCAGCGCCTGCGTGTCAATGTTAATCTGCTGACCTCCGTTGACAGCTTTGATAGACTGTAAGTAGCCGCTCAAGGATGCCATCTATGACAAAAGCGCGTGCAGATATCAAGAGGAAGCTCGCTGTTCTGGAGCATGCAAAGAGAGCGGCAACATCTCCAAGACCTGTCGTTATTTCGGAATATCCCGTGAGGCTTACTACAAGTGGAAGAGGCGCTATGAGAAGTACGGGGAAAAGGTCTGGTCAATGGAAAACCCTGTCCCTCGGGCGTGCAGAGAGTTCGCCGCGGTTCCGACCTCTTTCCGGGCTCGGTCCCGAAGGATGAATGAGTGTAGCAGAAAAATCATTTATATGCATCCCCCCGGGGAGAGATGTTTACGACCGCGATCAGTTGTTCCTCCCGGAGCAGGGAGAAGACGATACGGTAATCCCCGATGCGGAGACGGTAGAAGCCCCTCAGCTCCCCGGTGAGGGGCTTTACGTTGCTGTTGTCCGCGGGGTTAGCGCACTGCGCCAGCTCCTTCAGGCCCTCCTTGACGCGTGCGCGCGTCGGCTTGTCGAGCCGAAGGTAATATTTTTCTGCCTGGGGAGATACGCTAATCGTCCAGCTCATCGAGGGACTTTCCCTTTCCCGCCCTGATGTCTTCAAGGCCCTGCTTGCACTCGTCGGCGAAGCCGGGGACCTTCAGGAGCTCCATGGTCTCCTGATGCCTCTTTATGTACTCCTCTGTCAGCTCCTCGAAGATGTCGGCCAAGGATCTGTTCTCATACCCTGCTATGGCGCGGATCATCCGGAGTCTTTCTTCGGGCAGCCTTAATGTTGTAGTTCCTTTCTGCATGGTGTCACCTCCTGATTTAGGATACACTGGAAGATATTATAATATCAAGAGCTGTTAATATTATGATATTGATAAGGCCACAATGGAAAATTACTGATACTGAGCGTGTGCTAGTAAGTCAAACTAAGAGTTAGTAAGTATAAGTTGAAGGAAAGAAAACGTTATAGTACAATACAGAAGAGGGGAATGGGACAATAAACTCTATACTTTAAGGGCAACAATATCAGAAAATGTAAAGGCAGTAAGGTTTAAGGCATTGATAAAAAATATATTTTATTATTGCTGTTATAAACGCAATTTGCTATATTCATACAAAAATTCTTGGCCTCCGGCCTTCGGGGGAGATAGGGCGTATGACACAAAGGCATCCTGATGTCACAGCACAAACGATTGTAGCTGCAAGCGCAAGCTTGCAGGTGTCCGTCGGCATTAAACACAAATCGGGGGTGACTATGAACATGCAGGATAATAGCAATATGATGGACAAAACAGTATCAAAGATTAAGTCTGTGCTCATTACTGTGCTGTGCATTAGTTGCCTGTCATCTGCCCTGTTGACCGGAAGCCAAGAAATATGAGCTTCAGAATATTGGGGTATGATGGAAACGGGCTGTTGCCCAAATCCTCTGAGACAACGCAGGGTTCTGCTATTGTCTATTTTCATACAGGTAATTCTCGGGACTGTCTCACGAACTGTGTAAAGCCACTCATACCGGACTCCTGTCCTCAAAGAGGATGCCGAACTGGGAGTAGATGATGGAGCAGTCCTTGATGGGCTTGGTCCATTTCTTTTCAAGCTCAAGGGCCGCCATGTAGAGTGATTTTAACACGGCCTCATCGGAGGGGAAGGGAGTGTCCACCTCCTGTGTGTCGTTACGTGTATCAACTTACACAGTTCCGTGGACACTCCTTAGAGGTTAATAGGACATTATCGCTTTGCTGTTACACTTTGCCCCGGCCCCGCCGTCCTGCGCGGGCCGCGGAGACTTGACAGGATGCGGAGGGAGGCTTAAGCTATAACCATGCCAACCCCTTCCGTACGCCAGAAAAAGAGTGAGCATGCTTCCCGTCCCCCGGCGGCGCCGCACCGTGCCGCCGCCCCCGGCCGGGCATGTGCCGTGCAAAGAGTAAGACCGCAGACACCCCTCTCTTCCCTTACCGGAAAGCTCCTCCTGACCATCGGGACCCTGATCCTGGCGGTGAGCGCCGTCTTCTGGTACTTCCTTATCGATCACCAGGAGGAGGAGCTGCTCAGGAACTTCGTGCGGTACGGGTCCTCCTTTGTGGACAGCGTCAGAAAGAGCAACCGGTACGGAATGCTCACTTTCCAGCAGCACCTCATCCAGCAGGGCGTCGAGACCATCGGCTCCACGGAAGGGGTTCTCAGGATCAGGATCATGAACGGCAGGGGGGCGGTGGTGCACTCCTCGCGCAGGGAGGAGATCGGCACTGTCCTCGGTAAGAACTCCCTTGAGTGCCTGGGCTGCCACAAGGGCGGCGCCGGGGCGGCCGGGGTGGGGCCGGTATGGAGCGTCCTGAAGAACAAAAGAGGCCCCCGCGTCCTCACCATCATGCAGGCCATCCAGAACGAGCCCGTCTGTTATTCAGCCTCCTGTCATCTCCATTCCCCCGACAGGAAGGTCCTCGGCATCATCGAAGGGGACTTCTCGCTGGCCCCCCTGGACGCCTCGCTCAGACAACAGGGCATCGCCATCGCCGCGTACGTCCTCACGTTCACCGCTGTAATCGCGGTGGTCCTCTGCACCATCCTCTGGTGCATCGTGACCACGCCGGTGCGGATGCTCGTGGAGGGGATGAGGAAAGTGGCGGAGGGCGATCTCGACTACAAGGTCGTGCTGAACTCCCGGGACGAGATGGGAGACCTCGCGCGGTCTTTCAACGCGATGACGGCCGAGCTCTCGAAGGCGAAGCAGGAGCTGGTCCAGTGGGGCACTACCCTCGAAAAGAGGGTGGAGGAGAAGACGGAGGCCATTCAGAGGGCCCAGGTGCAGCTGATCCACTCCGAGAAGCTCGCCTCCCTCGGCCGGATGGCGGCCGGGGTGGCGCACGAGATCAACAACCCCCTGACCGGGGTCCTTACCTTTGCGCACCTGCTCCAGCGGTCGCTTCCTCCCGGCAGTCAGGAGCTGAAGGATGTGGAGGTCATCATCGAGCAGAGCAACAGGTGCTCGCAGATCATCAAGGGGCTCCTCGGCTTCTCACACGCCATTTCCACGGAAAAGCAGGAGATCAACATCAACGAGCTCTTGAAGGGCTCGCTCGACATCGTCAGCCGCAAGGCGGACTTCCTCAACATCCGGATCGCCACCCGCTTCGACGAGGCGCTGCCCCTTGTCCGCGCCGGCGGCCTGCAGCTCCAGCAGGTCTTCATGAACATGATCGTGAATGCGGCGGATGCGATGGAGGGAAAGGGCGCCCTGACGGTATCCACCCGGACGGCTGCCGGGGAGGAGGGGCCTTATGCGGAAATCGAGTTTGCCGACACGGGGTGCGGCATGTCCGAGGAGACGATCTCGAAGATCTTCGAGCCCTTCTTCACCACGAAGCCGGTGGGCAAGGGGACGGGCCTCGGTCTCGCAGTGAGTTATGGCATAATAGAAGATCACGGTGGTACTATTATAGTAAAAAGCGAGGTAGGCAGGGGGACGAGCTTTTTCATCCGGCTCCCCCTTGGCGGATAGGATATGAACAAAGGGAAAGTGCTCATCATCGATGATGAAGAAATAGTACGGATAAGCTGCCGCCGCATCCTCGTCCCGGAGGGCTATGCGGTGGAAACGGTAAAGAGTGCCGAAGAAGGGTTTGCCCTGCTCGCGGGGGAGCGGTTCGACATCGTCCTCACCGACCTCAAGATGCCCGATGTCGACGGCATCGAGGTCCTGAGGAGGGTAAAGAAGGACTGGCCGGAGGTCGAGGTGATCATGATTACCGGCTACCAGACCATCAACACGGCGGTGCAGGCCATCAAGCTCGGGGCGTTCGACTACCTGGAAAAACCCTTCACGCCTGACGGCATTGTTTCGGCGATCGAGAGGGCGATGGAACAGAGGGGAACGGGAGAGCAGGCTTCCGCCTGATGCAGGAGAGCGCCCTGAAAGGACCCTTCCAGGGCGCGACGCGTCAATGGGATGAGGCTTTCTGGATGACCTGCTTTATGGTCGCCTTTAGGTTGGCCAGGTCGGAGGACTTCACCACGTAGGCGTCGGAGATCCAGACGGAGAAGTCGTCGCGGTAGTCGTAGGCGGTCAGCATGATGATGGGGATTGCGGGCTTCTTCTCTTTCATCTGGCGCAGCACCTGGATGCCGTCCATATCGGGCATAAGGATGTCGAGGGTGACGATGTCGGGATTCTCCTTCTCGAAGACCTCCAGGGCTTCTCTCCCGGAGTTGGCGGTGACGACCGTATAGCCTTCGTCTTCCAGCTCCGCCTGGTAGAGCTTCAATATATTCTTTTCGTCATCGACAACCAGTATTTTCATTCCTATTCCTCCTCCATCGGGATGTATATTTTGAATTTCGTGCCCTCTCCCCAGACGCTTTCCACGTCGATTCTGCCCCCGTGCTCTTCGATGATCCGCTTGGTGATGGAGAGCCCGAGGCCGGTGCCCGTGGGGCGCGTGGTGAAGAACGGGTCGAAGATGCGATGCCGGTCCTCCTCCCTGATGCCGCAGCCGTTGTCTTCGATCTCGACGACCGCCTCCCTGCCCTCGTTCCCCTGGTGCGGCCCATCCAGCGTGTATGCCCGGAGGGTGATCATCCCGTTGTCGGTGGCCTGGTTCGCGTTCGTCATGATATTCAGCAGGACCTCTTTGAACCTGTCGTTGTCCACCGTCAGCCGTATAGGGTATTTTATCTCTTTCACTAAAATATTTCCTCTGTCGAAGGCCGCGGGCTCCAGGAGGTTGATGATCCCTTCGGCGAGCTCTCCGAAATCCACCGGCGCCTTCTTGATCTGGGAGCTTTTCACGAAGCTCAGGGTGTCGTTCAGGATGCCCTCAAGACGGCTTACCTCGTCGACAATGATCTTCGAGTATTCCTTCAGCTCGTTGTCCAGCCGCTTTTCGAGCCTCCGGGCGAAGCCGCCGATGGAGAGGAGCGGGTTCCGGATCTCGTGGGCCACCTTCGCCGCCATCTCCCCCAGGGCGGCCATGCGCTCGGCCGTGGCGACTTTTTCCCGCAGCCTCTTGATTTCGGTCACGTCCCGGACGATATGCACCGTGCCGGTCAGCTCCCCTGCCTTGTCGAGGATGGGAGAGCAGGAGATGAGGAAAGTGTTGCCGAAATGGGACTCTTCGAGCTCCTCGATGAACGGTTTCCCGGTGGATAACCCCTTGTTGTGAAAGCGGGTCGTGCAGGCGGTGAAGGCATGGTTGAAGACCTCGAAGCTCTTCCTGCCGATCACCTCTTCAGCGGGCTTCCCGAGCATCTTCAGCACCGCCCTGTTCACCTTTTTCACGGTAAAATCGCTGCTCGTGACATAGACGAGATCGGAGATGGACTCGAAGATGTTCTCCAACTCCTGCTCCGCCTGCGCCACATGCTCGAAGAGGCGCGCATTCTCGATGGCGGAGGCCATCTGGTCGGTAAAGCCTTTCAGGAACTCCATGTCCAGGTCGGTAATGGGCCTGCTGGTATAGATATTGTCCACCCACAGGACCCCGATCACCCGGTCGCGGGAGATCAGGGGCAGGACTGCGTAGGACAGGGTGCCCAGCTGCTGGATGAGGACCGTATCGGAAAGGGGTTCGGAGCGGACGTCCGTGACATTGAAGGTCCTCTTCTCCTTCACCGCCTTGGTGAGGATGGTCTCGGAATCGAGGGAGACCTCCACGCCGCAGCAGAGCCTGTCCATGAAGGAGTCTTTCCGCAGGGGGCCTTTCTCGATCTCCTCCATGATGGAGTGGAGGCTCTTGTGCTCCGTGGTCAGGCGCGACCATATCTCCCACGCCTCCTCGTGGCTCGCGGGGCCCACCCCCATGGCTCCCTTCAGGACGCCTCTTTCCTCATCAGACAGGAAGAGCATGGCCCGGTTGAAGCCGAGGCCATCGCCCATGGTGACGGCGGTGAGCACCATCCTGAGCAGCTTGTCCAGCTCCAGGGTGCCGCGCATGGCGGAGCTGATGAGGAGGAGCTTCGAGAGGACGGCGTTCTTGCTCAGGAGGTCCTTTTCGATCCTCTTTTTCTCGGTGATGTTCCGGGCGATGCCGCTGACTCCGATGATCGCCCCCGACGCGTCCTTGATGGGAGAAAGCGTAAGGTTCACGTCGATCAGCCGCTCGTCCCGGGTCCTCCTGATGGTTTCGATGTCTTTGATCGTCTCGCCGTTTTTCACCCTCTCCGCGTAGCTCTTTTCGATGTCCATGAGGAATTCGGGGACGAAAGGCAGGTGCTTTCCCAGGGCCTCTTCCCGGGAAAAGCCGTATGTCCTCTCCGCGCCGATATTCCACGAGGTGACGGTTCCGGCCAGGTCGGTGGTGACGATGGCGTCGGCGGAGTTGTCGACGAAGCCCTGGAGGTAGTCCTTCAACTCCTCGACCCTCTTTTTCGCCTCGAGGGCCTCCCGCTCCTGTCTGCGGGCGTTTTCGTAGAGGATGGATTTATCGATGACGATGGCTGCAATCGAGGCGAAGCCCTCCAGGGTCACCGTATCCTCCTCGGTAAAGGGGATGATCGCTCCGTCCGGGGCCTTCTTGTCGAAGAGTCCGAAGGTCCCGATGAGCTGGTCGCCGATCTTCAACGGGGTGCACATGGCCGAGCGGACATCGAGGTTCGGGACGAGGGGGCCGAACTCGGCAGGGTTGTTCGCCACGATGGTCTTCCCCTCCTCCGCGGCTTTTCCCGCGATGCCTTCGCCCCAGCATACCGCTTCAAAATTCTTCAGGTTTTCGGGGAGCCCGAAGTGGGCCTTGATGCGCAGCTTGCCGTCTTCGAGGAGGCGCAGCATGCATCCGGTGGCATTGAAGAGCTTCGCGGTCTCTTCGGAGATCTTGTTGAACAGCTCGTCGAAGTCGCGCACCGAGAGGATGGCCCTGGTGAGCTCGAAGAGGACGGTGATGCGGTTGAGGTGCTCCCGCGTCGTGTGGTACAGCTCCACGTTCGTGTCGAGGGCGGACTGCAGCTTCTGGAGAATGTCCAGGTTGTATTCGTTCATGAGTGACCCGTCGTCCGGTTTTGTGAAATCTTCCATTGTGTGCGTCCTTCTTTATTGACAGGGGGAACGGAACCGCTGCTCCTGTTTCCCTCCGGCGTTCTAAGCGCGGAGAGCGGGCCGGCCGCCGGCCTTGCGCTCTCTCCTGTACAGTGCGAGGTATGCTTTCGCCGACTTTTCCCAGGAGAAGTCCCTGCCCATGGCGTTTCGCACCATTCGTTTCCAGGCTTTCCCGTCGGCGTAGGCGGCAAGAGCGCGCTGTACGGCGTGGACGAGGGCGGACGCGGAGGAATCGGTGAAGAGGAAGCCCGTCGTGCCGTCCTCGACGGTGTCCGAGAGCCCTCCCGTCTTCCGCGCCACCGGAAGGGAGCCGTACCGCATGGAGATCATCTGGCCCAGCCCGCACGGCTCGTACTGCGAGGGCATCAGGAACAGGTCGGAGCCGGCGTAGGCGAGGTGCGCGAGGGGCTCGTCGAAAGAGGAGCAGAAGGAGAAGCTCCGCGGGAAGCGGGCGGCCAGGGAGTCCATCATGGCGAGGTATAGCGCGTCGCCCCGGCCGATGACGACGAGAACGGCCCCCCGGAGAATCATCTCGGGGATCGCTTCTGCGAGGATATCGACCCCTTTCTGCGTGGAGAGCCGCCCGATGAAGCAGAGGAGGGGGGTGCGCTCGTCCCCTTGCAGGGCGCAGCGGCGCAGCAGCGCCGTCTTGCACGCCTGCTTGCCTGCCGGGTCCTCCCTGCTGAAGGTCTGCGGAAGCTGCCGGTCGGCGGCGGGGTCCCATTCCCGGTAATCGATCCCGTTCACGATCCCGACGATGCTGTCCCTCCTCTTCCTGAGGATGCCGTCCAGGCCGAACCCCGCCTCCTCCTGCAAGATCTCCTGCGCGTACGTTTCGCTGACGGTGGTGATGAGGTCGGCCCCCACGATCCCCGCTTTGAGAAAATTCACCCTCCCGTAGAACTCCACCCCGTCCGGACTGAAGAGGTCATGGGGAAGTCCGGTGACGATCATTGTTTGCGGCGGGAACAGCCCCTGGTATCCCAGGTTATGGATGGTCAGGACGGAGAGGGCGCCCCGCAGGGCGGGTGCATCCCGGTAGAGCGTCTTCAGGTAGAGGGGGATGAGCCCCGTCTGCCAGTCATTGCAGTGCAGCACATCAGGGGACAGGTCGAACCGGACGCAGATCTCCAGGACGCTTCGGCAGAAAAAGGCGAAGCGCTGGTCGTTGTCCGGATAGTCCCCGCGGGACGTTCCGTAGAGCTCGTCCCTGTCGAAGTATTCGTCGCTGCCGACGAAGAAGACCACCCCTTTTCCTGCGGCTTTTCCGGCTGCCTCTCCCCCGCCTGCCGCCCATGAGCCCCTGTTTACGAAGACCCTGCACTTCCGCACGGCGTTGCCGAGGGGGATGTCCAGGTCGATGCCGGTATCGTGGAGCTCGCCGCCGAACCGTTCTTTCGTCGTCCGGTAGAGGGGGACGAAGAGGGATACCTCCATCCCCCGGTCCAGGAACTCCCGGTAGAGCGTCCCCGCAACGTCCGCCAGTCCCCCCGTTTTCGAGAAGGGCACCGCTTCCGGTGCAACGAGGCCGATTCTCATATTTTCGCTTCTCTCATGAAGACCGTCGCCTCTTCGGGCGGGGTGGGATTGATATAGAAGCCCGAGCCCCATTCGAAGCCCGCCGTTTTCGTCAGTTTCGGCACGATCTCGATATGCCAGTGATAGTAATCGCTGTTCTCTTCCTTGAAAGGGGAGGTGTGGATGATGAAGTTGTACGGGGGCGTATCGAGCACCCTGTCGAGCTGCCGGAGCGTCCTCTGCAGGATCTCGGCGAGGCTCGAAAAGCTCTTGTCCGGGGGGGTGAAGCTCGATTCGTGATTCTTCGGCAGGATCCATGTCTCGAAGGGCTCCCGCGGAGCAAAGGGGGAGATGGCCACGTACCGGTCGTTTTCGTACACCACCCGCTTGTCCGCCGAGATTTCCTGGTTGACGATGTCGCAGAAGATGCAGCGCTCCTTGTTGTCGTAATATTTTTTCGCGGATTCCATCTCCTCCTTGACGCTGATCGGAACGATGGGGAGCGCGATGAGCTGGCTGTGGGTGTGTTCGAGGGACGCCCCCGCGATTTCGCCTTCGTTCTTGAAGATCAGCACGTACTTCAGCCGGCTGTCCTTCTTCAGATCGGTCAGCCGGAAGAAATAGGCCCAGAGCACGTCCTCCACCGAGCGCAGCGGCATGGTGGCGAGGGAGAGCTGATGCTCCGGCGTCTCGATGATGACTTCGTGCGCCCCGATCCCGTTCATCCTGTCGAACACGCCCTCACCCCTCTTGTTCAGGTCTCCGTGTATCTGGAGCGCGGGGAATTTGTTGGGGACCACCCGGAGAGTCCATCCGGGGGAGTTGGGCGGGGTGCTCGCGGGCCTGAAGGCGACGATCTCGGGCGGGGTCGTGTGTTCGTTGCCCGGGCAGAAAGGGCAGAACCCTCCCGCCCTCCTTTTCTGAGAGGGGGAGATGAAGTCCGACGGCCGCTTGCCCCGCTCCACGGAGATGATGACCCATCGTCCGGAAATGGGGTCCTTTCGCAATTCAGGCATACGCCCTCCTGGGAGTTGATAAAATAGCAGGTAAAGAGACAGACAAAGGTAAAGAAAAACCGGACATCGCTTTTTTCGCGCCTTTTACCTTTACCTCTCCCTTTACCTGTGCCTATAATTATATCATTATGAAACCAACTTTTCATGCCGGCCTGATCAACGGCCCTTTCGAAGATCCCTGTGTTTATGTGGGGGTTATGAGGGAGAGGAGGGCCCTGCTTTTCGATATCGGCTCCATCGGGAGACTCGGGGCGGGCAACCTCCTGAAAGTGACCGACGTCTTCGTCACGCATACCCATATCGATCATTTCATTGGGTTCGATACGCTCCTGCGCATCGTGCTGCACCGCGAGGCTCCCCTGCACCTCTACGGCCCCGAAAACATCATCCGCTGCGTGGAGGGCAAGCTCCGGGGCTACACCTGGAACCTCATCCGGGAATATCCCCTGAAGATAGAAGTCTTCGAGGTGCGGGGCGGCGGGCTGGCCCATGCGAGCTTCCACGCTGAGCACTCCTTCGAACGGCGCGATCACCCCGCTGCGGAATTCTCCGGCACCCTCGTCAGCGCTTCGTCCTTCAGGGTGAAGGGCCTCCCGCTCGTCCACCAGATCCCGGTGATGGCCTACCTGCTGGAAGAGGAGTTCCATATCAACATCGATAAGGCGGCGCTGGCGGAGAGGGGCCTTCCGGTGGGCCCATGGCTTTCCGGCCTGAAGCGGGCCATCCGGGAGGGCGCCCCCGGCGACACGGTTTTCGAGGTGGCGGGAATGCGGCTCGCCCTGCAGGACCTGATGCAGATCGTGTCCCTCACACGGGGGCAGAAGGTGGCCTACGTAACGGACATCGCCCCCACCGAAGAGAACCGGGAGAAGGTAGTCCCCTTTATCAGGGGAGCGGACCAGCTCTTCTGTGAGGCCTATTTTCTCGAAAGGGACGGCGATAGGGCGCGGGAGAGACACCACCTTACGGCCGCCCTAGCCGGGAGGATAGCCCGTGAGGCGGAGGTGGGCCGGCTCGAGCTGATGCACTTCTCTCCGAAGTACCGCCACTGCGAGGGCGAGATCTACCAGGAGGCGCTGCGGGAGTTCCGGGGAGGGGAGGCGTGCGCATGACGGCCGCACCGGGTACACATGATCAATATGAGGGCATACGCCTGGGGTTACGGGAGGCAGCAAAGGGTCGTCGCTCTCAATAAAAAGACCGGGAGAGGAGTAAAGACAGAGAGAGACAGAAGAAGGCAGAGGGAGGCAGGAAAAGACAAAAAGAGAAAGAGAGAGAGGGAGGGTGTCGTGTGATCATCCCGGCAGATTCTCCCGGGATGACGGAACTGGACCCCGGTGACGGATTCTCGACGTGAGTGTCTGGAATATCAGAGGGACTACGTCCTGTCCTTGTATGCTTGAAGGGATCAGGGAGGTATCATGATTAGTATATACCCTGAGAACAAGGAGGAATCTGCCTGCAAAGAAAGAGGGTGCCCCCATGCCCCACACCCAAGGATACCTGCTCAGAATCGCTCTTCCCCTCCGCAGCCTCCTCTTTCCTGCCGCCACTTTATGATTGCTCCCGTACTTCAGTTCTCCGGGGAGAGGAGGAAGTCTATGATAGATGAGGTGTGTTTGCACACCCTGGGAGAACGAAAGGAAACCATGCCGCCGCTGATACTCGTAACGAACGATGACGGAGTCCACTCGCCCGGGATCATCGCCCTTTTCAAGGCGATGAAGGAGCTGGGCGATGCGGTGATGGTCGCCCCCGACAGGGAGCGGAGTGCCGTGGGGCACGCCCTGACCCTGCACCGGCCCCTCAAGGTGGAAGAGCTGCGGGAAAATGTGTACAGCGTGAACGGCACCCCTACGGACTGCGTGGCCCTCGGGGCGCACAAGATCCTCTCCAGGAAACCGGACATGGTGGCCTCGGGCATCAACAAGGGGGCGAACCTGGGGGATGACATCACCTACTCGGGCACCGTCTCCGCAGCCATGGAGGGGACCATCCTGGGGATCCCCTCCTTCGCCATCTCCCTGACCGGGGACAGGCCCTTCCATTACGATACCGCCGTGCCCTTCGCCGTCGAGATCGGACGGTACATACTCGAAAAATCGCTGCCCTATGACACCCTGCTCAACGTGAATGTCCCGAATATGCTCAGGAGGGACATGGTGCAAGGCGTCAAAATCACCAAGCAGGGGAAGCGCGTTTACGACGGCGCCATCCAGGAGGTTTTTTCCCCCTGGGGCGATAAACACTACTGGATAGGGGGCGGGAAGCCCTACTGGGAGCACGGGGAGGACATGGATATCCAGGCGGTGCTGAACGGCTATGTCTCGGTGACGCCGATCCACCTCGATCTGACGAACTACGTCGCCCTGGACTACCTGAAGGAAAAGTGGGAAGACTCGGAAAAGACAGGAAAAGACAGAGGTGAAGCAGAATAAAGCAGGGTGAAGCAGAAAAAGACAGAGGAAGGCAGGAAACTGCTGTTTTTCTTTTTCTGTTTTCTCCTGTCGTTATCTGTTTTACTCTGTCTCACTCTGTCTTTATTCTGCTTTATCTCTGACTTACTCTGCCTCATCTCTGTCTTTGGAGGGTGTTATGCGATACGATGTGGTCATTGTCGGTGCGGGTCCCGCCGGAATCTTCGCCGCCCTGGAGCTGCTGGGCCGCGTCCCCGGTCTCAGGGTCCTCCTCATCGAGAAGGGAAAGGATATCGATGCGCGGCAATGCCCCATGGAGACCGGCGCTCCCTCCTGCGTCTCCTGCCCCGAATGCGAGCTGGTGAGCGGATGGGGCGGGGCGGGAGCGTACAGCGACGGAAAACTGACCCTCTCTCCCCGGATCGGGGGTTTTCTTTCCCGCTATGTAGACGAAGAGACCCTCCAGTCCCTGCTCGACGATGTGGATGGCGTCTACTGTCGCTACGGGGCTCCCGGAGAACTGTACGGCGTCAACGAGGCGGAGATCGAAGCGCTGCAGAGGCGCGCCGCCATCCACGAGCTCTCCTTTATCCCTTCCCGCATACGGCACATCGGCACCGACAGGTGCCGGAAGGTGCTGCGGAACATGCGGGACGCGCTCGTCGGGAAGGCGGAGGTGTTGTTCGGCGCGGAGGCGCTCCGGATCGTGGCGGAAGGGGGGCAGGTGCGGGGCGTGCGCCTGCACAACGGAGACGTCATTTCCGCCGACTACGTGATCCTCGCTTCCGGCCGCGCCTCCTCCCAATGGCTCGAAAACGAGGCGAGGAGGCTCCGTCTCACTCTCCTCAAGAACCCCGTGGACATCGGGGTGCGGGTGGAGGTCCCTGCGCCGGTCCTTGAGCCGCTGACGCGGGTCGCCTACGAGCCGAAGCTGCTCTTCACCTCAAAAAGGTTCGACGACAGGGTCAGGACCTTCTGCGTGAACCCCTACGGGGAGGTGGTGCGGGAGCACCTCAAGGGGGTCTGGACCGTGAACGGCCACAGCTATGCGGAGAAGAGGACGAACAATACCAACTTTGCGCTCCTGGTCAGCACCGCCTTCACCGAGCCCTTCGACGAGCCGGTCTCGTACGGAATGTACATCGCCCGCCTCGCCAATTTCCTCGGCGGAGGCGTCATCGTCCAGCGTCTCGGCGACCTTCAGCAGGGCAGACGCTCCACCCCCGACAGGATAGCCAAAGGCACGGTGGAGCCCACCATGAAGGATGCGACCCCGGGAGACCTCAGCTTCGTCCTCCCCTACCGCCACCTTTCGAGCATCCTGGAAATGCTGGAGGCCCTGGACGCCCTCGCGCCGGGGGTGAATTCCCGGCATACTCTCCTGTACGGGGTGGAGGTGAAGTTCTATTCACTGCACCTCCTGCTGACCAGCGGGCTCGAAACAGAGATCGGGAATCTCTTCGCCGTGGGCGACGGGGCCGGCGTCAGCAGGGGGCTGATCCAGGCATCGGCGTCGGGGGTGCTCGCGTCGCGGGAGATCGCGAGGAGGTATGGAGTGCCGCGGGAGAAAACGGACGGAGTGCGATGCCGGTAAGGCATTCATTCACGAAGGCGGTGTAGTAGAATAAGGTATGGAGAGCAGGAGCAGGGAAAACGGGGCCGGTGAGCTCCGGAGGGTGCGGGACGCGATGGTGGACAACCAGCTCGTTCCACGGGGTATAAAAGACCCCCGCGTCCTGGACGCCCTGCGGAAGGTGCCGCGCCACCTCTTCGTGCCCGAAGCGATGCGCTCCGGCGCCTATGACGACATGGCGCTCTCCATCGGAGAGGGCCAGACCATCTCGCAGCCCTACATGGTGGCGGTCATGACGGAGCTCCTCGAACTGAAAGGGGAGGAAAAGGTCCTCGAAATAGGGACCGGTTCAGGGTACCAGGCCGCCATCCTGGGAGAGCTCGCAAAAGAGGTGTATACCGTCGAGAGGCTGCCCGAGCTCGCTGCGGAGGCGGGGAGGCGCCTGGCGGACCTGGGCTACGCCAACGTGACGGTGGTCACCGGGGATGGGACGAAGGGGCTTGAGGAGCAGGCGCCCTTCGACCGTATTCTCATCACCGCCGCCGCGCCGGAGATCCCCGGAATAATGGTTCACCAACTGAGAGAGGAGGGAATTATCGTCGCCCCGGTGGGGGAGAGGTTCTCACAGGTCCTTATCAAGGGGCGGAAGAGAAAGGGCATCCTGGTTGAGGAGTCCGGCACTCCCTGCGTCTTCGTGCCCCTCATCGGCGAGTACGGCTGGAAAAGTTAAAATGTTGCGAAGGTAAGCACTTCTTGACTTTTAGGTAAATTCATTCTAAAATTATAAATTATGAAGAAAGAGAAGTCGATTTACGAGCTGCAGGCGGAGCTGTGCAAGATACTTTCCAGCCCCAAGAGGATAGAGATCATCAGTGCGCTGAAGGGCGGGGAGAAGACCGTTACCGAGCTTGTGGACATCCTCGAGACCCCCAAGGCGAATGTGTCGCAGCATCTCGCCGTGATGCGGCTCAAGGGTATCCTGAAAAGCAGGAGGGATGGAGTGAATATTTACTACAGCATCTCCAATCCCAAAGTGATCCAGGCCTGCTCTCTGATGAAGGAAGTGCTGGGAGAGCTGCTGGCGGAAAGAAGCAAGATCGCGGCGATCGTCAACAAGGGATAAAGGGAGCCGGAAGCTTCGGGACCGGGAGGACACGGCTTTTGCTGAGAGGCCGCGCGAGCGGTGCGGTTCTTTCCTGAAGAAAACCCTCTTTTCATGTATCCGCAGCATCCAGTCTTGTTCCCACCTTACGTTCGTTTCCTGTTCTTTCCCCGACTGAGCAGCGCCTCTATTTGACTTATTGCGCCGTGCCATGGTATTACTTAAAGGCTTTAGGCCGAAAAGCAGGGACTTCCCGCCAGTGAGCAGTGCGGGCGTCTGTAATAAATCAGTTTCATGGAGGCACCTTCTATGGCTCTCGCAACATTTAAAGGAGGCATCCACCCGCCCGACAAGAAAGAACTTTCCAAAGCGAAAGCGATTTCTCCCGCAAAACCGCCGAAAAGGGTCGTTATCCCCCTGGTCCAGCATATCGGCGCGCCGTGCAAGCTGAGCGTGCATATCGGACAGGAAGTGAAGATGGGGGAGGTCATCGGCACCCCCGAGGGGTTTGTTTCCGCCCCTGTCCATGCCTCGGTCTCGGGAAAAGTGATAGCGACGGGAGACTTCCCCCTACCCACCGGCAGAATGGCCCCCTCCGTGGTGATCGAGAATGACGGAAAAGAGGAATGGACGGCGCTGAAAGACAGTCCCGGCTATATGCACCTTTCCGTCGACGAGCTGAAGGGGAAGGTGAAGGATGCGGGCATCGTGGGGATGGGGGGCGCCGCCTTTCCCGCCCATGTAAAGCTTTCTCCCCCCAAGGAAAAACCGGTCGATGTGGTCATCCTCAACGGCGCGGAATGCGAGCCGTACCTTACCGCCGACTACCGGCTCATGCTGGAGAGACCCGCCGACGTGGTGGAAGGCCTCAAGGTGCTGATGAAGATCGTCAATGTTTCCAAGGGGATCATCGGCATTGAGAACAACAAGCCCGACGCCATCGAGGCGATGCGGAGGGCGGCGGCGGGAGAGCCCGCGATCCGGGTCTGCGCCCTCGAGGTCAAATACCCGCAGGGGGCCGAAAAGATGCTGATCAAGGCAGCAACGGGCCGGGACGTGCCTGCCCGGGGCCTGCCCATGGATGTGGGGGCCGTGGTGCAGAACATCGGAACCGCTCTCGCGGTGTACGAAGCGGTGCGCTACGGGAAGCCCCTTATCGAAAGGGTCGTTACCGTGACGGGGGAGGGGATCCGGGAGCCCCGGAACCTCCTGGTGAAGATAGGCTCCCTCGTTTCCGACCTGATCGGGGAGTGCGGGGGCTTCGTGTCCGAGGCCGCAAAGGTCATCTCCGGGGGTCCCATGATGGGGTTCGCCCTCTATTCACTCGACGTGCCGGTGACCAAGGGCACGTCCGGCATCCTGGTCCTGCCCGAGGAAGGGGTCGTCCACGCCGGGGATTTCGGCCCCTGCATCCGGTGCGGCAGATGCATCGATATCTGTCCGATGGGCCTCATGCCCTCGATGCTGAGCGTGCTGTCCGAAAGGGGCATGTACGAGGAGGCGAAAGACTACAATCTTTTCGACTGCTTCGAGTGCGGCTCCTGCACCTACGTGTGCCCGTCGAAGAGGCCCATCGTACAGCTGGTGCGGCTTGCCAAGTCGATGACGAAGCCGTAAGGCCGCGGCAGGGGAAGAAAAGGGGGATACATGGAAACAGCAAGAAAAGAACACCAACTGATTGTCTCGGTCAGTCCGCATGTAAAGAGCGAGGAGACCACCAGCCGCATCATGTGGAGCGTCACCGCTTCGCTCCTCCCCGCCGCGGTGATGGGCGCCTACTTCTTCGGTCCGCGGGCGGCGATCACCCTGGCGCTCTGTATCGTTACCGCCGCGCTCGCCGAGTACGCGTACCAGCGGGCGCTGCACAGGAAGGTCTCCGTCAGCGACGGCAGCGCGGTCCTCACGGGGCTGCTGCTGGGCATGAACCTGCCCGCTTCGGTGCCGTTCTATATCCCCATAATCGGCTCCTTCGTAGCGGTAGTGATCACCAAGCAGCTCTTCGGGGGCCTGGGGTACAATGTCTTCAACCCCGCGCTCATCGGCAGGGCCTTCCTGCTCATCTCCTTCCCGAAGCTGATGACCATCTGGACAAAGCCCGAGGCGGCCTTTATCAAGCTGGACGCGGTCACTACCGCCACACCCCTCGGCATCCTGAAGGAGGAGGGTGCGGCGAAGCTGATGGAGGTGTTCGGGGACACGATCAACCTGTACACGCAGCTCTTTGTGGGACACCGGGCGGGCTCGATCGGCGAGACCTCCGCCATCGCGCTCCTCGTGGGCGCCGCCTTTCTCCTCTACCGGGGGTACATCTCCTGGCACATCCCGGTCTCCTTTCTCGGCACGGCAGCGGTGCTCGCGTGGGTCTTCGGGGGCAAAGGAGCCCTGTTCGCCGGTGACCCTATCGTACACCTTCTCAGCGGCGGCATGCTCCTCGGCGCCTTTTTCATGGCCACGGACTACGTCACCTGCCCCTCGGTAAAGAAGGGGCAGCTGCTCTTCGGGGTGGGCTGCGGGTTCCTCACCATGCTCATACGACTGAAAGGGGGGTATCCCGAGGGCGTCATGTTCGCGATCCTTATCATGAACTGTTTCTCCCCCCTCATTGACAGGGGCTTCCGGACGAAGGTCTTCGGGGCGAGGAAGGAGGCGAAGAAATGAGCGGCAAGGACATTATCAAAGTAGCGCTCAACCTCGTTGTTGTATACCTGATCGGCGGACTCATCCTTGCGGCTGTCTACGCCAAGACCTCTCCCATTATGTACCGGAACGCCGAAAACGCGAAGCAGCAGGCGCTGAAGGCATTGATGCCCGACGCGGACGCCATCACGAAAATCGGCGATTGGAAGATCCATGAGAAGCATGCCGAGTACTACGTCGCCAAGAAGGGCGGAGCCCCCATCGGCTACATAGTCCAGTCCTTCGGCAAGGGGTATTCCAGCTATATCAACACACTGGTGGCGGTGGACAAGGACTTCAAGGTGCAGAAAATCAATATCCTGAGCCATGCGGAGACCCCCGGCCTGGGCGACGAGATCGAGGCGGATTCCTTTAAGGGCCAGTTCAAGGGAAAGGATCTCGACCACCTGAAAGTCCTGAAGACCGACACCACGGAGTACGTTCAGGCCATATCGGGGGCCACCATCTCGAGCCGCGCAGTGACCGAGGACGCGGTGAAGAACGGGGTCGGCGAGCTTATCAAGGTAATAAAAGAAGGAGGTGCGGGCAGTGGCGCAGGCAAGCACAGTTAGTTACTGGGAGCTCATCAAGAACGGACTCATCAAGGACAACACCATCTTCAAGCTCGCCCTCAGCCTCTGCCCCTCCATCGCGGTGACGAACAGCCTGAAGAACGGGGTCCTCATGGGCGTTGCGGTCCTCTTCGTCCAGACCATGGTGAACATCACCATCTCCCTCATGAGGAGCGTGATCCATCCGAAGGTCAGACTGCCCATCTTCATGCTGGTCATTTCGGGGTGGGTCACCATCACCGATATGTCCATGGCGGCCGCATTTCCCGACGTGTACCGGCAGATGGGGCTCTACATCCAGCTTATCGTCGCTTTCGCCTCCATTCTCGCCCGGGCGGAGATGTTCGCGAGCAAGAACCGGTTTACCCCCTCGATGTTCGACGGCATCGGGATGGGGCTCGGGTTCCTCTTCGCCCTGACGGTCATCAGCTTCTTCAGGGAGCTGGTGGGGAAGGGGTCGCTCTGGGGGGTGCCCATTGTCGCTGCGAAGCCGCTCCTGATCCTGATCCTGCCTGCGGGAGGGTTCTTCGCGGTGGGGATCCTGATGGCGCTTTTCAACTGGATCGACGCCCGGTACCTGAAGAGCAGGACGGCGGGCCACTAAAGGGGGAGAACGATGGAAAACGAATTCCTGAAGCTTTTTCAGCTTGTCGTATCGGCGTCTCTGATAAATAACTTTGTTTTCACGAGGTTCCTCGGCCTCTGCATCTTCTTCGGCGTCTCGAAGAAGATGGAGACGGCGGTGGGGATGAGCGTCACCTTCACCGCGGTCATGATGATCAGCGCGGCCCTGAGCTGGTTCATCTTCAACTACGTGATGGTCCCCCTCGATATCACTTTCCTGAAGATCATCGTCTTCATCGGAGTGATCGCGGGCCTGGTGCAGGCGTCGGATACCATCATGCGGAAGGTGGCGCCGGGGCTCTACTATAAGCTCGGCATCTATCTCGCCCTCATCTCCACGAACTGCATCATCCTGGCCGTGCCGTTGATCAACGCGGGAGAGCACTACAGCTTTATCGAGAGCCTCGCTTTCGGACTGGGCTCCGGGATCGGCTTCGCCCTTGCTCTCGTCATCATGGCGAGCATCCGCGAGAAGGTCGAGATGGCCGACGTGCCCGCCCCTTTCAAAGGGCTGCCCATGGCCTTTGTCGTCACCGGGCTGATCGCGCTCGCGTTTACCGGCTTTTCCGGGTTGATCACCCTGTAAAGGGCGGCGGTCGCGCTCGATGCGGCGTTGTCTGCCCGGCGCCGCTTTCGCTACAATAGGGAGAAGCTCTCCGCAGTGGCAGTGAGCGGGTAACGGAGGAAAAACAGTATGCATGAGATCATAAAGCTGATAACCGAGGTGCTGGGGATGCTCCCCCTTGGCGATATGTCCCACTTTCTCCTCCCCAAAGTGGGGGTGGGAGGCGGGGTCGAGGCGAAGGAGCATGTGGATATCGTTCCCCTGATCAAATTCACCCTTATCTTCCTGGCGGGGATCGGTACGGTGTTCGGGCTGGGGCTCGCTTTCGCCGCGAAGAAGTTTGCCGTCAGGATCGACCCGCGGGTTGAGCAGGTGAAGGACTGCCTTGCCCATGCCCATTGCGGCGCGTGCGGATACGCCGGATGCGAGCAGTATGCCGAGGCGGTGGTGAACAACCCGGATGTCCCCCCCACTCTCTGCATCCCCGCCGGCTCGAAAGGGGCGGAGGCGGTCGCCCTGATCACCGGCAAGACGGCGGTGGCCATGGAGCCCATCTTTTCGAGGGTCATGTGCCAGGGAGGGTGGAGCAAAGCGGCCAAACGGTTCCGGTACGAGGGGGTGCAGGACTGCAGGGCGGCCGTCCTTGCGGGCGGCGGCGACAAGTCCTGCATTTACGGCTGCCTCGGGTACGGCACCTGCGCGCGGGCCTGTCCCTTTGACGCCCTCCATATGGGCGCGGACCACCTCCCGGTGGTGGACGTGGCGAAGTGCACCGGGTGCCGCAAATGCGAAACCGCCTGTCCGAAAAAGGTTATCGAGGTGCTCCCCGCGTCCAAGGCGGTTGTGGTCGCCTGCCATTCGAGGGACAAGGGCGGCGAGGTCAGGAAGAACTGCCAGGTGGGATGCATCGCGTGCGGCAAGTGCGTCAAGGTCTGTCCCTTCGATGCGCCGAAGATCGAAAACAACCTTTCGAGAATCGACCTGGAGAAGTGCAGGGTCTGCGGACTGTGCGTGGGGGCCTGCCCCACCAAAGCCATCGTCGACTTCATCCCGGCCCGGCCGAAGGCGATAGTGACCGACAAATGTATCGGGTGCCAGATCTGCATGAAGGTCTGCCCGGTGAACGCCGCGGCGGGAGAGGCGAAGAAGAAGCACTCCGTCGACCCGGAAAAGTGCATCGGGTGCGGCATCTGTACGGCGAAATGCCCGGTGCAGGCGATCGAGGGCACCTTCAATACCGCCGAAGTCCTGGCGGCTGCGGCAAAGAAGAAGAAGTCCGCCACTGCCGCTGCATAGCGCTTCCGGTACTGAGCTGGAGAGCCGCTGAAGAGGCATCCCACGGAAAAAAGAGCCGAAAAGACGCAGCGTACGACGGAGCCTTGACTTTTTCCCGCTTTTTGGGTAGTAATATACCTGCATGAAGAAGAACGGGGCAATAGGCTGGGTAGTATCCATCATAATTCTGGCTTTTCTTTCCGGTACTTCCGTCCTCGCCGAGACTGCCGGAGAGGGTCTCTCCGAACCGGGCAGACATCCTGAGAAGAACGCGAAAGAGGGAGCGCAGAGGCTCCCTTTTCCGACGCTCTCCCTGCAGGCGCCTTCCGTCCATATCCCTCTTCCGGGCAGTGATCTTCCCCCCGAAAAGGGGAAGGAGACTCCTGTTCAGGGAGCTGCTTCCGGGCAGCCCGGCAAGGAGGGCCTGAACGGCCCGGGTGACAAACAGGAGCCTGCCGCCGCAGCGTCCGTCGCTGTGGACCATGCAGGGGGAGAGGCGCTGCCGGCCGGCAATTCCCCCATCGATGCCGCATCCTACAAATCCAACGAAACCGCGCTGAAGGCGATTGAGAGGAGCGTAACCCTCTTCAAGGAGACGATCAAGGGAAGGTTCGAGGTCTGGCTCGAACGGTCGGCGCGGTATATCGAGATCATGAAGGAGATCCTGCGGGAGCAGAAGCTCCCCGAGGACCTCGTGTTCCTCCCCATCGTGGAGAGCGGGTTCAACCTCCAGGCCTACTCCCCGGCCCGGGCCGTAGGGCCCTGGCAGTTCATCTCGGCCACGGCGAAGAGATACGGTCTGGTCATCGACTGGTGGCGGGATGAGCGGAAGGACCCGGTGAAGTCTACCCAGGCCGCCGCGCAGTACCTCAAGGACCTGTACAAGATGTTCGGCTCCTGGAACCTCGCCCTCGCTGCGTACAATGCCGGAGAGGGAAAGATTTCCCGGGCCCTCAAGAAGAGCGACGTCAACGACTACTGGTCACTCCTGAACACGAAGCAGATACGGGAGGAGACGAAGGAATACGTGCCGCGCTATATCGCCGCCACCATGATCGCCACCACCCCTGCTGAGTACGGCTTCGACAACCTCGACTACCACGAGCCCCTGGAGTATGAAGAGATCACCCTCACTTCTCCCATGGATATCGAGGTCATTGCACAGTGCGCGGAGAGCTCGGTGAAGGAGATCAGGGAGCTGAATCCCGAGCTGCGGAGGTGGAGCACCCCCCCCAATGTCCCCCGGTACACCATACGGCTACCGCAGGGGAGCAAGGAGCTCTTTCAGCGGAACATGGCGGATGTCCCCCAGGACAAACTCTTTACCGTGGGAACCTATACAGCGAAAAAGGGCGATACTCTCAGGAAAATCGTCCGGAAGACGGGCGTTCCGATGCAGGCCATCCTCGCGATGAATTCCCTGAGCGGTCTCGAGGAGATCAAGGCGGGGTATACGATAAAAGTGCCCCCGAAGGAGAAGTTCTCTCCCGACCTCGACGATACCTATAAGGTGAAAAAGGTCTCTTTCAGAAAGGTGTCGGAAAAGTCCGAAAAGAAGATAGCGGGGAAAAAGGCCTCGGGCAAAAAGGGCAAGCGGGACAAGAAGGGTACTGCGAAGGGCTCGAATAAGTCCCGTTCCTCGGCATCCAAATCGAAGAGCAAGATCAAGACGAAAAAAGCCTGATACCCGCCCCTGCCCCCTTCACCCCATTGCGGAATCCGCCACCCCGGTGAAAGCCGTGGGCCAGTTGCTTTTTTTCTCTCTGTTTCTCTCTGTTTCCCTCTGCTTTTCCCGCTGTGCGTTTTTCCGCGCAACTTCCTGATTTGGTCAGCGAATCCTCCCAGGTATTATAATGGTAATAGTAAGCGCGATGGCGTAAGCGAGGGGTGGCAGAATGAAAAAGCTCCAAATAGCGGGTTTTCTCTTCGGAATACTATTTTTTCTCCTGATAGCTGCTCTCTCCTATCTGGGAGCGAAGAGCCTCCTTGAAGTCCCTGCAAAGAGGATCCGGGTTACAACCCGTATCAGCATTCTGGAAAGGATACGGGACGGGATGAACGATGCGGTTCTTTCGCAACGCGGGTACGCCATCACGGGAGACGAGGGCTACCTGGAGTCGTTCTATAAGGCACTCCGGCAGATACGGGAAAAACTCGGTGAAATCAGGCGCGCAGGCTTCGAAAACAGGACCCGGCAGGCGAAGCTGGATCGGCTCGAAGGACTTGTCGGCAGGAGGGTCGAACTCCTTGCAGCACTGCTTGATTTCCAGAAAATCGGGGTGAGCGATACCCAGCAGGAAGGTTTCTATCTCTCCCAGGGCGAAGCGCTGGGCCATGAAATCAGAAAGGCAATCGATGAACTGGTAAAAGAGGATGACGCCCTCTTCCGGAAGTTGGAGGGAGAATCCTCTTCGGCCCTGGTCAAGCTGATCGCCACCCTGCTCCTGGGGGCTTTCCTGAGCAGCTCCTCTTTTGCGCTGGCTTTCTATTTCTATCGCTCCCGCAGCAGGAAGGAGGCGGAGAGCGGGAAGCTCCTGCAGGCGATCATCGACAACAGCCCGGCTGCGATCTACCTCAAAGACAGGGACCTGCGGTTCGTCCTGGCAAACAAGCAATGCGAGCTCCTCTTCGGCCTGCCGAGAGAGAAACTGCTGGGCAAAACCGCCCATGACTTTCTCCCCGAAGAGTCGGCCGGCGCGACCGCCGCGCATGATCGGACGGTGCTGCAGCAAGGAGCGTCCCTCATCGGAGAGGAGCGGATCCTCTCCAGGGGGGAGGTGCGCACCTACCTCTCCCATACCTTCCCGCTGCGGGACCCGTCGTCCGGCTCTCCCGACAGGGTCGCGTGTATTCTGACGGATATTACCGAGCGCAAACGGATGGAGCAGGCGCTGCGCGAAAGCGAGGAGCGGTTCCGCCTTCTTGCCGATACCATGCCGAACCTGACGTGGTCTGCGCGGCCCGACGGCGAAGTGGAGTACTGGAACAAGTACGGGCTGGAGTATACGGGTCTCGCGGAGCCGGGGAGAGGAAAAGGATGGAATTTTGCCGCCCTCCACCCCGAGGACCGGCAGGCAGCGGAGGAGGCATGGGAAAAGGCGGTCGCAACAGGCGCGCCGTATGAGCGGGAGTTCAGGCTGCGGCGCTTTGACGGTATATACCGCTGGCACTTCAGCCGGGGGCTGCCGGTGCGGAACAGCGAGGGGAGGATCATCAAGTGGTATGGTACGGCCACCGATATCCATGACTTGAGAGAGGAGTCGCAGCAGAAGCTGCGCGAAAGCGAGGAGCGGTTCCGGCTGGTTGCCGAGGCGACCGGGACAATGGTGTACGATTTCGAGGCGGGAGGCGGCGAAATGTCCGTTACACGGGGGCTCGATGAGCTGCTCGGGTACCGGCAGGAAGAGATGCCGCTCACCCGCGCCTGGTGGCTGGACCGGATACACCCCGACGATATCCGGCTTTGCAGGGAGCAGTTCAGGAGCTCCGCAACGGAGGGGCGGAGCTTCAGTCTTGAATACCGGGTGCGCCACAAGGAGGGGCACTATATCACCGTCCAGGATACCGGGAAAGCGGTTAAGGACATCGAGGGACGGGTGGTGCGGATCGTGGGAGGCGTTGTCGATATTACGGAAAGAAAGAAGATGGAAGCCACCATACGGCATCAGGCGCACCATGATCTTCTCACCGGTCTGCCCAACAGGGCACTGTTCCTTGACCACCTCAGCTTTGCCTTGTCCCAGTCACGCCGTTATAAGACACAATCGGCGGTGCTGTTCCTGGACCTTGACCGCTTCAAGACCATCAACGACACCCTGGGGCATACGACCGGCGATACGCTGCTGCAGGAGGTCGCCCGCAGGGTGAAGCAGTCTGTCCGCGAGACCGATACGGTGGCCCGGATCGGGGGGGACGAATTTCTCATCCTTCTGCCGCAGGTCTCCTCGTTGAGCGACATCTCCGGGATTGCGGACAAGATTATGGCGGTCTTCGAAAAACCGTTCTCCCTTACGGAGTATTCCTTCTATATGACGACCAGCATCGGCATCAGCGTTTCCCCTGACGATGGAGAGGAGGCGGAGACCCTCATCAGGAATGCTGATGTCGCCATGTACCACGCAAAGGAGCAGGGGAGAAACAGCTATCAGTTCTTCAACCAGGCATTGAATATACAGACCCTGGAGCGGATACTTCTCGAAAACGATCTGCGCCAAACTCTCCGGCAGGGCGAACTGGAGCTCTTCTATCAACCCCAGTTCGAGATCGCGACCGGCAGGATCGTCTGCACCGAGGCATTGATCCGCTGGAGGCACCCAGAGCTGGGCCTGCTCGCCCCGATGCAGTTCCTGCCGCTGGCCGAAGAGACGGGATTTATTCTCTCCATCGACGAGTGGGTGCTCAGGACCGCCTGTGCGCAGAACAAGGCGTGGCAGGATGCGGAGTATCCTCCGACCTGCGTTACCGTGAATCTTTCCGCCCGGCAGTTCAGGCAGGCCTACCTTGAGGAGATGGTCTCGCGGGTCCTGAGAGAGACGGGGCTGCAGCCGGAATGGCTGGTGCTTGAGGTCACCGAAACGATCGCCATGGGGGATATTGAGCAGACCCTTTCCAATTTGAAGAAACTGAGCGCTCTGGGCATCCATTTTTCCATCGACGACTTCGGTACGGGCTACTCCTCGCTGAGCTACCTCAAGAGGCTGCCGCTCCGGAAACTCAAGATAGACAAGTCATTCATCAAAGACATCACCGAAGACGCGGACGATCAGGCCATCGTTAAAGCGATCATTTCCCTGGCGCACAGTATGGACCTGCGCGTTGTGGCGGAGGGGGTCGAGACCGGGGAGCAACTGGCATTCCTGCGCTCCGGGGGCTGCGATGAGGTGCAGGGGTACCTCGGAAGTTTTCCCCTCACCCGGGAGGAATACGAACATCTTCTCCGGAGCGACGGACATCTTCCCCCCTGAGAGTGCTTCGTTCTTTCGATGCGTTTGCCCTGCCCGAAGAGCTCCGCTCTATTTACTTTTCCCCGCTTTTCCTGTATTCTTTTTATTTGCACCATGATCGACCTGCATACCCATACCATATTCAGTGACGGAGAGCTGATCCCCGCGGAGCTGGTCCGGAGGGCCGCTGCGGCGGGGTACCGGGCCATCGCGCTGACCGACCATATGGACCAGTCCAATATCGACCTGATCATTCCGCGGATTGTCAAGGCGGTGGAGGCGATGAGGGGCCATGTGCCCGTTACGGTGCTCCCGGGCGCGGAGATCACCCATGTGCCGCCCGGGCTGATCGCGGACATGGTGAAGGAAGCGCGCCGTCTCGGGGCGAAAATCGTGGTGGTGCACGGAGAGACGGTGGTGGAGCCGGTGGCGGAAGGGACGAACAGGGCGGCAATCGAAGCAGGGGCCGACATTCTCGCCCATCCCGGGCTGATCTCTCCCGAGGACCTGCGCCTCGCTAGGGAAAAGGGGATCACCCTCGAAATAACCGCCCGCAAAGGCCATAGCCTTTCGAACGGATACGTGGCGAAACAGGCAGCCGCCCTCGGGATCCCCCTGACCCTCAATACGGATTCCCACTCCCCCTCGGACCTGATCACCAAGGACTTCGCCCGGAGGGTGCTCTTGTCCGCCGGGCTTGAGGAGGGGGCCGTGCAGGCCGCTTTCCGCACTGCCGAAGAACTGGTCGAAAAAGCACTCAGGAGGTAAGAGAAAAATGCCGAAAGTGATAAAGAGACGTCCGGGCGGCAAGGGCCGGCACGAGGAGATCCTTTCCGAATCGGTGGGGGACCTGCGGGAAAGACTCAGGGAGAGACAGAAGACCCTGACCTACGCTCTCCTCGCCTTCGGGGCGGTCGTGCTCCTCGTCGTCGCTTTCATGGTATATACCAGGGCGACCGCTTCAAAAGCGGCAGACCTACAGGCCGAAGGCTACCGCATTTTCTTCGGCGAGGCCTCCACCCGGTTCGCCACCCCCGCAGACCGGTACAAGAGCGCCCTCGAGAAGTTTCAGAAGGCGTACGCGACGAAGAAGAGCCCCGTTGCCCTGCTGTACATCGCTGATTCCTACTATGAGCTGGGAAACTACGACGAGGCGATCAGGACCTTGAAGGACCTTACGTCCCGCTATTCTGACCCCCGCATCGTCTCCCTGGCCACCTACAAGCTTGCCTCCGCTTACACGAAGAAGGGGGACACCGCCGCCGCACTCGCCACCCTCACTGCCCTTGCCGATAAAAAAGACAGCCCACTCCGGGATCTGGCGCTCCTCGAAAGCGGCAGGGTGCTGGAGGCGGCAGGGAAAAAGGAGGAGGCGAAGGCGAAATACAAGGCGCTCATCGATACCTTTCCCCAGTCTCCCCTCGTGCCCGAGGCGAAGGCGCGGATGGCGAGCTGATCCGCTTCGGGGATTCCACCCCTCCCTCTGCATACCCCTACGAACAGTCGCCCCGCCAGAGGCAGTCGTTCTGGCTGCAGGTGTCTGCCTGTCCTGAGCCGAAGCAGGCGGTGTATCCCTCATCCCGCTGGATCGTCCTGATAATGTCCGCTTTTTTCATGTTCCCTGTTTTGATGCCCCTCTGCTTCGCTATCTCCTTCACTTCCTGAAGTTTCATTTCTTCCTCCTGTTCGGGACGGGCAGGGCAGGCCTGCCTGCAGTGCGGTCATTTCTTTCTTTCCTTTTTTCTGAGGCGGTCGGCGGGCACCGGGGCGATGACCGGGTAGGCGGAATTCGCCAGCGTCCACCATCCCGGACGGGGCTCCCGCGCAAACTCGATGCGGTGAATATACTTTATGTTCTTGTAGCCAAGACTGTACGGAGCAATAAGGCGGAGCGGGGCGCCATGGTCGTGGGGAAGCGGTTTGCCGCCCATGAAGAGGGTCAGAAGGCACTCTTTTGCCGGGTCCAGCAACTCCCGCACCGGGTGCGATTCGATGTAGTGGTCCTGCCCGCGCGGCTTGTCGGCGGTTTCCCCGAGAGCGTGGAAAACTGCATAGGCAGCCCCGGGCTTCGGCCTCGCCCTCTTCACGATTTCCTGGAAGCGGAAACCGGCCCACTGCACCTTTGCCACCGACCATCCTTCCACACAATGAAAATCGGACACCTGGGAGGCGCGCACGAAAGAGGTGAGATCGGCATAAGAGAGCCGGAGCGGTTGCTCCACCAGACCTTCTACGGTGAGGAGATACGGTTCGACGACTTTCCTGTTGGTCCACCGGATGTTTCCGGTTTCTGGATCGAAACGGAAGGTATCTTTTTCGACCGTCCGGACATACAGCCGGTCAATGAAAAAGGCCCTTACCGGAGACGGGAGCCACGAGAGGAGGGAAAGCAGCGCAGCGGCCCTCAGGAAGCCCCTTCTCCCGAATGCGCCTTTCGTCCCCTTCTCCACGTCCGCCCCCCTGATATGACCGGGCAGGAAGGCTCCCGCCCCGTTTTTTCCTCATTCCGGCCTCATTCCGGCCCGATGCCGGCGGCGCAGAAAAGGGAGCCTGCAGCCGCCTGCAGCCGCCTGCAACCGCCGGTAACCGGTGATAGCCGGTTCTAGCAGGGATACTTCTTCCGTACCCTAGTATACTCCTTTCTCCCGGAAGGCACAATTCCCTTGCGCGGAGACTTTCCTCTTACTGCAGGAGGACATACAGGGCTCCCAGGCCGCCATCGCACTGGCGGGCGGTCACGAAGGCGATAAGATCCCTCCGGTAGTGGCCCGACAGCCACCTGATGAGGGCCTCTTTCAGCACGGGGCCGTGCGGCGACCGCAGCCCCCTCCCGTGGATGATCTTGATGCAGCGGAGTCTCCGCGCCTGGGAGTTCCGGAGGAAGCTCG
Organism: Thermodesulfovibrionales bacterium; assembly: GCA_046350935.1. Taxonomy (GTDB): domain Bacteria; phylum Nitrospirota; class Thermodesulfovibrionia; order Thermodesulfovibrionales; family Dissulfurispiraceae; genus Nitrobium. Next base: position 115,701 of record JAXLZK010000002.1, read on the forward strand.
CCACCGCCCCTTCCGCCTCTTCGAGGATAAGGCCGTGGAGGTCCAGGCAGTCCTGGACCGAAAAACAGCCGCGATGGAGTCTCCGGGCAATGTCCTCGTGGTAATCGGAATTGACCCACTCCACATACTCCTGGGTATCGGGCAGATGCACCGGCCTCCTTCCCCGTGAGATCTCGTCCAGCGCCCGCAGCGCCTCGGCATCTGAGGAGACGCAGCGCGGGAGAGGGGGTTTTCTTCCTCCGGGCGCGGGGATCTTCCTGAACTCCTTGATCTCCCGCACCTCCTGCATCGCTTGCAAAAACAGCTCCTCATCGCTCGGCTCCCCTTCCTTTTTTTTCAGCCCTGCGGGGGGAGGAGAGGCGGGTGCGGCTTCTCCCTGAGGGTTCCCGCTCTCCATAATCTTTTTCAGCTCCTTGAAAGGCTGAAAGGAAAAGGACTCCTGAGTCTGCTTCTTTCTTGCTTTCATGCGCTCTTCCCTTCCCTCATTATACCAAATACAGGTCAGGGGGCCGAATCCGGAGGGCACGAAAGCGGCTGTCAACCTGCAATGCCATGAAAAATTGCATTTTTTTGCCGATCTCTTTAAGATACAAGGCGCAGAGCCGTCTTGCTGCTGCGTTCCTGGTGTACGGGGCGCCGTAGGAGCTACTTTCAGCGATGCGGAGGAGAAACGGTATGGAGGCGAAGAGAAGAGCGCTGCCGGTGCGGAGGGCGGCGCGTGCGGTGGCGTGTGCAGTGGTGTGTGGGTTCGGCTTGCACTTGTTGGGATATATCTTTATGTCTGAAGCTTTTTTCATTACCGATCTCGAAGACGTACAAAAGTACAAGAACTGTGCGTGGTGCAATCTGTCGGATGCCGATCTGTCCGGAGTGCGGCTCCCCGGCGCGAACCTGTTCGGTACGACCCTTTCCGGTGCGAACCTCGCGGGAGCCGACCTTTCCGGTGCAAAGCTGAACAGTGCGGATCTAACCGGTGCGAACCTCGCGGGAGCCGACCTTACGGGAGCGAACCTCACCGGCGCCGACCTCAGGGGGGCGAACCTGAAGGGCGCAAACCTTTCCGGGACCGACCTCAGAGGAGCCGACCTGTCCGGGGCGGTCGGGACCGCCGGGCGGAAATGCAAGAAAAACTCCGTCGGGGTATGCAGGGACTAGGGTGTGTCTGCACACTCTCTCCTACTGCGACCGGCTGCCTGCTATCCGGTAGTCCCCGGATCTGCGTTGTCCCGGGCACATCGTCCTCGACGTAGCTTCAGCTACGCCTCCGGGCGCTTTCGCTGCCCCAAAGAATCTTTGATTCTTCGGGGACCCCTGTTCTTTTTCCGGGGTCTTGGGACGCCTTGCCCCCAAGGCATCCGGAAGTCTCTTCGCTCGGTCTCGCGACGAACACAGTTTGCAAACACATCCCAGACACGCCTAGGAGAAGCGGCGATAGAGGGCAGGGTGCGCAGGCACCCTACCCTTCGTTCCTCATCTTGAGTGCCAGGAGGGTGAGCGTCCCCGCCATGAAAACAATCCCCCCTGCCAGAGCCCAGGCAGCCCCCGGCTCCCTGCTCACTTCGAGGAGGACCGCCTTTTCCGGGTAGGCCTGCAGGTCCTTCGCATAGATGCCGGTGCCCCGGTGCAGGGAGGGCTTGTTGGGGAGCAGCCGGTCCTTTTTCACCACGACGCCCCCCGTAAAGTACTCCACCTCCACCTCCCAGTCTTCGAGGTGCCCGCCGGGGCCGAGGGAGAGTGAGATCGTCCTGACATGCAGAGTGGTGGCGGAGTCGGGCATCTTCAGGAGGGAGCCTTCCCGGGCAGCAACATACCCCTTGAAGCCCCCCGCAGCGCTGAAGAGATGCGCCAGGAGGATGAGGAGGAAGCCAATATGGACGACCTGGGGCGAGAGGAGGAGAAGCCACTGGCCGGCCTTCCGCTTTTTAAGGACGGAATCGATGCTGCAGAAGAGGGTGTTGGCCGTCAGCAGGACGAGGAGGGCGAGGGAGCCCCAGAGCCACCAGGTGATGTGCGGCGGCTGCCCCTGGAGCCACGCGAAAAGGGGAAGCGCGTGGAGGGACTGGAACTCTTCGGCCGTGGGCATGATGAAAGCCCCTGCGAACAGGAGGACGATGAGCAGGCAGAGCAGCCATACGGCTGTCCGGAGCGAGAGGAAGAAGTGCAGTATCTTTTTCAGGAGGAGCATCCTTAAAAACTATGCGAGCTTTTCATCAGAAGGCTCACCCCCAGATAGGTGAACAATACGACGCCGAATCCCGCGATACCGAGGACCGCCGCGGGCCTTCCCCTCCATTGCGGGCGCAGTCGCGCATGGAGGTAGAGGCTGTAGAACAGCCAGAGGAGGGCGGTCCAGAGCTCCTTCGGGGTCCAGAGCCAGTAGGTCCCCCATGCAAGGAAGGCCCATACCCCGCCGAAGACCATGGAGAGCGAGAAGAGGGCATATCCGATAAAGACGGACCGGTACTGCATTCCTTCCAGCGGCATCTCTCCCTCGCGGAGGGAGAGCGCGCCGAGGATTGCCCCGATGCCGAAGAGACCATAGGACAGGAACGCCAGGACCACATGGAGCTCGAACCAGACGGTCTTCAGCACGGGCGGGAGAGGTGTATCATGCTGCTTCGCCACAAGGGCAAAGGCAGTGAAGGCGGCAGCGGCCGCTGCAATCCAGGAATAGTAACTGCGGTGCTCTCTCAGGTGACGGTGAAAGGGCAAGGAAAAGGCCACCAGGGAGGCGGCAAGGAACATAAGGGTATCATGGGGTCCCACCAGAGGAAGCCTGCCCAGCGCAACGCCCCGCGAAACGAGATAGGCGGTCTGGACAGCGAGCCCGGCCAGGAGAAGGGGCCGTTTCCAGAGGCCGAAGAGGTACAGGGGAAATGCGGCGAAGGCCAATGCGATCATTGTCTTTTCCCGAGGCGCCCCGCAGAGGTTTTTGCGCCGTTTTTCTTCCGCCTGGGAGTGCCTGTTTTTCTTTCGGCGGAAGCTGTTTCTTTCTTTTTCGGACCCTTTCCCGGAGCTTTGGGAGAGGTTTTTTCTTTCGTCTCCAGGCAGGAGCACCTGAAGGTGATCTCCCGCGGTGAGGGAAAAAGTCCGCTCCCCTTTGCCATGAACAGATCTTCGAGCGACCGGGGGAACCTGCCCTCCATGAGGTCCTGGAGTTTTTGCGCCGCCTTTTCCCTTTTCCGGGAGACGGGCACGTATTCGGGGAACCCACCCCGGTATCTCATTGCCGTCCGCCCCTTATTGGTGCGCGTTTTTTATAGTGTAGCATAGACGAAAGCGGCCGGAGGAATTCCGCATACTATGGTGGAATCTCTCCGAAAATCCTGGTACACTTATTCACGAATTTATGTTGCTGGACAGAGGAGGCGGCAGTGTTGAGGACAAGTCTTGCAGAAGCACCGAAGAGAATTCGCCCGGGCTTACTATCACACATACTCCTGCAGGCCGGGGACACCCCCACCGATACCATGGCGATCGCCTGGGTCGAGGTGGAGCCGGGAGCAGGGCAGCAGCCCCATCATCACACGCCGGAGCAGGCCTATATCATCATCGGCGGGCGCGGCCGTATCAGGGTCGGTACGGAAACAGCCGAGGTACAGGCGGGCGACCTCCTCTATATCCCCTCAAACGTGGAGCACGGCGTCGAGAACCCGGGGCCGGAGAAGCTGGTGTACCTCTCCGTTGCAGTGCCCGCCCTGGATATTCAGGCACTGTACGACACCGGCCAACTCAAAAGGGAATGACGGGCTCATAAAGAGGGGTGACAAGGTCATTTCCCGTCATCCCGGGCTTGGTCCGGGGGCCAGTCTCTTTGGGAGACTACTGGACTCCGGCTTTCGCCGGAGTGACGATGAGAGATAAACCCGTTGCCGTATGAGCCCGGGATGAGGAAATAGAGGGGCATAGATGAAACAGCCATGCGTTTATCTCCTGGCGAGCAAACGAAACGGCACACTGTATGTTGGCGTGACGTCAAACCTGTTCCAACGTATCGGGGAGCACAGGGATGAGCTTGCCGAAGGATTCACGAAGCGTTGTGGAGTTCACAGGCTGGTGTGGTATGAGGCGCATGAAACAATGCAAAGCGCTATTGCACGGGAAAAAGCGATCAAGGAATGGAAGCGTTCCTGGAAGATAGAGTTGATTGAAAAGACCAATCCGGAGTGGCGGGATTTATATGAAGAACTGTTCTGACAGGATTTCAGGGGGCAGTCTGCGAGGCAATGGCAATCAGAAGTAATGAATTTCTGAAAAGAGGTGCTCCGGCGAAAACCGGAGTCTATCCAAGTCGTCACCCCGGCGAAAGCCGGGGTCCAGTCTTTAAGATCCTGTCCCGGAAGAGCCCTATCAGCTCCTTGTTGCTCATCTCCGTAATCCATTTCTCTCCGCCGCCCCGGATCACTTCCTCAGACAGCTTTGCCTTGCCCTCGATCATCAGGTCGATCTTCTCCTCGATGGTGCCCCCGGTGATGAATGTATGCACGATGACATTCTTCTTCTGACCGTCTCCTCCAGCTCCCGGTAGAGGAGCGCCTGCTTTCTGCCGAGCGAGGTATACGTCTTCATCTCGACCTTCTGTTGCGGCGAGATGGACCGTTGAGAGCAGCTCCAGCATTGTTGCGCTGTCGTTTCCGTATTCCTGCAGGGCGTGTTTCAGCGGAAGGTGCTTTGAGCGTCCCCCTTTGTCCAGTCCCGTTGCATAGGTGGCGAGAAAGGCGAAGGGGTACTCTTCCTTCCTGCTCTCGACCAGGTGAAAATAGACCCGGCCCGCCGGATGCACCCGGGGGCCGTACGTGGTAAAGAAATCCGCGACCGTTCCATTTGAGCTGCACCGCGCCGCCGGGCATGACGACTGCCTGTAACTCACGGAACACGGGTTCCCTCCACCGTGTCCGCCTTTCCTACTCCCCGAACACCCGTCTGAAAATGAAGTCCACGTTCCTGAGGTAGTATTTCAGGTCGAAGATCTCCCCAATCTCCTGCGGGGAGAGGTGCCGGGCGACGTCGGGGTCCTTCAGGAGCAGCTTCATGAAGCTGGCCCCCTTGCTCCAGCTCTCCATGGCGTTCCGCTGCACCAGGGTATAGGCGTCTTCCCGCGTCATCCCTTTGGCCACCAGGGCGAGCAGGGTCCGCTGGGAGTTGTACAGGCCGTAGCTCATCTCTATGTTCGTCTGCATCCTCTCCGGGTAGACATGCAGGCCCTTCAGGATTCCGGTCAGGCGGTGCAGCATGTAGTCCACGAGGATGGTGCTGTCGGGGACGATGATCCTTTCCACGGAGGAGTGGGAGATGTCCCTCTCGTGCCAGAGGGCGACGTCTTCGAGGGCCGCCGCGGCGTTGGAGCGGACCACGCGGGCGAGCCCCGAGAGGTTTTCGTTCCCCACCGGGTTCCTCTTATGGGGCATGGCAGACGAGCCCTTCTGCCCGGCGGTGAAGGGCTCCTCAGCTTCCCGCACCTCGGTCCTCTGGAGGTGGCGCAGCTCCACGGCGATCTTTTCGACGGACGCGGCCACCAGGGCGAGGGCGGTCATGTACTCGGCATGGCGGTCCCGCTGGACCACCTGGGTCGCCACCGGCTCGGGCATGAGTCCGAGCCTCTCGCATACCTTTGCCTCCAGTTCCACCGGGATATTGGAGAAGGTCCCCACCGCGCCGGAGAACTTGCCGATGCTGATGATTTCCCGCGCCTGTTCCATTCTCCTGAGATTCCTTTTGGCGTCCTCATACCAGAGGGCGAATTTCAGGCCAAAGGTCATGGGCTCCGCATGGACGCCGTGGCTTCTGCCGATGCAGGGGGTGTCCTTATGCCGGAGCGCCTGCTCCTTCAGCACCTCCATGAGCTGCCTGATGTCCCCGATAACGATGTCCGCCGCCTCCCGCATCAGCAGGGAGAGGGCAGTGTCCACCACGTCTGAGGAGGTGAGCCCCATATGGACGAAGCGGGATTCGGGACCCACGAACTCCGCCACCGAGGTGAGGAAGGCGATGACGTCGTGCTTCACCGTCTTTTCGATCTCGTCGATCCGGGCTACGTCGAAGCGGGCTTTTTTCTTGATTACTTCCAGGGCGTCGCGGGGGATTTCTCCCATCTCGGCCCAGGCCTCGCAGGCCGCGATCTCAACGTCGAGCCATTTCCGGAACCTGTTCCCGGGCTCCCAGAGCCGCCCCATTTCAGGGCGTGTATACCGTGCTATCATGATTCCTCCTGCCTAGGGTCTGCATATACACCCTAAAGATGTAGAAGTCTCTCCATTTTGAGTATGTCTTTCCGCTGCTTCCCAATCCCGAACAGTTTTCCCGAGCCGTCCTTCAGCCGGACCGGGCCGGAGAAGGAGGGGGCGCCGCTGCCGGTCCGCAGGGGATGCCCGTTCTTCATCTTCCGGAGGTCTTCCCCCTCCACCCGCACCTCGGGCAGATGCGCCAGGGCCGCATCGAGGGAATAGAGCGCAGAGGCCTTATGGGGGAGCTCGTCCAGGGTCGCCGCGTTTTCGAGGGTAAAGCCGCCGATCCGGGTGCGCACCAGGCCGGTTACGTAAGCCCCCACCCCGAGGTCTTCGCCGACATCGTTGCAGAGGGAGCGCAGGTAGGTGCCCTTGGAGCAGACAACCCGCACCGTGAAATAGGGGAGCTCGAAATCCAGAAGCTCTATGGAGCCGATCGTTACGCTCCTCGGCTTCCTTTCCACCTCGATGCCCTGCCGGGCCAGCTCGTACAGGGCCTTCCCCTCCCTCTTGATGGCTGAATACATGGGAGGCACCTGCTCGATGTCGCCGACGTACTTCCCGAGGGCCTCCTCAAGAGAGGCCCGGGTGACCGTGACCTCCTCTTCTCTCGTGGTGACGGTGCCTTCCGCGTCGTAGGTGTCGGTGGACTCTCCGAGCTTCCCGGTCATGACGTATTCCTTGTCCAGGTCGGCGAGGAAGCCGGTGATCTTGGTCCCCTCGTTCAGACAGACGAGGAGGACGCCGGTGGCCAGGGGATCGAGGGTGCCGGCATGGCCTGCTTTCTTTACCTTGAAGATCCTCTTGACCGCGGTGACCGCATCCTGGGAGGTCGCGCTACGACTCTTGTTGAGATTGACTGCTATATTCATAGGTTTTCAAGCCTCCCAGCCCCCGTAATTCCAAAAACAAGGCAAAGCTGTATTCGGGGGGCCGCGTGGCATCCCCCGGTCTTCTCGTAAATGCCAGCTCGGTGGCCCAGCACTGCTCAGTGTAGCGAAGGCGCACGGTGGTGTCCCGGAGACCCTGCCCCTTGGAGTCGTACCAGGCGTTGGCGTCCACGGACCACTTTTTCGACAGGAGGGAGACGACCCCGGCGTTGTACTGCAGGATATCGCTCGCCCTCGTGTAGTTCTCCCCGAGGGTTATCGCCGTGCCCGGAAGGATCCGGGCGGAAAAGGTGGTGTTAAAAGTTTCCGTCCTCCCCTCGTCGAAGTCGTGGGTCATGCTCACGCTCAGCGCAAAGGGGCCTCCGGCCGCACCCGCTTCCACGAGGGTGGGCTCCAGGGAGTGGGCGTCTTCCTTGGGATCGAAGGAGTAGGGCTGTGTCACCCGGAAGGAGAGGACCATGTTCTTCAGCGCGATGGTATTCAGAAGGGCTACCTTTGCCCGCGAAGTGCCTTCGATGGAATCGACGGAATCGAAGAGCGGCACGGCCCGAGTCCCCGGGATGTACGTATAGGTAAGGGAGGGCTCAATGCTGTGCGTGGCGGACGAATACACCTTCCGGAACCGGGTGAGGAGGTTCGCCGTGTACTCGAAGGTCTCCCGGTGGAGGGAGGAGCTGAAGGCGCCCTCGTTCCGCAGTTGATAGAGGGTCTCCCGCAGGGAGAGGGACTGGTATACCTGTACTGCGTTCCCGAATGTGTAGGAGACGGCGGGGTTGATGTCCACCCTCTGCCCGCTCACCTCTTCCTCGCGCCAGAAATTCGTGGCGGAGGAGGAGAGGGAGAAGAGCAGGGGACCCACCCGGGAGGGGTTGACCACGTACCCAAGCTCGGGCAGCCTTTGGGGGACATTGACGCTGCCCTCCAGGAGGTCCACCCAGTACTGGCTGAGGAGGTAGAGCCGCGTATCGTTGACAGGGGCGGACAGTTCCGCGGAGGACTGGAGGAAGCGCTGCGTCCTCACCTCCCTCTTGTAGGCGTATTCCTTGTAGAAGTCGCGGTGGTTTATGTAATTGACGTCCGCGAACCCCCGGATGTCGCCCCACTGCTGCTCATGGAAGCCCCTGAGCTCGACGAAGTTGCTGTCGAGCTCCCGGTCGTAGAGGTGATAGGCGTACCACTGCCCCTTGCCGGTGAAATCGAGATAGCGGTATTCGATCCCCTTCCCCAGCCCGCGTTTGCTGTAGTAGTCGAGGGTGAGCGTGGCGTCTTTGTTCTCGTCGATGGCCCAGTAGAAGGCGGGGCTGAAACGGAACCCCTTGGTGGAGCTGTTCCCGATGAGCGGATAGAGGAAGCCCGTCTGCCTCTCGGTCAGCACCGGGGCCCACAGGTAGGGGGTATAAAGAACGGGCAGCCCCTTGAGCCTGAAGGTGGCGTCCTTCGCCCGCATCCTCTCGCCGATCTCCACGTCCACGTCGTTTCCCTTGATGCACCACGAGGTGCTCTCCGCACGGAGAGGGTCTCCGGCGTTGTCCGCGGCCGCGGCTGCGGGGGTGCAGGTGGTGAAGGTCGCGGTCTTTGCGTAGTAGTGGCTCTCGCTGATCTTCCGTATTTCATCGCCCCTGATCCAGTAGTCGATCCGCTCGGTCTTTCCGGTGATATCTTTGCGCGCCCTCATGCCCTTCTGGTCCTTGAGATGGATGAGGGCGTTGTAGAGCGTGCCTGTTTTGGTGTCGAGGTTCAGGGAGGCCCGTTCAGCATTGATAATGGTCCTCATGTCCTCGTACCGGACATTCCCTTCCGCTTCCGCATCCGAGGTGTCCTGATGGAGGACCGCCCTGTCGGCATGCAGCAGGGTCCCGTCTTTCTCGATGACCACGTTGCCGGTCGCCACGTACGTGTCCTTTTCCCTGTCATGTTCGAGGGTGTCGGCGGTGATGGTGACGGCGAAGGCAAAGGAAAAGGGAAGACAGCAGGACAGCGCCAGGACAAAAAGGGCGAGAGGGAAAAGTACGCTGCTCAGCTGCCGGTCACCGCCTGCCCCCGGCCTTTTCACCGCGTCTCCCTCAGGGTCCCGAGGGTCGCTTTTGCACCGAGGGCCTCCATGGCCTCGCCGATCGTGTAGAAGGAGCCGGTGACGAGGATGTGCGCTGACGCGGCCCGGGAGGGAGAGTAGGAGGAGAGGATCTCCTGAGCGGTCCGGAGCGCATCCGCAACGGTAGGCGCGGTCCTCGCGGAAAACCCGAGGGCCGCGGCCTGGTCAGCCAGCAGGCGGGGAGAGGCAGCCCTCCCGTACCGGGGGGCGGTCAGCACGATGTCCGCGGCAAGGGGCAGGAGCGGCTTCATGATGCCTTCTCTGTCTTTATCCGCCATGATCCCCATAACTAGAATGATAGCACACCCTTCCAGGCGTTTCCCGACAAATCCGGCAAGGGCGCGGGCCGCATCGGGGTTGTGGGCCCCGTCGATCATGATGCGGGGAGTGCTGCTCACCATGTCCAGCCTCCCCGGCCACCGGGCGGCGGCGAGGCCGCTCCTGACGGCGTCGGGGCCGGAGGGATGCGGGAGCGCCAGGGTCGCGGCTTTGACCGCAAGACAGGCGTTCGTGAGCTGGTGGTCTCCGGCAAGGGGGGTCTGGAGCCCGGAGAGGAGCTCCTCCCCGTCGCGGTAATCGAAGGAGATGCCCTCCAGTCCCGAGGTCTTCAGCGTGCCGGAAAAGTCCCTGTCGTAGAGGAAGACAGGGGAGCCCTTTCCCCCGGCAACGGAGAGCAGCACCTCTTCAGCCTCCTTTTCCTGCTCCGCGCAGACCACGGGAACGGCGGGCTTGATGATCCCGGCCTTCTCCCCTGCGATGGCGGCGAGGGTGTCCCCCAGGAACTCCTGGTGGTCGCGGCTGATCCGGGTGATGACGGACACCTCCGGGAGCAGGATGTTGGTCGCGTCCAGTCTGCCCCCCATTCCGGTCTCCACCACCGCCCACCCGACGCCCTTCCGCTGGAAGTACAGGAAGGCCATGGCGGTGACGAACTCAAAGAAGGTGGGCTCGGGGAGGCCGTGCTGCCCCTGTTCGAGGACGCCCCTGATCTCTCCGGTGAGGCGCAGCACCTCTTCTTCGGAGATCTGTTCGTTGTTGACCCGCATCCTCTCGGTAAAGCTGACGAGGTGGGGCGACGTGAAGAGTCCCACCGTCTGTCCGCGGGCCATGAGGAGCGAGGCGATCAGGGCGGATACGGAGCCTTTGCCGTTGGTGCCCGCCACATGGATGCAGCGGAACGTCTTCTGGGGGCTTCCCAGGAGGGTGAGAATGGCTTCCGTTCTCTCAAGCCCCAGCTTGATCCCATGTTTTTGGAGGCCGTACAGGTAGCCGACGGCGTCAGAATAGCTCATGGTCCCTTTCTTTTCAGTCGCTCGCGCAGCCGTCGGGCCCTATGAGCCCTCTTCCATCCGCGTGGTCGTCCGGGCGGGCATGAAGTGTTCGATGAGCTTGAAAATGGTGCTCCTCAGCTCCTTGCGCTCCACTACGAGATCGATCATCCCGTGGTCGAGCAGGAACTCCGCCCGCTGGAAGTTTTCGGGCAGCTGCTGCTTGATCGTCTGTTCGATGACGCGGGGGCCGGCGAACCCGATGAGGCTTTTCGGCTCGGCGATGATGATGTCGCCGAGCATCGCGAAGCTCGCAGTGACCCCTCCGAACGTGGGGTCCGCCAGCAGGGAGATATAGAGGACGTCCGTCTCTTTCAGCCGCGCGATGGCGGCGGAGACCTTCGCCATCTGCATCAGGGAGAACATCCCCTCCTGCATCCGGGCGCCGCCCGAGGAGGAGACGGTGATCAGCGGGGCCCTCCTCTCGAGCGCCCGCTCCGCGGCACGGGTGATCTTCTCACCCACAATGGAGCCCATGCTCCCCCCCATGAAGGAGAAATCCATGATGGCGAGGACCGCCTCCCTACCGTTGATGGCGGCGTCGCCGTAGATGACTGCCTCCCTGAGAGAGCACTTGTTCCGGTGCCCTTCGAGCCGCGTTTTGTACGGGATGGAGTCGACGAACTGGAGGGGATCGTTGGTGGCAAGGTCACTGTCGGACTCGACGAAGCTCCCCTCGTCGGCGATGTAGACGATCCTCTCCGCCGCACTGATCCTGAAGTGATAGTTGCATTTGGGGCAGACCTGGAAGTTCTTCTCGATCTCCTTCTTGTAGATGATCTCCTTGCAGCTGTCGCATTTCACCCAGAGCCCCTCGGGGATCTTCACCTTTTTTTCGGTCTTTATTTCCTTTATCTTTTTGAACCAGGCCATAGCTTAGGTGTTATCGGGCAGTGTCCGGGTAAGGAGCAAGCGGTTGCCGGGCACGCTGCACTGCTTCAGATCGCCTCCCTCAATTCTTTGATGAACCTCTCCGCGTCAGCAGGTTCCTCATGGAACTTCCTGACCAGGGCGCTCCCGACAATGACGCCGTCCGCAAAGCTGCCGACAGCGCGGGCGTCCTCCGCCTTCGCGACCCCGAAGCCCACCGCCACCGGCTTGTCCGTCGCCCGCCTGATGAGCGAGAGATGGTCCTGCAGCGCTTTGTCGATGGTCAGGCGCGCGCCGGTGATCCCCGTCATGGAGACGTAATAGACAAAGCCGCTGCACGCGGCCGCAACGGTCCGTATCCTCTCTTCGGTGGAGGTGGGGGCGATCAGGAAAATCGTATCGAGGAGACGTCCTTTCCGGCCCTTTTTTTCTTTCTGGCCGGGCCGGCCGGCCAGCCTGAGCAGGTTCCCCGCCTCATCGGGGGGCAGGTCGGGGATGATGACTCCATCGACGCCCGCCTCTGCGGCGTCCCGCACGAAGCGCTCCTCCCCGTATTTGAAGATGAGGTTGTAATAGGTCATGAACACCAGGGGGACCTGTGTTTGCCGCCTCATCTCCCTCGTGAAAGAAATGACTTTTTGCAGGGTGACTCCGGCGGTGAGGGCCCTCTCCGCCGCGGCCTGGATAGTGGGACCGTCGGCGAGGGGGTCGGAAAAGGGGACCCCCAGCTCGATGATGTCGGCGCCGCACCGTTCGAGGAGCAGGATGCGCTCCCCCGTCGTCCCGAGGTCGGGGTCCCCGGCCATGACATAGGGAATAAACGCCTTCTTCCCGGCTGCCCTGAGCCGTGCGAAGGTGTCGGCGATTCGTGTCGTCCCCTTTCTCTCAGACATGGAGCTCGACCCCTTGCAGCCGCGCCACCTGCTGTACGTCCTTGTCGCCGCGGCCCGAGAGATTGACGACGAGGATCCGGTCGGACGGCAGGGTCGGCGCCAGTTTGACCGCCTCGGCTACGGCATGGGACGATTCGAGGGCAGGGATGATCCCCTCCGTCCTGCTCAGGAGCCCGAAGGCGGCCAGCGCCTCGTCGTCGGTGGCGTAGGTGTACCGGACCCTTCCCGAATCCTTGAAAAAGGCGTGCTCGGGGCCTACCGCCGCATAGTCCAGCCCCGCTGAAACGGAGTGGGTGCCGAGGACGTTTCCGTCCCGGTCCTGGAGGAGGTAGCTCTTGGTCCCCTGCAGCACCCCGATGGAGCCTCCCGCAAAACGGGCGGCATGCTCCCCGGACTCGATTCCCCTTCCTCCGGCCTCGACCCCGATCATGCCCACTCCCGTCTTGATGAAGGCATGGAACAACCCCATGGCGTTGCTCCCTCCTCCCACGCAGGCGATCAGGTAGTCCGGCAGCCTGCCCTCCGCCCTGAGGATCTGCCTCTTCGCCTCCTGCCCGATGACCGCCTGGAAATCGCGCACCAGGGAGGGAAAGGGATGAGGGCCGAAAACCGTCCCCATCACGTAGTGGGTGGTCCTGACGTTGGTGGTCCAGTCCCTGAGCCCCTCGTTGATCGCGTCCTTCAGCGTCCGGGAGCCGATGGCGACCTCGTTGACGCGGGCGCCGAGGAGCTTCATCCTGAAGACATTCAGCGCCTGCCGCTGCACGTCCACCGCCCCCATGTAGATTTCGCACTCCAGCCCCGTCAGCGCGGCGCCGGTGGCGGTGGCCACCCCGTGCTGCCCGGCCCCGGTCTCGGCAATGAGCCTCTTTTTGCCCATCCGCTTCGCGAGGAGCGCCTGCCCCAGGGCATTGTTGATCTTATGAGCCCCGGTATGGGCCAGGTCTTCACGCTTCAGGTATATCTTCGCCCCGCCCAGCTTCTCGGTCAGCCGCCTGGCATAGTAGAGGGGGGTGGGGCGCCCGACATAGGTGGTCTGCAGATGCGCCAGCTCCTCCTTGAAGGCCCGGTCTTTTCGCATCTCCGCATAGGCTCCCTCGAGCTCCTGAAGAGCGGGGATGAGGGTCTCGGGCACGAAGCGGCCGCCGTACTGACCGAAATAGCCCTTTATATCCGGTAGCTTAGTGATGGCTTCCTCCTTGCAACGGATGCTGATTCTTCAACGAAAAGGGTATGGATTTGGTATTATATCATAATTGTCCCTGTTGCATAGAGGGAGTAGAGAATGCTCTTTACGGCGAGCGGAGGCAGGGACACGACAAAAATTACCTTCCGGAGGAACGATGAGCGAAACCAAGATTCTGCTCTCAGAGAAAGAGCTGCCTTCACAATGGTACAACATTATGGCCGATATGCCCCGGCTTCCCCGGCCCCCCCTCCATCCCGCTACGAAGCAGCCGGTGGGTCCCGATGACCTGGGCGCCATCTTCCCTATGTCCCTTATAGAACAGGAAGTTACCACCGAGCGATGGATTCCCATTCCTGAGGAGGTGCGGGAGATCTACACCCTCTGGAGGCCCGCCCCGCTGTACAGGGCGAAGAGGCTGGAGGCAGCCCTGAAGACCCCCGCCCGCATTTATTACAAGTACGAGGGGGTCAGCCCGGCGGGGAGCCATAAGCCCAACACCGCGGTGCCCCAGGCCTATTACAACAAAAAGGCGGGGATCCGGAGGATCGCCACCGAGACGGGGGCCGGCCAGTGGGGGTCCTCCATCGCCCTTGCCGGCAGCATGTTCGGCCTGGAAGTTACGGTGTACATGGTGAAGGTAAGCTATAATCAGAAGCCCTACCGCAGGATCGCCATGGAGACGTGGGGGGCTACCGTGCATCCGAGTCCGTCGCCCGTCACCAACGCGGGGAGGAGGGCGCTGGAGGCGGACCCCGACAGCCCCGGGAGCCTCGGACTCGCCATCTCCGAAGCGGTTGAGGATGCGGCCACCCGCCAGGACACCAACTACGCCCTCGGCTCGGTCCTGAACCATGTGCTGCTCCACCAGACCGTGATCGGCCTCGAGGCGAAGGAACAGCTGAAGCGCGTGGGCGACTACCCGGACATCGTCATCGGCTGCTGCGGGGGCGGCAGCAACTTCGGCGGCATCAGCTTCCCCTTCCTCTATGACAAGGCCCACGGGGAAAAGGTGCGGGCCATAGCGGTGGAGCCCCTCTCGTGCCCCACCCTCACCAAGGGAGAGTTCCGCTACGATTTCGGCGATACCGCCGGGCTGACCCCCTTCCTCATGATGTACACCCTCGGGCACGACTTCATGCCTCCGGGCATCCATGCGGGGGGGCTGCGCTACCACGGGGAGTCCTCACTCGTGTCACAGCTGTACCACGACGGCATCATCGAAGCGCGGGCGTACGGGCAGACGGCGGTCTTCGAGGCCGCGGTCGCCTTTGCGAAGGCGGAGGGGATCATCCCCGCCCCGGAAAGCTCCCATGCGATCCGGGCCGCCATGGACGAGGCGCTGCGCTGCAGGGAGGAGGGGAAGGAAGAGTGCATCCTCTTCAACCTGAGCGGACACGGGTACCTCGACCTCGCCGCCTATGACGACTACCTCGCGGGCAAACTGGCGGATTATGCGTACCCCGAGGAGAAGATCAGGGAGTCGCTGTCGAAACTTCCCGTGATATAATTGAAGAAGGATGCGGGTCAAGATCTGCGGTATAACCAATCTGGAAGACGCCCTTGCGGCGGTGGAGTACGGCGCTGACGCGCTGGGGTTCATCTTTGTCGGGGAGAGCCCGCGCTGTATCCTGCCGGAGAAGGCGAAGGAGATCGTCTCGTATCTGCCCCCCCTGGTCACTACCGTAGGGGTGTTCGTCAATGAGGACCCCGGCCGGATACGGGAGATCATGGAGCAGACGGGGATCGACATCCTCCAGCTGCACGGGGACGAACCGCCCGAGAGCTGTACTCTCTGGCCGCGGGTCATACGGTCCCTGCGGGTGAAGGAGCTGCTGGACCTTAAACCCCTCGAGCTCCACCGGGCCTCCGCTTTTCTCCTCGATACCTACTCTCCAGGACAGTATGGCGGAACGGGGCAGATCTTCAACTGGGACATCGCGGTGGAGGCGAAGCGGTTCGGGAGGATCATCCTTTCGGGGGGCCTGAACCCCGACAACGTGGGAAAGGCTGTCCAGCGGGTCAGACCCTATGCAGTCGATGTGAGCAGCGGGATAGAGCAGAAGAAGGGGAAGAAGGACCTGAAGAGGATGCGTGCCTTCATCGAGAAGGCGAAGGCGGCCGCACTGTCCGCAGCCGGGATGACTGCATAAGCGAGAACCCGCCCCCCTGCCGGGATGACGCCGCGCAGTGCCGCTTCCGG
The DNA here is from genome assembly GCA_046350935.1 of Thermodesulfovibrionales bacterium. GTDB lineage: Bacteria > Nitrospirota > Thermodesulfovibrionia > Thermodesulfovibrionales > Dissulfurispiraceae > Nitrobium. The sequence goes on from JAXLZK010000002.1 coordinate 131,387, forward strand.
CGCGCTGCCCTGCCGTCAGCCTGCTTTTCCGCTCTGCCCCTGCGACGAGACCCGGATCACCGTCTTCACATTCCCCCGTGGGTTGAAATCCCCGGTCACTTCGAGGGAGCGCGGCTGCAGAAGCCTTTCCAGCTCCGCGTAGATGCGGTTCGTCGACTCCTCGTGGGAAACGGGGATGTCCCTGAAAGAGTTCAGGTAGAGCTTGAGGGCCTTCAGCTCCACGATCTTCCGGTCGGGCACGTAGTGTATGGTGAAGGTGGCGAAATCGGGATACCCCGAGCGCGGACAGAGGCAGGTGAACTCCGAAAAGGTGATGGTAATCTCGTAGTCCCGCTCCGGGGTGGGGTTGTCCCATATTTCAAGCTTCGCTTCCTGTATCGCCTTTTCTCCGTACCGCATCGAAGTCTCCATTGGTGCTCCTTCCTCACCGCGGGAAAAATGCAGAGCATGCCGTAGGGAATGCAGCCGCCGCGGTGGACCCTCTATTGTAGTGCAATCCGCCCGGAATTGGCAAAAGGCGCGTGTTCAGCCCTTTTTATCAGGAGGCCTGGCCCGAAGCCTCGAGGCGCCGGGGTTTCCCGATCGAGTCGATACGCGCGTTCAGGTCCAGGGGAAGGGAGAGGCGCGCACACCGGGGATGCTCTTTCGGGCATGAGTACGGCACCCGGAACGGCGTCATGCACGGGGAGCACTCTGCAGACCCGAGGACGATCGCCCTCTCCCCTGCCGGCCCCTGATAAGCCGGATCGTTGGGGCCGGCGAGACTGATGACGGGAGTTCCCACGGCATCCGCCATATAGAGCGGACCGCTGTCGGTCCCGATAAAGCAGTGCAGCCGCCCCAGCAATGCAGGCAGCTCCTCAAGGGTAAAGGCCCCGCAGCTGTTCACCGTCCTCCGTCTGTCCCTGCCCGCCGGTACTGCCTGCTCAGCGAGAGCCCGGTCGCTCTGCGCCCCGATCAGGACCGCCTTGCGGCGTCCGTCAGCGGAAAGGACCTCCTCGATCATCCGGGTCAATTCGTAGAGCTTCAGGCTTTTCAGGGCGTTTGCGCTGCTGCAGGCGATGCCGATCAGGACGTCGTCCGGCAGGAGCGCGTTGCTTCTGAGGAATGCGTCCACCTTGCCTTGTGCGGCGGGCGGGGGATAAAGCCCCCTCTTCAGCACGGGAGCGTCAATCCCGATCGCGTGCAAGGCCCTCGCATAGGTCAGGGAGACCATCTCGCCCGCCCGGTACCGCTCGCTGTGGGTAGTGAAGAGAGCGCTCGCCCGATAGGTAGGGCCGGCCACATCGGGGATGATGCCGAGCCGCACCGGAATGGCAGCCCAGAATACCCCCAGGGTGAACGACGCACCGGGGACGCAGTTCATGCAGATGTCGTAGCGGCCCCTGCGCAGCAGTGCGAGCAGTTTGATCTTTCCCGTGAGCCCCTTCGTCGAGGTGAGGGTCTCGACCGCGTCGATGAAAGGGTCGTGCTTCATCAGCTTCGCAGTGAGGGGCTTGCAGAGGAGGGTGACCTTCGCCCGGGGATATGCCTCCTTGAGGGTCCTGAAGAGAGGGGAGGTGCACACCATGTCCCCTATCTTTGCGGTCTGGATGACCAGGATATTCCTGCTCCTCCCTCTCCGCAGAAAAGCGAGCAGCAAGAGCAGCGGCGAGCAGAGAAAGGTCAGGAGCACATAGATCATGTCCCCGGCGCCTTTCGGGGAGCGGCAGCGTTTTTCCTCTCTTTAGCGCCCACCCCGAACATGAGGCCCGCCAGCAAAAGAAACACGATGCCGTGCCCGTGGTGGAGCGTGGTGTCGAAGATGCCGGTGACAAAGGTTACCAGGAACCCGCCCAGGGCGCCGTACTGTACTGACCGGGTGAATCCGTCCGTGGCCCGCGCTTTCCGGAAGCCGTACAGGAAGCCCGCCAGCATGATAAAGAGGGCGGCGAGCCCGGGGAGCCCCATCTGCGAGGCGACCTGGAGATAGATGTTGTGCGCGTCGTAGTAGGTGCGGCCCGCCTCGGGAGAGAAGGCATAGTCGGCGGGAAACGTGTAGTGGAAATGGTTCAGGCCGATTCCGGTGAGGGGGTGCTCCAGGAAGACGGTGACGGCGTGCCGCCATATATGGGAGCGGCTGAAGAGCGACTCAAATGAGGAGAACTTCGACCACATGGGCTTATAAAGGAACAGGGCGGCGGCGAGGAGGGACAGACTCCCCAGGATGACCGGGAGAAACAGGCGGGTGCGCCGGTACCAGGGGAGGAGGAAGAGCATGAAGAGCACAAGGGCCAGGAAGGACGCCCTCATTGCGGTCATCACCGTCGCAATGAGGAGGACGAGGACGAAGGCGCCCAGAACGGCGCGTGTGGCCCGCGTCTCCCGGTCCGACAGCAGGAGGGAGCTGATCATGGAAGAGATGACGATCACGAAGAACATGGCGTTATAGTTCTGGTTCGCCAGCCCGTGCACTTCGAGGGGCTTGTGCAGGTGGACGGCCTGGACAATGCCGTACACGGCGGCCGCGGCTGTGGTGAGATAGAGGCTCCAGAGCAAGGTCCTGCCCTCCTCCTTGCGGGAGAGGGTGGAGGCGCAGAAGAACGGAACCGTATAGTAAAGGATGTCCCGTGTTCCCTTGATGCTTTTGAGCGGGTTCTCCGCGAATGCGCTGCTCGCCAATCCTGCAAGGAGAAAGAGCAGGAGTCCGTAGTGCAGGGGGGTCATCTTCAGGGAGGCCTCTTTCCGGAGCACCTGGAGAAGCAGGACGGCCAGAAGGAGAAAGAGAGAGAAGAGTTTCACCGTGTTCGCGAAGGGCAGCGACAGGGCAAGGACGACGAGCAGATACAATTTGATCCTGTCGAGGCTCATTTCCGCGGCTCCCTCCGCTCCTTGATGCGCTGCACCGCAGCCAGCAATCGTTCCATGCGGTGGGCGTAGGTATGCTCCCGCAGCACTCTCCTGTACGCGTTCTCCGCGATCGTCCGCCGCTCGTCATGGGACCGTATATAATACCGTATCTTCCGCAAACAGTCCTCGATGTCTCCGAACATCACGATTTCCTCCCCCTCGGCAAAGGCGTCCCTCCCGTGCACTCTCTCGTCGGACAGCAGGAAGCCTCCGCACGCGGGTATCCCGTAGCACCTCTCGGCCAGCCCCCAGCTTCTTTCTCCGTTCCTGTCGGCTGCACAGCCGACATTCAGATTGATTCTGCTCCTCTGGATCAGCTCGACCTGCTCCCTGAAGCTCATGTTCCTGCTCTCCGCGAAACAGTAGGTGATCCCCTCTTCCCGGAGCCGGGGGGCCAGGGCTTCCAGGAAGTCGGTGCGGTGGCGATGCTCGGGGTACCTCTCCGAATCGATGTTGCCCGCGAAGGAAACGTCCACCGTGTACCTCGCGGGGCTCCGCAGGTCTTCGAGGGTGGCGGAGCCCTGATTGTAGCTGCAGAGCCACGCCGCGTTCGGGAGGTAGAGGACCCTGTCCGCCGTGGGGAGGCCCTGGAGGGAATGGGTGGCGAAGATGTCCACCAGCCCCGCTTTCAGAAGCAGGGGGACCTTCCATCTCCGCGCCCCGATATTGGGGAGGTCGAGGCACCAGGTGGCGACGGGGATGCCCGCCTTCCTGAGCCTTCGGGAGAGCGAGAGGAACTTCAGCTCCTCCTTGAGGATATGCTTGAACTCGAACAGGACGGCGTCCGCACCGCTCCCGATGACCTCGTCCGGGTCCCACAGGGAGCGGACGAAGGTGAAGGCATGCCCCAGCTCCTCAAGCGCCTCCTCGATCCTCTCCTGCCGGTGGCGGTAGTGCAGCGCGAGCTTCATTTTTCGTGCGCCCCCCCCGGCTGCAGGAGCCGGACTGCAGCGGAGACGACCTCCTCGGGGGATATCCGGTCCATGCAGACCGGGTGGGAGCATTTCTTCCCGACGCAGGGGGAGCATGTCCGCTCCTTTTCGATGATGACGGCTCTCTCCGCCCGGTACGGGCCGCAGCGGCGGGGGTCGGTGGGGCAGAAGAGGGCCACCACCGGGGTGGCGAGGGCAAAAGCCATATGCATCGGCCCTGTATCGTTGGTGATGAAGAGGTCCATTTTTTCGATGAGGGCGGCTGTTTCCCGCAGGGAGAAGCCTCCCGCAGCCGAAACCGCACCCCGGATCCCGGCAGCCACCGCGTCGGCGAGCTCCTTCTCAGCACCGCCGCCGGTCACCACGATCCTGCAGCCGAGCCTTTCCGTAAGGAGATTTCCCGCGGCGATGAAATGCCGGTGAGGCCAGCATTTGAAGAATTTCCGCGCTCCGGGGTGGAGTCCGACGAGAAGAGAGCCGCCGTTGAGCCCGTGCCGCTTCAGGAACGCGCCAGCCGCTTCCTTCTCGCTTTCCCCCAAAGAGAGGGACAGGGGGCGCGGAGAGGGGTTGGCCCCTGCGCAGCGGAGCTGGGCGAAGCGCGTTTCGACCGCATGGAGGGCGGGGTCGGGGCGGACCGTCCGGGTGAGGATGAAGTCGAGCCCTTTGTTCTGCCCCTCCACCCCGACGATTTCGGCGGCCCCGGTCAGCAGCACGAGCGGCCAGACAATGCGGTCGGAGGCGTGAAAGAGAAACGCTGTGTCGAAGCGCCTCTTCCTGAGCGCCCCGAGGAGGGAGGGCAGCGACGGGAGCCCGGCCGCCCCTTTCAGGAAGACGAAGAGCTCATCGACAGCCGGGTTCCCTTGCAGGACCTCGAAGCCCGGGGGGCTGGTGAGCACCCCGATATACGCTTCCGGAAAGGCGGCCCGCAGCTCCGCGAGGGCCGGGGTTGCCCAGAGCGTGTCGCCGACTCCCGTGGCGCTCACCACGAGGAAGCGTCTCCGGCTTCCGGGCGGGGTCCCCGTGCGCGTGCCGGCGCCTCCGGCAATTCGATAGAGGAGCTTGATAAGGACGTTTTTCATCTGCTTCTCTTGATCTGGTAGAGCTTAACGTATTTAAGGAAGGTGTAGAGGGCGGCATACGCGCCGAGGAGGAACCCGTAATACCCGTCGAGGAAGTTCTTCTTGAAGAGGTACCACTTGCAGAAGGCCCCCAGCGGGTTGAACAGGATGTTGCGCAGGGTCACCCGGGATGCGGCGGCTGAGTAGCCCTCCGCATGCCGGCTCGTGTATTTGTTGGCTTTATCGAAGAGTTGGTGGAGGGAGGCGATGGCGTCATGCAGGAGCGTGCCGTCCAGCCATGCGAAATCCCTGAAGCCGACCGGCTTGTCGTGCACGGGGCTCTCGTTGAAGCGGACCGCGGCCCGATGGAAGAAGCGGACGATCGCATCGGGGGAGCTGACCGGATAGAAGGCATGGACCGGTTTGTCGAAGAAGAACCACTGGCGGCGGAGGCGGAAGGCCTCCTTCCCTTCGAGCCCTCCCTCCTTCAGCCTGAGGAGATGGTCGATCATCCGCCTGTCCGGGTACTCGTCGGAATCGATGCAGAAGACCCAGTCGTGGCTGCAGCGCTCGATGGCGTAGTTCATCTGCAGGCCGTGGTACGTGTATTCCCTGAAAAAGACCTTGTCGGTGAATTCCCGGGCGATCTCCACGGTGTTGTCCGTACTGAAGGAATCCACCACGACGATCTCGTCCGCGAAGTGTGCCGCTCCTTCCAGCGTCCTCCTGAGAGTCCGCGCGGAATTAAAGGTGACGCAGCAAACGCTGATGTGAGTCATTGAAACAGTCTCCCGGCTGAGCAACCCCTTCCCCCCTCCCTTTATGGCAAGGGGAGGAACACATTTCCTGTCTTTTCCCCCTCTTACGCTAAGAGGGGGTGAGGGGGAGTTACTCACACTATACGTATTTTCCCGGTCATTATATACTTTTTGGAACCGGTCCTTCAAACCGGGCAACCCGGGCGGCCTGTCCGCCGCGGCGCGGCGTCGATCTTCTCCTGCAGGGCATCCTCCACGTCGGGTGCGGTGATGGACACCAGGCAGTCGCTTGTTTTTGAGCCGTTGCACCCGTCCCTGCCGCACGGCACGCACTCCCTGTCGCTCTGCAGCACCGTATGCCTTCCCGTCTTTTGGACGCCGGACCTCCTGAGGTACGCATTGGGGGCCTGCTCGTCCCAGGGACCCCAATGCGGCGCCCCGCTCGGTCCGAACAGGGCGACCACCGGGGTGCCCACCGCCGCAGCCATGTGCATAGGGGCGGAATCCACCCCGAAGAAGAGGGTGGCGGCCGCTGAAAGGGCTCCGAGCTGCTTGAGGGTCGTCCCGCCGCAGAGGACGACCAGGTGCGACAGGGCGGAGGGGGGGGCATGGAGGGGCACCAGGGAGAGGATCCTCTGCGTCTTGTCGATCTCCTTCTGAGCGGGGGACGAGGTGACGACCGTCTTGATGCCCTGGGCGACGAGCCAGCCGATCACTTCGGCCATGCCTTCGTCCCTCCAGCATTTGAAAAACCAGCGGGAGGTCGGATGGACATGGACGACGGTATCGGAAGCCCGTATCCCGTGCTCTGCGAAGAGGCCCCGCACGAACCGCTTCGCCTCTTCGGGCAGGAAGAGGTCGACCGAGAGGTCTTGGGTAGTGATGCCGCAGGGCCGCACCACGTCGAGATTCTGCAGGACCGTATGCTGCCGGCTGTCCACCGGGGTGAGGTGGGTGTAGAGATGCCTCTTCCCCGGGAAGCCCGCCCCCCGGGGGTCGGCGGCAAGACGGCAGCGTGCCCCGGAGAGGAAGGAGAGAAGCGCGGGCCTGTCTCCGCTGGTCAGGTCCACGGTCATGTCGAAGCCCCGGGCCCGCACGGACCGGTAAAAGGAGGCCTCCCTTACATACCTGCGCAGAAGCGGCTCCCTCTTGATGCTCCTGTCGAACGTGAGGACAGCGTCGACAAGCGGATTTCCCAGCAGCATCTCCTCGGTCCCCGCATTGACGAGGGCGGTGCAGTGGGCGGCGGGGAACGTCTCCTTCAGCGCCCGGAAGACCGGGACCGTGAGGAGGACGTCTCCGATGTGGCGCAGCTTGATGACGAGGATCTTCTTCACCCGCGCGGGGTCGAGGGGGGCTCTCATGCCGCGGCTCCCCCCCGGTCCGTACCCCGCCGCACGACGTCGGCGAACTCTCCCGCCGCCCTGTCGATGGAGAAGGCCTCGGCCCTCTTTCTCGCTTTCGCCCCCATTGCCGCGCACTCCTCAAGGGCGAGGGAGATCCTGCCGGCCCATTCGCGGGCGTCGGACAGGGACTCCGGTACGTACCCTTCCTGCCCTTCGCCGATGATCTCGGCGGCCCCGTTGCTCCGGGTGGTGACGACCGGGAGGCCCGACGCCATGGCTTCCAGCGTGGCGTTGCTGAAGGGGTCGTAGAGGGTGGGGAGGACAAAGAGATCGGCGGCCGCGTACAGACCCTCTATCTCCCGGTACGGCCCCAGGAAAACGACCCGTCCGGAGATGCCGCGCTTTTCAGCAAGCGCCCGGTAGCCGCGCGTCTCCCCCTTGCCGGCGACGAGGAGCCTGCGGTGCGGTTCTTTCAGCAGGGCGAAGGCCTCCATGAGGGTCCCGAGCCCTTTCCGCCTGAACCCCGAGCCCACGAAGAGGACCGCCTTTTCCCCGTCCCGCAGGCCGAGGCGCTCCCGCACCTCCCCGCGCCGCTTCTCCCTGTTTTCCGGGGTGAAGCGCGCCAGGTCCACTCCGTTGCGGATGACGGTTATCCTCTCCTCCCGGACCCCGTAATGCCGGATGATCTGCTCCTTCACCATCCCCGAGTTGGCGATGATGAGGCCTGTCGAGGAAAAGAGCTCCCGTTCGAGGGAAAGGAGGAGGCGATGGAGCGGATTGAGGGAAAAAGAGATCTTTTTGTAAAACGGCTCCACCCGCCTCCTGATGGCGAGCCACTCCGCGTGGCAGCCCTCCCCCGCCCGGTAGATGTCCTGGCAGGTCGTCCGCTCGAAGCTGACGGTGCAGGGGGAGCGCAGCTCCTTCAGGAGCGCACAGGCGTTCCTGTTGAACGTGGCGGTGGAGAGGTACGAGCCTGCATTCACCACGGGCACCCGGTGGAACCGTATGCCCTCCGTCGGGACCCATGCATGGGAAAGCACGTTGATCTCGAACTCTCCCTTCAGGCGGTCCATCAGCGTACGCATGTAGTTCTCGGCCCCCCCGTGCGGGGAAAAGCGTTTTTTTATGAAAAAGAGCCGTCTCATCCTAATATTTTATTTTTTGGTTTTTTATTATATCATTAGTTCTATGTGAGGGAATGAAGAAGCCGGTCCGGAGGAGTCGTCAGACGGCTGTTCCCTGTCGAGGACGGAGGGCGCATGATAGAAGATTTCGTTGCAGGCAGGAAGAAGCTGGCGGTAGTGGGGATGGGCTACGTGGGCCTGCCCCTGTGTGTCGGTTTTGGCAAGGCCTTCGGGAAGGTAATCGGCTTCGATATCAGTACGGCCCGGATCCGGGAGCTCCGGGAGGGCGAGGACAGGACCCTCGAAGTCCCTCACGGGGAGATCGCCGCGGCCTCGGTCCATTTCACCACCGACCCCGCGGCCCTGAAAGAGGCGAGCGTGATCATCGTCGCGGTCCCCACTCCGATCAACTCCCACAAGATCCCCGACCTGAAACCGCTGCAGTCCGCCTCCGAGACGGTGGGCAGGAACCTGAGCCGGGGGGCGGTGGTGGTCTATGAATCGACGGTCTATCCGGGGGTCACGGAGGACATCTGCGGCCCCATTATCGAGAAGCACTCAGGGCTGAAGGCGGGAGAGGACTTCACCCTCGGCTACTCCCCGGAGAGGATCAACCCGGGGGACAGGGTGCACACCGTCGAAAATATCGTGAAGGTCGTTTCGGCCCAGGACGGCAGGACCACGGAGCTGCTCGCGGCGCTCTATGGGAAGGTCATCAGGGCGGGGATCTACCAGGCCTCCGACATCAAGACCGCGGAGTCCGCAAAGGTCATCGAGAATATCCAGCGGGACCTGAATATCGCGCTGATCAACGAGCTCTCCATCATCTTCCACCGCATGGGGATCGATACGATGAAGGTGCTTGAGGCCGCAGGGACGAAATGGAATTTCCTGCCCTTCCGGCCGGGCCTCGTGGGCGGGCACTGCATCGGGGTGGACCCGTACTACCTCACCTTCAAGGCCCAGGAGGTGGGCTACCATCCCGAAGTGATCCTCGCGGGCAGGCGGATCAACGACTACATGGGGAAGTACATCGCTGAGCAGACCATAAAGGAGATGATCAAGGCCGGGACCGCCGTCAAGGGAAGCCGGGTCCTGATCCTCGGCTTCACGTTCAAGGAGAATGTCAAGGACGTGCGCAACACCCGGGTGGTCGACATCTACCACGAGCTCAGGGAGTACGGAGTAGTCCCCTCCATCCACGACCCCGAGGCGGAGCGGGAGGAGGTGCGGGAGGAGTACGGCATCGAGCTGATCGGGAGCCTCCATGAGTTCTGCCCGTACAGCGGCATCATCGCCGCGGTGCGGCACGACAAGTTCAACGGGATCACGCCTGCATACCTGCGCTCCCTCTGCGGGAACGCCCCGGTCCTCATCGACGTAAAGGGGTGCTTCGAGGGAGAGAGCTGCGAGGCCGCCGGCTTCGGGCGGTACTGGAGGCTGTAGGGCCGGCAGCGTCAGGGGGGCTCCCGTTCTTCACCCGCCCTGCCCGAAAAGTGTACTTTCCCCGTTTTTTCCCTATAATGTAAGTAGGGGGAGCACTCTCCCGGAATTCCTCGCTGCAGCAGGGGGGCCGTGGAACAGAATCCCGTTATCGCCATTGCCGAGGAGGGGGAGCACGCGCTCTACAAGGGCCTGGTCCTTGAGGGTGAGCGGATCGAAACGGTCCGGTTCAGCAAGGCCCTGAGCGCGCTGCAGCGGTGCGCCGCCGATTTTATCCTCCTCGACAGCGGACGCCATGCGCGGCAGGGCCTGCACCTTCTGAACGAGATCAAGACCGCCTGTTCAGACGTCCCGGTCTTCTTTTTCACCAGCGCGGGGTCCGAAGAGGTGGCCGTCGCTGCCTTCCGGCTGGGGGCGCGGGACTACTTCAGAAAGCCGTTCGATCCTCAGGAGGTGCAGAAGAGGGTCCAGGGGATTCTGCAGTACAAGAGGGCGGCGGAGAGGAAGCGCGTCCCCTGCATCGTCGTGCAGGATGCGGCGGTCCTTGCAGCGGCGGGCTCTCCTTCTCAGTACAAACCCCGGAGCATCCAGCACGTCGTCCGGTACATCCAGAACAATCTCTCCACGGAGCTCCGCCTCTCGGGGCTCGCCCGGGAGGCGCATCTCAGCAAGTACCATTTCTGCAGGGTTTTCAAGCGGCACGTAGGAGTGAGCCCCCGGCGGTTTATCATTACGATGAGAATAGAGAAAGCCAAGGAGCTTCTGGTACGGGAGGAGATGAACGTCTCCCTGGCGGCCATGGAAGCGGGTTTCAACGACCTGAGCAACTTCATCAAGGAGTTCAAGAAGTGCACGGGGTTCACCCCGACAGCCTACCGGAGCCTACACCGGAAAGAGAGCTCTCTGCCCCTTTTCCCTTTCTAATAAAGCTATGCATTACCCACAGGGTAAGAACGGACAAGGAGTGGGAAAGAGCAGGCAATTCTTTGAAAGCAAAGCAGCCGATGAGGAAATCTGCTGGCCGTCATTCCCGCTTGACGGGCATCCTTACGGAAGGATGCCGGACCTCATGAACTTACCCATTGCACAGAGGGACATACCATGTGGGTAATGAGAAGCCTAATAAAGAGGGGCAAAGGATATTTCCTTTGCCCCTCTTCCCCGAGCGGAATGCGGTCGAGCGGTGCCCTGTTTTCGGTGCGTTCTGCCGGAAGAAAAGTCCAGCGCCGGGGGGAGCGGTGAGGTCCAGGAGGAGAAATCCGGCTCAGGGACGGCTACCTGACAGCTTAGCAATATGTATGCCAGATTCTAAGTACCTGTACTTTCCCGCTTTATTCCTTTCGCTGCGCCCCCTGTAAATTCTACCGACACCGAAGGATGCTTTTTTGTCGGAAAAGACGGGCTGCCCGCTTCCGGTGTGTTAAAATTTCCGAACAGGAGGGAGTTGGGTGTAAAAAATACCGACACGTATCCGGCGCGCATCCGGCACGCATCCGGAAGAGGGGGAACTCCCGCCTGCGGCACGACGGAAAGAGGGTCCGCGCGCCTTATTTTGTAGTGCGGGGTAAAAAGTCGTATAATCTAGGGTATATATGCAAACTTTTTTCTGCTGCGACCGGCTGCACAGCACACGGCCTGCGTTATCCCGGGGAAAACGTCCTCAACGTAGCAGCGCTACGCTATCATCCCGTTGGCGGGCTTTTTCCCCGTGCCGCCTTGCCCCTGCACTGTTCGCCCGGTCTCGCAACAAATACAGCTTGTATACACACCCTAAAAAAATCGCCACAGGAGGGATGTATGGCGCGTATCTACCTGCTGATAAACGTGCTGCCGGGCAAGGACGTCTCGATCCGTGACACCCTGCGCGGGATCAAGGGGGTGGCCCAGGCGGACCTGATCACCGGTCCTTACGACATCGCCGCGGTGCTGGAGGGGGAAGATACCTCCGACATCTTCGGCAATATCATCAAGAAGGTGCGCAAACTGAAGGGCATCAACCGGACAGAGACCTTCGTGGCGATCGAATAGCCTTCCATGCAGCCTCCGGGCACGGATATAGAGAGGGCGGAGAGGCTCCGGGAAGTTTTTCAGGGGCTCTACGAGATCAACAAGAGAATCCCCATTATCGTAGAGGGGCGGAAGGACGTCCTCGCCCTCAGGAAGATCGGGCTTGTGGGAGACATCATCGCCCTTCATGGAGGCAAGAGGTTCTATGAGTTCTGCGAGGAGATCGCGGAGAGGTTCCACCGGGTGGTCCTTCTCATGGACTGGGACGAGAAGGGAGATGCCATCCATAAGAGCGTCGCGGAGCATCTGAAAGGGATGTGGGAGGAGTTTTCCGCCTTCCGGGAGGTCATCAGGCTGCTGTGCCAGAAGGACATAAAGGATATCGAGGGGATCCCGGTGCTTCTCGGGAGGCTGGCGGGGGCCGCGGTCACGGTGGGCGAGCCTGAAGAGGGAGAGGGGTTCAGGGGCGATATATGATGCGCTCCCTTGGCGCGGACGGCGAGGAGCTCGCCGCCCGCTACCTGCGAGAGAGGGGCTGCGCGGTCCTCCACCGCAACTACCGGACGCCGGTGGGCGAGGCGGACATCGTCGTGCTGGACAGGGAAACGGTCGTCTTCGTGGAGGTGAAGGCGCGGAGCAGCTCCGCCTTCGGGCAGCCTTTCGAGGCGGTCGATTTCCGCAAACAGGAGAAGCTCCGGAGAGTCGCCCTCTACTATCTGAAGCAGCAGGGGGTGGAGTCACCGGTGCGTTTTGACGTGATCAGCGTGCTTTTCAGGGACGGCAGAGGAGAGATAACCCATATAAAGGAGGCCTTTTAGTGGCGGCAGGCACCCGGCGGTTTGGCCTGCCTGCACACCGTGACGCTGCGCAATGAGCCATTTCGTGTACCTGAACGATAGAGTCGTCCCTGCTGCAGAGGCGAAAGTTTCCGTGTTCGACCACGGATTTTTATACGGCGACGGTATTTACGAGACCCTGCGGGTGTATGACGGGGTGGTCTTTCTCCTCGATGAGCACCTGCAGAGGCTCTCCCGCTCCGCCTCCCTCATCGGACTCGCTCTCCCGAAGGACATGCCCGGCATCAAGCGTGCGCTGTACGAGACCCTCCAGGCCAATGCCCTGAGGAACGCCTACGTACGCCTGACGGTTTCGCGGGGGTACGGGCAGATCGGCCTCGACCCCGCTCTCTGCAAGGAGCCCACGTTCGTTATCATCGCCAATGAATTCAAGCCGTATCCGAACGCGCTGTACGAGAGCGGGATTTCCCTGCTCATCGCCTCCACGAAAAGGAACCTGAAGGAGGCGCTGGATCCCCGGATAAAGTCTCTCAATTTCCTCAATAATATCCTGGCAAAGATCGAGGCGAAGCAGGCGGACGCCTACGAGGCGGTGCTGCTCAACGGCGCTGGGTGCCTGACCGAGGGGACCATCAGCAATCTCTTCTTCGTGAAGGAAGGGGTCCTCTGCACCCCTTCGGTGGAATGCGGGATCCTGGACGGGATCACCCGCGCCCTGGTCATCGACCTCGCGGTGCGGAACAGCATCGGACTCTGCGAAGGGGAGTTTCTTCCCGGGGACCTCTACGGGGCCTCCGAGGTCTTCGTGACCAACACGACCATGGAAGTGATGCCGGTCTGCAGGGTGGACGCCGCCCGCTTCACGGCGGGCCCGGTGGCCAGGCTGCTCCACACACAGTACCAACGCGAGGTGAACGGATATGTCAGCGAAAAAAAGGGAGAGGGACCTTCCCTCTGGCAGTAGAGGGCCGCAGCCCGCATCCCCGTATTCCCCACGGGAGATCGCCCGGAGCATCGACCAGACTCTTTTGAAGCCATACGCCACCGAGGCCGATATTATCAGGCTCTGCAAGGGCGCGATCAGGTACCGGTTCCATTCTGTCTGCGTGCATCCCTATTTTGTCCCCCTCTGCAAGGCCGTTCTCACGGGCTATGACATCAGCGTGGCGACGGTGATCGGGTTCCCCCTGGGGATGTCGCTGAAGAGCATAAAGGTATACGAGGCGATGCAGGCTGTCCTGTACGGGGCTCAGGAGCTGGACATCGTGCTGAACCTCGGTGCGGTGAAATCGGGGAACTGGGACTTCGTGGAGAAGGAGCTGCGCGAGGTGATCAACTCCTCTCCCGCGGTGCTCCACAAAATCATTCTGGAAACCTGCTATCTCACCGCTGAGGAGAAGCGCGCCGCTGCCGCGGTCGCGGTGGCATGCGGGGCGCGGTTTGTCAAAACCTCGACCGGGTTCGGCGGGAAGGGCGCGACCGTTGCCGACGTAAAGCTCCTGAAGGAGGTGGTGCAGGGCCGGGCGGAGGTGAAGGCTTCCGGCGGGATACGGACCCTTGCCCAAACGGTGCGCTTCCTCAGGGCCGGGGCGACCCGGATCGGAACCAGCGCGGGCGTCGAGATCATGCAGGAAGCGCTTCCGCAGTAGGGGGAGGAAATAACTCCCCCTCACCCCCTCTTACCTTAAGAGGGGGGAATTCAGGGAATCCACTCCTCCCCTTAAAGTAAGGGGAGGGCGGGAGGGGTTACTCAGCCCTTCTTTCTTCTAACCCGTCCCCTATTCCGGTATCTGCCGGTACAGGGAGACGGCTGCGGCGGCAAAGACAACGGGGACGATCCAGGGCGCGATGAACGGAGGAATCGCCCCGGCATATCCCAGGGACAGGAAGAGGGAGTACCCGAACCAGTAGATGAGGCTGATCAGGAGGCCGAGTCCCGCGGCGATGATGCCCCCGTGGGTCTGCGATTTATGGGGAAGGATCTTCCGGAATATCCTCTGCTCACCCCCGAGGGAAAGGGACATCCCCAGCAGCAACATGAAGAGGTTGATCAGCGGGTAGGAGAGGCGGGAGCTGATGTCCACCGCGAGCTTGACGTTCCTGAAGCCCGCCTCGTTCAGACGGGTCCGGTAGCGGGAGAGCTCCACAAGGTTCATCTCGCTCACCTCCCACAGGTCCTCCTGAAAGATCTTCGGAGACTCGATATTGGGGTAGACGAGCTCCGGCAGCGAGGTGGTCTTTCCCGTGGCGAGGTCGTACACGGTTACCTTCCTGAGCTTCCACCGGTTGCCTTCCCAAAGGGCGGTCTCCGCATTGATCCTCTCCTTTACCGCCTCAGCTGCGAACGTGAAAATGCTCACCTCTTTCGAGAGGTTCAGGTCGGGCAGGTAGAGCCCGATGCGCACGATGGAGCCGTCCCGCGCCCGCATATAGAGGGTCCCCTCTTTGAAAGAGACGCCCTTTTTGCTCTTTGTTATCCGGTTTTTGACCTTCCGGACCTCCTTGGAGGCGGCGGGGATGACCGCCTCTCCGAGGAGGAACCCGGTAAGGGTGAGGAGCACTCCGAGACCCACGAAGGGCATGAGGATGCTTTTCATTTTGCCGGAAGCCGCTTTGATCGCGACGATTTCCTTCCTCTTGACGGCCTGGGAGAAGATGAGGAGGCTGCTCAAAAGCGTTGCCATCGCGAGGAGATACTGCAGGTATTTGGGGACGGTCAGTACGGTATACAGGAGAAGCAGGCCTGCAGGAGGCTTGTAGGGCATGAAATCGTCGATCTTGTCGATAAGCCCGATAATGCTGAAAACAAGGGAAAGGCCGATACAGAGGAGAGCGAGAGTCCGGAGAAAGTCCTTCAGGTAGAGTTTTTGCACGATAAGCATGATCAGTACGAGGCCCCCTGTTCCTTTTCTCCTGCTCTGTCCGTCCGCTCTGCGCGGCCCCCGCGGCACAAGCCCGCCCGCCTCATCGTCTGCTTACCTTCTCGAAGACCACCAAGGAGACCACCGTCAGGACGGCGAAGGAGATCCACGCTCCCAGGAAGTGGGGGAGCCTGCCCGACCGCGCCAGGTTCTCTCCATAGAGGAGCACGATATAGTATACGGCAAAGACGGTCAGGCCCACCGTGAGGCCGCCCAGCCGCCCCGACTTTCCCGCCATGAGGGAGAGTGAGGGCCCCAGCATGACCAGTACGAGGCAGAGCGCCGGCATGGAGACCCTGCGGTGCAGTTCGAGCAGGAGGGGGAGCCGCTTGTCGGGGAACTCCCGGGCGCCTCTCAGCAGCTCGCCGGGAGTCATTTCACTGTTCTTCCTGTCCGCGGGCTCGATGGAGGGGGAGAGCGAGAAGTGGTACTGCCCGAACTGTATTTCGGTGAAGGTGTTCTCCTTGGTGATATAGACGTGGCCGTCGCTGAGGGAGAAGCTCAGGGTGTCTCCCTGGGGGAGCAGCCTCCCCTCCCGGGCCGCGATGACCTTCTGCTCGTCCTTGTTCCTGTCGTCCACGATGAAGATCCCCGCCAGCCTGTCGGGGGAGGGCTTCTCCCTGACCAGGATGACGATGCCCTTGAAGGCGGTATTGAAGATGCCCTCTTCGATGGTCATGGGCGCCCTCCTTGTAAGGATTTCCGTCAGGTCCTTCCGCAGGAGGGCGCTGCTCGCGGGGCTGAGGGAAAAGCTCATAGCGATCCCGGCCCCGAAACAGAAGAGGCCGAGGAGGAAGACCGGCCGGGAGATGCTCCTGAACGACAGGCCGCTGCCCCGGAGAATGACCAGCTCGCTGTCCGTATTCATCCTTCCGTAGACCAGGAGCACCGAGAGGAGCAAGGCCATGGGGATGGTGAGGATAAGGATCTGGGGCTGGAGATACAGGATGATCCGGGCGATGTCCGCCAGGGAGGCCCCGACTCCCGAAATTATCCTGCTCAGCCGGAGCAGCTTCTCCATCATGAGCGTGAAATTGAGGAAGAGGAGGGAGAGGAGAAAGGATACCAGGAGCTCCTTGGATATTGTTCTGTGTATCAGCAGCATAATCGAGTCTATACAATAGCCGATGCAGGGCAAAAAGGTCAAAAAAGGAAGCAGGAACAAGGGGCCGGTCATTTGCTTTTTGGGGTGTTTTCCTTTATGCTAAAAGTATA
The DNA here is from genome assembly GCA_046350935.1 of Thermodesulfovibrionales bacterium. Lineage (GTDB taxonomy): Bacteria > Nitrospirota > Thermodesulfovibrionia > Thermodesulfovibrionales > Dissulfurispiraceae > Nitrobium. The sequence continues at coordinate 147,877 of JAXLZK010000002.1, forward strand.
AAACTTCTGGAGGTACAAGGTGGTTACCATTACAGAAAAAGCTGTGGAGAAGGCGAAGGCCATCCTTGCCGCCGAGGGCAAGGACAGCTGGGGGCTCAGGATTTACAGTGCCGGCGGAGGCTGCTGCGGTCCCTCGTACGGCCTCGACCTGGATGAGAAGCCTCTGGCTGACGACGAAGTGATCGAAAAGGACGGACTGAAGGTTTTTGTTGATAAAAACACCGTGACAAACCTTGCAGGGATGCAGCTCGACTATTACGACGACGGGGAGCAGGAGGGGTTCACCCTTTCCGGCGGCGCCGCTCCTTCCTGCAGTTCGGGGTGCAGCAGCTGCGGATAGATGTTTCCTGTACACCGGTATAGGAGGCTACGGACAAACAGCGTCATCAGGAGAATGGTCAGGGAGACGGCCATCTCTCCTGATGATTTTATTTATCCCCTCTTTGTCACTTTCGGGAAAGGGGTGAGAAAGGAAATCTCCTCCATGCCCGGCTGCTTCCAGGAATCGGTGGACGAAGCGGTGAAGAACGCCCGTGAAGTCCACTCCCTCGGAATCCCCTCCGTCATCCTCTTCGGCATTCCCGAAAAGAAGGACGAAGCGGGCAGCGGCGCTTACGACGACAATGGGATCGTCCAGCAGGCGGTCAGGGCCATCAAGGACGCCATCCCCGAATTATATGTGATCACCGACGTCTGCCTGTGCGAATACACGAGCCACGGGCACTGCGGCTTCATCGAGAAGGGCGAGGTCGACAACGACAGGACGCTGAACCTCCTCGCGCTGGAGGCCCTCTCCCACGCGGGGGCGGGAGCGGACATGGTGGCCCCTTCCGACATGATGGACGGACGGGTGGGAGCCCTGCGCACCGCTCTCGACACGGGAGGGTATGCGGACATCCCGATCATGTCCTATGCGGCGAAGTATGCCTCCGCCTTCTACGGCCCTTTCCGCGAGGCGGCGGAATCCACTCCCCAGTTCGGCGACCGGCGCTCCTACCAGATGGACCCTGCAAACCGGCGGGAGGCGATGAAGGAAGTGGCCGCCGATGTTGCCGAAGGGGCCGACATCGTCATGGTGAAGCCGGCCCTCTCCTACCTCGACGTGATCGCCGACGTGCGGGCGTCTTTTCATGTCCCGGTGGCTGCCTACAACGTGAGCGGGGAGTATTCACTGGTCAAGGCCGCCGAAAAAATGGGCTGGGTGGACGGAAACCGGGTGATGATGGAGATCCTCACTTCCATAAAACGCGCCGGGGCGGACCTGATCCTTACCTATTTCGCCAAGGACGCCGCAAAGGTCCTCGGCTAAGATCCGCCCGCTCCTTTCCTCCTTTTCCTCTTTTCCTCTTTTCCTCTTGCCTCCTCTCTTCACTCGCGCTTCATGCCGTGCAGCAGCGCGTACTCCTGAATGAGGAGAAAAAGGCCTCCCTTCCCCGGTCTTCAGCTCTCGTCGAGAATATTTACAGAAAAGTCGGAAATTCTTACAAATTCAACGCTCTCGGTACGAACCTGCCTATAAAAAATATTGTAAATCAAGCATATTATCATTGGCACGTAAGTTGCTTTTTTATACCAGACCAGGGCGGTTATCATGTAACCGACGCGGCGGAGCAGTGCAGTAACGCATTGAAAAACTACCATTTTACAACAGCGTGCAACGGCGGGCCGCGTGCAGCGTGTAAAAGAGGGCGAACTGCGCGGGGGTTCCGCAGAAGCCGGCAGTGCGCCGCCACTGCCCCTCGCGGGGTGCTGTCCGCTGCCGCCACACACTTTTCGGTTTTTCTTCCGGAAACAATCCAGGGTGCCTGCTTGAAGGACAAGGAGGAAGTCAGTGGACTCTGAAGGACAGAGACAAAGCCGTCGCTTCGAGTGCATCGCACTCACTCCGGGAGGGCTGCCCGAGCCCGCCATTGCCGTTGCAGCGGCAAGGGCCGGCGGAATCGGCGTCCTCGACCTCGAATATACCGACGACGTAAGGACGGCTCACCAGAGTATCGGAATAATGGCGCGTGAAGCAGGGGGGCGCTGCGGGATCAAGGTGAATTGCGGCGATGACGCTTTCGTCGCCGCCCTCCTGCCGGAGCTCCCGGAATGCATCGAAGTCGCGATCCTCACCGGCGGGGACCCTGACCAGGTGATACAATCCGCCGCTGCGTTCCATCGCCGGGCGAGGAGAGTGATCCTGGAGGTCACCTCTCTCGATCAGGCGCTCTTCGGGCAGGAGGCGGGGGTTGACGGACTGCTTGCAAAAGGGAGCGAGGCTGCGGGGATCGTCGGCGAGAAGACCGCATTCATCCTTCTCCAGCAGCTGCTCCCGCGCACGGACCTGCCGGTGCTTGCCCAGGGAGGCATCGGGGTGCATACCGCTGCCGCCTGTTATGCGGCAGGGGCGGCCGGCGTCGTGCTCGACACGCAGCTGCTCCTGACCGGCGAGTCCCCCCTGTCGGAGGAGGTGAAGAAGCATATAGGCAGAATGAACGGCAGCGAGCCGCACCTGTTCGGAGAAGGCACGGCGGCCCCGTGCAGACTCTACCTGCGCCCCGGCTCTCCCCAGGCGGAAGATTTCCGGAAAAGAGGGGCTGCGCCCGGCCAATACCGCACCGCGCAGGCCGCGCTGCGGGAGAGTATCAGGAAGCGCCTGTCGTGGAGCGATTCCCGGAACCCCGTCTGGCTCCTCGGGCAGGAGGCGGCCTTTGCCGCAGCGTTCGCCCGGAAATACGGCACTGTCGGCGCGGTCATCCGGGCGATCAGGAGGTCGGTGGAGGACCACATAAAAGCGGCAAAGGCATCGGGGCTTCTCCGGAAAGGTTCCGCCCTGGCGCAGTCCCACGGAACGCCGTACCCCATTGTGCAGGGGCCCATGGCGCGCATCAGCGACAGCCCCGCCTTTGCGTCCCGGGTGGCCGAGGAGGGAGCCCTGCCGTGCGTGGCGTTGGCGCAGCTCAGGAGAAAGGAGATCGAACCCCTCCTCCGTGAAACAAAGGAATTGCTGGGCGCCCGTCCGTGGGGCGTCGGACTGCTCGGTTTCAATACGGAAGACCTCCTCAGGGAGCAGATGGAAGCGCTGACCCTCTTCTCCCCCCCTTTCGCGATCGTCGCGGGCGGCCTGCCCCACCACGCCGCCCTCCTTGAGGAGCGGGGAATAGCGGCATACGTGCATGTCCCCTCCCCCGACATCCTCGAGCTCTTCCTGCAGGCAGGGGTCAAACGGTTTATTTTCGAGGGAAGCGAGTGCGGCGGGCATATCGGCCCCCGGTCGAGCTTCGTCCTCTGGGAAGCCATGACGGACAAACTCCTCGAAGCGCTGAAGGAAGGGGATGCATCCGACCCCTACCACCTCCTGTATGCAGGCGGAATCCACGACGCCCTCTCCGCGTCGATGGTGGCCGCGCTCGCCGCCCCCCTGGCGCGCAGGGGAGTGCGCATCGGTCTGCAGATGGGCACCGCATACCTCCTCACGTCCGAAATCGTGCAGACGGGAGCGCTCCTGGAGGGCTACCAGGAGAAGGTGCTCGCCTGCTCCGAAACGTCGGTGCTCGAGTTCTCCCCAGGCCATGCCGTCCGGTGCTGCGCCACCCCCTTTGTCGAAAAGTTCGAAGCGGCGAAAAGGGACCTGCTGGAGCAAAAAGCCCCGCCCCGGGAGATGTCCGCCGCCCTCGAACGGCTGATGGCGGGCACGTCCCGCATCGCGGCGAAGGGCCTCGCGCGGAGCGGGGAGGAGGTCCGTCCCGGGGAGAGGTCTTCCCTTGTCCCGGTTGACGGGAAAAGGCAGCATGAAGAGGGACTCTATATGGTGGGCCAGCTTGCGGCCCTGCACGACCTGACCAGCACGATCGGTGCGCTGCACGAAGAGGTGACGACAAAAGCCGCCGCGCGTCTCGCCTCGGTGCTCCCCTGCGAGGCGGGTCAGGCGCGGAGGGAGGCGCTCCCCTCCTCTATCGCCGTCATCGGCATGGCCTGCCTCTTTCCGAAAGCCGGAGACCTCGGAGCGTACTGGAAAAACATCCTGAGCTCCACGAATGCGATCACCGAAATTCCGCAGCACCGGTGGGACTGGCGGCTGTACTACAGCGAAGACAGGCATGCCCGTGACAGGATCTATTCACGCTGGGGAGGGTTTCTCGACGACCTCGCTTTCGATCCCACTCTCTACGGAATGCCGCCGAAATCGGTGGAGTCCATCGACCCGATGCAGCTCATGGCCCTGGAAGTCGCCCGGCGCACCCTCATCGACGCAGGCTACGAAAACAGGGAGTTCGACCGGGAAACGACATCGGTCATTATCGGCGCCAGCGGGGGGACCGGGGACGTCGGCATGCAGTACGGGCTGCGCGCCGAGCTGCCGAGATTCCAGGGCGGCCTCCCCGACGCGGTCGCGCAGCGCCTGCCCGAGTGGACGGAGGACACGTTTGCAGGGATACTGCCGAACGTTATTGCCGGGCGCATCGCAAACCGTCTGAACCTCGGCGGGGTGAATTTCACCACCGATGCGGCGTGCGCCTCTTCGCTCGCCGCGGTCTATCAGGCCGTCGGAGAGCTGGCGTCCGGACGGAGCGACCTTGCGCTCGCCGGCGGCGTCGATACCGTCCAGGGGCCGTTCGGGTATATGTGCTTCAGCAAGACCCAGGCGCTGTCCGCGCGCGGACAGTGCCGCACCTTCGACGCCGCCGCGGACGGGATCGTCATCTCCGAGGGCATCGCGATGGTGGCGTTGAAGCGGCTTGAGGATGCCGAGCGCGACGGCGACCGCATCTATGCGGTGATCAAGGGGGTGGGCGGCAGCAGCGACGGGAAGGCGAAAGGCCTGACGGCCCCCCTTCCGAAAGGGCAGCTGCTCGCCATGCGCCGCGCATACGAGCAGGCGGGCTTCGGTCCGGAGACTGTCGGCCTGTTCGAGGCGCACGGCACCGGAACGGTCGTCGGCGATACCGCCGAACTCGAAAGCACGACGCTCCTGCTCAGGGAGGCGGGCGCCGCACCGCACCAGGCGGCCATCGGCTCGGTGAAGACCCTGATCGGTCACACGAAGGCGACGGCGGGGGTCGCCGGCCTGCTGAAGGCGGCGCTGGCCCTGCACTATCGAGTCGTTCCGCCGCACTACGGCGTAAGCCGGCCGAATAAAGTGCTGCTGGAGCCGGACAGCCCGCTCTATCTCTCCGATCAGGCGGTCCCGTGGGTCTCCGCCGCAGACAGGCCGCGCCGCGCCGCGGTGAGCGCATTCGGGTTCGGCGGCACCAACTTCCACATCGTCCTGGAAGAGCCCCGTCCGCAGCACGGCGCCCCGCCCGGTCCGGCGGCGGGCCGGCAGTGGCCGTCCGAGCTGCTGGTTTGGTGCGGAGCCGACCGGGAGGAGTTGAAGGCCCAGGTAATGCGCACACAAAAGGAGCTCGAAAAAGGAACAGCCCCGGCGCTCCGCGCCCTCGCCGGCGCTTTGGCCCGGAACTACCGCGCGGAGGGGGAGGTCCTCGCCCTCGTCGCCGCCGATGCAGGCGACCTGGCAGTGAAGATCCGCTCCGCCCTGGGCTTCCTTGAGGGAGAGAGTGCGCCTCTTCAGCCCGGCGTGTACCACGGCGCGCGCACCGGGCGCGGCGGCAGGCTGGCGGTGCTGTTTCCGGGCCAGGGGTCCCAGTATACAGGGATGCTGCGCGAGCTCGCGCTGCATTTTCCCGTCTGCGCCTCCACCCTGTCCGAAGCCGAGCAGCACCTGGCGGAGCATTGTGCACGGCGGTTCGGCGAGGGAACGCGGTTGAGCCGCTTCCTCTTCCCCCGGGCCGTCTATAGCGATCATGACAGGAGCGCCGCGACAAAGGCTCTGACCGGCACCGATGTGGCGCAGCCCGCCCTGGGCGCCGTGGAGGCGGGCCTCTGGAGGCTGATGGAATCGTTCGGCGTGCGGCCGGATATGGCCGCCGGCCACAGTTATGGAGAATTTGTAGCGCTCTTCGCCGCCGGAGCTCTCGATTTCCCAGCACTCCTGTCCGTTTCCGAGGCCAGGGGCAGGTTGATCGTCGACGCCGTGAAAAACGCCTGTACGGAGCCGGGGAGCATGGCGGCGGTGCAGGCGCCGAGACGCGATGTCGAAAAGATGATCTCCGGTATCGGAGGGGTGATCGTCGCCAACCACAACGCCCCCCGTCAATGCGTCCTCTCCGGATCGGCGGCGGCGCTCGAAGAGGCCTCCGGAAGAATGGCGCAGGCGGGGATCACCGTCACCGCGCTCCCCGTTGCAGCAGCTTTTCATTCGCGCTTTGTGGAGCCGGCCCGGTCCTCCCTGGCGGACGTGATCGGACGGACGGCGTGGCGGAGGCCCCGCATTCCGGTCTACTCGAATACGACGGGAGAGCCGCACGCCGACGATGTGGAGAAAGTAAAACAGGTCATGACGGACCACCTGGTGAGGCCGGTCGAATTCGTTGCGCAGATCGAGGCGATGTATCGGGACGGAGCGCGGATTTTCCTCGAACTGGGGCCGAAGGCCGTTCTGACCAGGCTTGTTGACGGCATCCTCGGCGGGGTACCGCACAAGGCCGTCGCGATCGACGGCAACGGCGGCGGCGTCACCGGAATGCTGCATGCGTTCGGCGAGCTGCTCTGCGCTGGGGTGCCGCTCGACGTTTCACGGCTGTTCGTGGGCGTTTCCTCCGCTCCGGAAGGGCTGCGGCCCCCGGAGCGGGACCGCGCGCATGCCTGGCTCCTGAACGGCAGCCGCGCCCGTCGTGCGGCTGAACAGGAGCGGCAGACCGGCGTCCTCGCCGGGGAAGCGCTCCTCAGTACGGCCCTGCCGGGCGGAGAACCGGCCGGGAAGGAAAAGAAGCTGCCTGCACACCCTGACACGAAGCCGGTCGGCACGGATGCCCCGGCACCGGAACAACAGCGGAAGGAGGGATTCCAGATGGAGGGAAGCAAACAGGCGCCGTCGTCTGCCGGAGGACAGGCAGTCATGGCTGAGTATTTTGAGACGATGCGGCAGTTTCTCGCAGCACAGGAGCGCATCATGCTGATGTATATGGGCGGAGCCGCGAACGGGCGGAGCTCCGGACAAAGGCCGCCCCGTGCCGTACCCTTCGAGGGGTTCTCCGGTGAAAGCACGCCGGGAGCCAGGCCCCCCGCCCTCACCTCCACGGTGCCCTCACCGCCGGAGCCGCCCCCCGGAACGCGGGCGAAAGCGGCACCGCAGGACGGACGCGGCGGGGTGTCTGCCGTGAGGGAGGCTCCGGGTGCGCCCGCTGCGGCTTCCCCCTTGGTGCAGCCTGCCGGACTCCCTCCTGAAACCGTGGCGGCTGAAGCCACGGCGACAGGAATTATGACGGCTGCACCCAAGCCGGCTGAACGCATCGACCGGGCAGAGATGGCCGGCATCCTGCTCGGCATCATCGAGGAAAAAACCGGGTATCCTCCCGATATGGTCGGTCTGACGCAGAACCTGGAGGCCGACCTCGGCATCGATTCCATAAAACGCGTCGAGATCGTCGGCGCACTGCTGAAAGCATTGCCCCCGCTGTACGGGAAGGCGCTCGGCAAGGACCTCGGCGGCCTGAATACCCGGCCGACGCTGAGCGGCATGCTGGACCTCCTCGACACCATCAAAGGAGAGGAGGACGTACCCGCCCCTTTTGATCAGGCCGAAGTGGGAGCAGCGGCTTGCAGCACAAGCCACCCATTTCGGCATGTCATCGAGCCGGAGCCGGAGCCTGTCGGCGCGCGTGCGCTGAAGCGCCTGAACAGGGGCCGTTTTCTCATTACGCAGGATGCCGAGGGAGTGGCTGAGGAGCTCACCCGGCTGCTCCATGCCCGCGGGTGCACCGTGAGCACGGTGCCGCGCGAGATCCTTGAAGAGGAGAGCGCGCTTGAGCAGTGGTCTCATTCGATCGGGGAGGGAGGAGAGGCGGTCGCCGGGGTCGTGCACCTCGCCCCGATAGGCTCGGAGCGGCTTGCGTCCGATGGCGCTGCCGAGGCCTGGCGAAGGCAGCTTCAGCAGAACGAAAAGTCCCTTTTCCTCCTGCTGCGCCATCTCTATAGCATGCTGCGGGACGACGCGCATGTTCTGTCGGCAAGCGCGCTGGGGGGATATTTCAACAGGAACGGCGGCGGCGCCCCCGGTCTGTCTCTCCAGGGCGGCGCTGTCGGCCTGCTCAAGTCGCTGCGCGAGGAGCGCCCCTCGCTGCGGACCAAAGCGGTCGATCTCGCTGCGGGGCAGCAGGCTGATGCGCGTGCGCGGTGCCTGATGGACGAGCTGGAGCTGGTCGGAGGACGCCAGGAGGTCGGCTATCCGGACGGCAGGCGGACAATCTTCCGGACCGTTCCTGTCCAGCGTGCTCAGGAGGGGGAGCTCCCGGACGAGCTGCGCACCCTGGTGGTCCTCGCGACAGGGGGAGGGAGGGGGGTGACTGCCGAACTGCTGAGAGCGGTGGCGCTTCCGGGCACTACGCTCGTCGTGACGGGCCGCAGCACCCTGCAGGAGAGCGAGCCGGACGAGCTGGTCCCGTTCGACACCTCCGCGGCGCTGCGCGGGCATTTCATCGAGGAGGTGCGCAGGGGGCGCTTGCAGCTCACGCCTGCAGAGATCCGGCGCAGGGTCCAGGCGGTCCTGGCCGCTCGGGAGCTGCGGCGGAACCTCCGCGACTTCAGGCAGCGCGGCGCTGTGGTCGAATACCGCGCAGTGGACGTGACGAACGACGATGCGCTGCGCCGCCTGCTGGAGGAAACCTACCGGAACTATGCGCGTATCGACGCCGTCGTGCACGGCGCGGGCATCATAGAGGATAAGCTGCTGCAGGACAAGACGAGCGAGAGCTGGTCCCGGGTGGTGGAAACGAAAGTGCTCGGCCTCCTGCTGCTCCAGAAGTATCTGCGCCCGGAACATCTCAGCTCCTTTGTTGTCATGAGTTCTGTCGCGGGGAGGTATGGGAACAGCGGCCAGAGCGACTACGCGACCGCGAACGAGCTGATGAACAGGCTGTGCTGCCAACTTCAGCAAAAATGGGGCGGCAGGGTGAATGTCAAGGCGCTCTGCTGGGGGCCGTGGGGCCCCACGGAATTCGGCGCCGGGATGGTGACCGGGGAGACCGAGGCGAAGTTTGCCCGGAGAGGGGTGTCTCTGGTGACCCCTGAAGAGGGGCGCCGTCTTTTTCTGGACGAAGTGGCGCACCCCGGAGGAGTCCATACGGAGGTCATTTGCGGCAAAGGGCCCTGGGAGCAACAGGAGGAGGAGCGGGGCCGGATCGAAACGGAAGCGCAGGCAGCCGCCGGCGGCGCGTCGTGGCCGCTTCTGCACCGCACACGGGTGAGCTCCCTTCCGACAGGGGAGAAGAGCATCGTCCTCAGCCTGGGAGAGGACCACGGGTACCTGAACGACCACCGCATAGACCGGGTGCCTGTGCTGCCCGCGGCAGCAGCGCTCGAATTGATGTCGGAGGCGGCGGGCAGCTTCGAGCCAGGCCTGCATGTTGTCGAGGCGCGCGACTGCCGGCTTCTGAAGGGGATCGAAGTAAAGGGGCGCGCTCCCGACCTCGAACTGCTCCTCTCGGGACCGGCGGACGGCGGCAGCGGAGTGTACGAGGTGAAGAGCGCCATCCGCTCGATGAACGGAAACGGCGGCGCCCGCTCCCACTACCGCTCGGTGCTGCACCTTGCCCGGCAGTTCCCCGGCGGCTTCACCCATACGCCGCGCCTGCACGCAGGCAAGAGGCTTTCCGCAGCGAAGGCGTACGACGAGTGGCTTTTCCACGGCCCGAGATTCCAGGTGATCGAGGAGATCGAAGGGCTCTCCGCGGAGGGCGCCCGCGCGCTGCTGCGCACCACCTCCCCCGCACAATGGATGGTGAACGGCGAGCCGGGCCCCGACAGGTGGGTGTTCGACCCCGCAGTGGTGGATGCGGCGGCGCAAATGGCCATTGTGTGGGCGCGCGCATACCGGAACGAGACCCCGCTGCCTGTACGGTTCGGCCGCGTCGTCCGCTACGCAGCACACCTGCCCGGGCGGGTATACATGAACTTCGCGCTGCTGCCGCCTGAAGAGCCCCGTCTCGTCCGCGCCACGGTCGTCTTCACCGATGCCGACAACAACGTCGTACTGCTGATAGAAGGGCTCGAGTGCGTAGCGAGCCCTGAGTTGAACCGCCTGGGCGGCAGCGCCGGAAAAACGGCCGGCGCCGCCGTGTAGCGGAAGAAAAGGCAGGAGCACTACCCGTGTCCGCACTGAACGCTTCGCAGAAAGAGCCGATCGCACTCATCGGCATGGCATGCATCTTCCCGCAGGCTCCCGACGTCGGGACGTACTGGCGCAATATTCTCGCCGGGATCGACGCTGTCGGCGATCCCGTCAGCGAATGGGACGCCGGACGCTACCTGCAGTCCGGCAGGATCAATACGCCGCGCGGGGGATACCTGAAAGAGCTGTACAGGTTCGAGCCGAAAGAGTTCGGCATCATGCCTGCTTCCCTCGACGGGGGAGAGCCTGACCAGTTCCTCGCCCTGCGCGTTGCGCGCGACGCCCTCGCCGATGCGGGCTGCCTGCACGACTACGACCACTCCGAAACCGGCATTGTGCTCGGCCACAGCACCTACCTGCACAGGGGCCAGGTGAACCTTATCCAGCACAACATCATGCTCGACCAGACCGTGGAGCTCCTCAGGGCGGTGCTCCCGTCCCTCGATGAAGAGGCGCTGCTGAGAGCGAGGGCTTTTCTGGAGAAGAAGCTGCCGCCGTTCACTGCCGATATCGTGCCCGGCCTGGTCCCGAACGTCATGACGGGCCGCATCGCGAACCGCCTGAACCTCAAGGGCCCGAATTACCTCATCGACGCAGCCTGCGCCTCCTCGCTGCTGGCGGTGGGGGCCGCGATGGACGAATTGCGCAACGGCCGCAGCCGCATCATGCTGGCGGGAGGCGTGAACGCCTCGCTGCCCGCCGAAGTCTCGGTGATATTCACGCAGCTCGGCGCTCTGAGCGAGCGCGGCAGGGTGCGCCCCTTCGAGGCAGGCAGCGACGGGACCCTGTTGGGCGAGGGGCTGGGGGTGGTCGTGCTGAAGAGGGCCGCTGACGCCCTTGCCGACGGCGACCGCATCTACGCGGTCGTCCTCGGGGTGGGGCAATCGAGCGACGGCAGGGGGCACAGCCTGCTCGCCCCCAGCGTCGAGGGCGAGGCGCTCGCCATCGAGAGGGCGTACCGGGTCAGCGGCGTCGATCCGGGGACGATAGGGCTGGTGGAAGCCCACGGGACCGGAATTCCGCTTGGGGACCGGACAGAGATCGCCGCGCTCAAAAAAATCCTCGGGGCGCGCAAAGGGGCGCAGGGCAGCATCGCGATGGGGTCGGTGAAGTCCATGATCAGCCACTGCATTCCCGCGGCCGGGATCGCCGGTCTGATAAAAAGCGCGCTCGCCCTCCACCATAAAATCCTGCCGCCGACGCTCTGCGGGACCCTTAATGAGGAGCTGGGCATCGGGGAGACGCCGCTCTACATCAACACCACGGCCAAACCCTGGATCTCCCGCCCGGGAGACCCGCGCCGGGCTGGCGTCAATTCCTTCGGGTTCGGCGGCGTAAACGCCCACGCTGTCCTGGAAGAGGCGCCCCGGCAGGCGCGCAGGCCCTCTCTGCTCACTGTCCGGCCCGCCGAGCTCTGCGTGTTTTCCGCTGAAAGCGATGCGGCGCTGGCGGATGCGCTGCAGCAAGCCGCGCGGCGGCTGCGCGAGGATGCCGGCTGCGCGGTCGGCGCGGTTGCGGCGGCCCTGGCGGCTTCCGACCGAGCTCTTCCCCACCGCCTCGCGATCGTCGCCAACGACGCAGAGGACCTCAGGCGGAAAATCGGGCAGGCGCTGAAACGGATACAGGACGATGCCGGCGTGCGCTGGTCTTCGCGCAACGGCATCTGCTACAGCAGGGCGCCCCTTGCAGGCACGGTGGCGTTCCTGTTTCCGGGGGAAGGCTCCCAGTATCTGCAGATGTTCGCCGATCTGGCGCTGCATTTCGAGGAGGTCCGCACCTGGTTCGATTTCTGGCGTGGCTTGTATCCGGACGCTCCCGGAGAAACCCGGACCGACATCGTCTTTCCGCCGGAAAGCGAAATGACCGGGCAGCGCCGCGCCGAGCTGGAGCAGCGCCTGCACGCTATGGACGTCGGCTCCGAGGCGGTCTTCATCGGCAGCCAGGCCATGTACTCCCTGCTGACCTCGCTGGGGGTGCGGCCGGACGTGATGGTCGGCCACAGCACCGGCGAGTCGTCGGCCCTGGTCGCTTCGGGCGCGATCGACGCGGGCGATGCGGCGGAGCTGGCGGGTTTTATCAGGGAGCTGAACGCGGTTTACCGCAGGGTCCTCGGCGAAGGAAAAATCCCCACCGGCGCATTGCTGACGGTCGGCGCTCTGCCGCAGGCGACGGTCGAGGAGCAGGTTGCGGCCCTCCACGGCAGAGCGGCGGTCGCGATGGAGAACTGCGAAAACCAGCTCGTGCTCTACGGAGACGCGGCCTCCATCGGGGAGCTGCAAAACGCCCTGAACGCAGCGGGCGGCATCACCGTTCACCTGCCGTTCGACCGCGGGTACCACACCCGCCACTTTTCAGCCGTCAGCGACGCCTTCCGCGGGTACTACGAAAGCATCGGCCTGAAAGCCCCCCGCGTGCCGCTCTACTCCTGCGCTTCCGCCGGTCTGTTCCCTCAGGACGCGCGGGAAGTCAGGGAGTTGGCGGCCGGCCAATGGTCGAACAAGGTCCGTTTCAGAGAGACGGTCATCAAGATGGCTGAAGAGGGCGTCCGCTTTTTTGTGGAGGTAGGCCCCTCCGGAAATCTCAGCGCTTTCATCCACGATATCCCGGTCGGGGAGGAGTGCCTCGCCCTGCCGACCAACCTGCGCAGGAAAAACGGCGTCGAGCAGCTCCTGGTCGCCCTGTCCCATCTGTATGTCAACGGCAAGGAGCTGCAGGTGGGGCGTCTGTTCGGGTCCCGTCCGCCCGGAGGAGCCGAGCAGGAAAGGGCCGTGCAGAGCAAGCAGCCGGGCATTCTCCTGGACAACACGATGCCCCTACTGCGCCTCGGGGGCTCCGACCCCGCGGCGTTTCAGGAGCTGCTGGCGCTCCCTGCGGCCGCGTACCGCGGGGAGCCGCAGCCCGGCGGGATGCCCGCCTCCACCGTGACGGCGCCCTCTTCGGACGCCCACGAGGGTCCGGAGCCTGACGGACAGTCGGAGCCTGACGGGATGGTCATGGCCGGGCATTTCGCTCTCATGCGCGGCTTCCTGGAGCAGCAGCGTGCGGTGCTCGAACAGTGGGGGGTGTGCGGGCCGGCAGGAGGAGAAAGCTCGGGAGCGCCTGAGGAGCAGCCGGTTCCGACGCCTTTTCTGACATGGATCAGAGAGGCGGGAGAGGGGAAGGTGGAGGGGGAGTGCCGTCTGTCCGTCCGGGAGGACGCCTTTCTGCGGGACCACGTCCTGTCCGGCGCCGTCTCCGGATACGATCCTGCTTTGCTCGGGCTTCCCTGCGTGCCGCTCACGGTCAGCCTCGAGATCATGGCGGAGGCCTGCGCCCTTTTGGCGGGGAGCACTGCCGTCCGCAGCATCGACAACGTGAAGGCGTTCGGCTGGATAGCGCTCGACGACGGCGCGCTGACGCTCACCGTCGGTGCGGAGGCGTTGGGTCAGGACGGCGCTGCGTTCAGGGCCCATTTGATCAGCTCCGGCTCGGTCGCCGTTTCCGCCGACTTCTCCTTTGATACAGCATGGAAGCTGCGCGGTATGCCCGAGCTTGCGGACAGGAGGCCTTCCCGTTGGGAGGGTCGGGAGCTGTACACGATCGGCATGTTCCACGGTCCGCTCTTTCAGAGCATCCGGCGGATCGATGCGTGGAGCGGGGAGGGAATAGACGCCCGGCTTTCCGAAGTGGGCCTCGCGGGCTTCTTCGCAGAGGACGAAATGCCCGAGCTGGTGCTCAATCCCGTCCTGCTCGACGCGATGGGGCAGCTGACCGCCTACTGGATCGCACAGCAGGTGGGGACCGACTTCAACTGTTTTCCCTCCGCCATCGAACGCATCGAGCTATACAGGCAGTGCCCCCACAACGTCGGGGGTCTTACCCTGCGGGCCCGCCAGGAGCCGCTCGACCCCGCTGCCGCGGCCGCGGAAGCAGCGCGGGCCTGGCACTTTGAATGCCTCGACAGCGAAGGACATCCCGTATTCAGAGCCGCGAACCTCACCAACATCTACTTCCCGGTCCCCCATAGCTTCTACGAGGTCCGGCGCGACCCTCTGAACGGATGGCTGGGGCATCCCGCAAAGACGATCGGAAAGGGGGAGGCGCTCCTCTGGCAGCTCCCCCATTTCTCCGAGAAGTTCTGCGTGCAGTCCGGCGCCATCTTCCTGCGCATACTGGCCCACGCGGTGCTGACCGCCGACGAGCGCGCCGAATGGGGAACGCTGCCGGCGAATGTGCGCCGCCGGAGGGAGTGGCTTTTCGGGCGGGCGTGCATCAAGGAGGCGGTCAGGTTCTGGATCAGGGAGCAGACGGGGGCGCTGCTGCATCCAGCCGATATCGCCGTTCTGCACGACGAGTACGGGGCCCCCTACGTGGACGGAGCCTGGAGCGCGGCAGTGGCGCCGCCCGAGGTCTCTCTCAGCCACGACAGGCACCTGTCCCTGGCCGCGGTCACCGCGCCGCGCCGGCGCGTCGGCGTGGACATGGAGCATATGGGCCGAATCCGGGAGCCCGGGCTCCTGAAGGGCTCGCTGACTCCGGACGAGCTGCAGGCGCTGCACCGGTTTTCCGGCAGCGCCCAGCCCGAAAAGGCGCTGCGCATCTGGTGCGCCAAAGAGGCGGCCGCCAAATATCTGGGCGTGGGGCTTCAGGGAAGCCCCGAAAGTTTCGCCGTGGCGTTCGTCGACGACTCGTGGGAGGTCGCCCGCATACGGCATGCCGGGCAGGTGATTGAGGCCTACGTTCGCTGCGAAGAGGATTTGATCGTCGCGCTCGCTACCCGCAGCGCTCACTCTATCGACGGAGAGGTGCGACAATGGCGTTGATCACGACTCAGGAGATCGAAAGGACGCTGGCCGGGATCGTCGGGGACCTGGTGCAGGACTGGGGCCTGGAGCTGGAGGAAGGCATTTCCGGCTCCACGAGGCTGGTTGCCGATCTGGAATTCGCATCGGTGGACATCATTCAGTTCTGTGTGGCGATCGAGCAGCACTACCGGAAAAAGATGGGCTTCCAGGGGCTCCTCATGAAAGAGGGGAGCTATGTTTCCGACCTGTCGATAGCGCAAACGGCCGTATTCCTGGCCGCCAAACTCAACAAAGAGGAGCAGTGACAATGCAAACACTGTTTATCGGTCTGGACGGAGCGACGTTTACGATACTGGACGAGCTTGTGCGGGAGACTCCCGGCGCGCGCCCGGTGATGCCTTTTTTGTCCCGGATCTATGCGGAAGGCGCGCGGTGCGCCCTGCTTTCGACGCCGAACCCGCTGACGCCCCCGGCGTGGGTATCGTTGATGACCGGAAAAACCCCCGGGCAGCACGGGGTATTCGATTTTATCCGGGCTGAAGAGACGGGGGACGATGTGTATTTCACGCTCTACGATGCCCGGGACAGCAGGGCGGAAACCATCTGGTCCATCGCCGGCCGCAGGGGGAGGAAGGTCGCCGTGCTGAATTTCCCGTTTACGGCGCCGCCCCCCGAGGACCTCAACGGTTTCATGGTCCCCGGGTTCGTCCCCTGGCGCCATCTGCGCCGTAATACGGTGCCCGGCGCCCTGTACGACCGGCTCCTGAACCTGCCGGGCTTCGACCCCAGGGAGCTGGCATGGGATTTCAAAAAGGAAAAACAGGCCATCGAGCTCCTGTCGGACGAGGACCGCGAGAACTGGGTGCGGTACCATCTGCCGCGCGAGAGGCAGTGGTTTACTATTGCGGACTATCTCGTCCGCGAGGAGGACCCCGACCTCATGGCGGTCATGTTCGACGGGGTGGACAAGCTGCAGCACCAGGCCTGGCTGTTCCTCGATCCGCGTCTGCAGAACGGAGGAGACGGCGCGTATCACCGGCGCATGCGCGGGTTGTGCCTGGAGTATTTCCGGCAGCTTGACGGCTTTCTCGAGGGGCTGGTTGCTGCGGCGGGACCGCCGGCGCAGGTGTTTATCGCTTCCGACCACGGTTTCACCGCCACCGACGAGATCGTGCGCATCAACGCCTACCTGCACGAAAAAGGCTACGTGCACTGGAAGGCGATGCCGGACACCGAAGAGACGGTGCGGCGCGAGGAGAGCATGTTCGCAAACCTCGACTGGGAGAGGACGACCGCGTATTGCCGGACCCCTTCGAGCAACGGGATCACGATACGGGTCGCAAGGAAGCCGGGCGAGGCGGGGGTCGCCCCGGCGGACTACGAAGCATTCAGGGACCGTCTGATCAGCGATCTTGAGGAGCTGCGGGATCCGGAGACCGGAGAGCGCATCCTGGCCAGCATCGCGAAGCGCGAAGAGATCTTTCCGGGGCCGGCGATGGAGGATGCCCCCGACCTGCTCCTGGTCCTGCGCGATTTCGGCTTTGTGTCGATCAAGGACAGGAAGCCGGTCGTGGAGCGGCGAAGGGAAGTAGCGGGGACCCATCATCCCGAAGGCGTTCTGCTGGCCTATGGGCCGGGGATCCGGCGCGGAGAGGCGGTCGGCCGGCGAAACATCGCCGACGTGGGGGCTCTCCTGCTCTACAGCCTCGGGCTGGAGGTGCCGGGCGATTTTGAGGGCCGGGTGCCCGAGACCCTCTTTACCGATCACCACTTGGCGCAAAAACCGGTGGTGATCGGCGCCGCCACGGACGCCAGGGAGAGCGCGGAAAGTCCAGAAAGTCCAGAAAGCATTTCGGGGGAGGAAAAAGAGGCGATCATGGCGCAACTGCAGATGTTGGGGTACATGGAGTAGCGCGCATGCCCTCCGTCGAAGTGAACGGCGTCCGGATCAACTACCTGCAGCTTCCGTGTGAATCCGGGAGGGGGAGCGGGGACCTCGTGATGGTGCACGGCCTGGCGACGAGCCTCGCTTTCTGGTGCTTCAGCCATGCGCCGTCATTTGCCGGGAGCCACCGCGTTACGCTGTACGACCTGCGGGGGCACGGCCGCTCCGGCATGACCGACAGCGGGTATACGGCGGAGAATATGGCGGAGGACCTCCGGCAGCTCCTCGACCGCCTCGGCATCGAGCGCGCCCATTTCGTCGCGCACAGTTTCGGGGGGGCGGTGGCGCTCCATCTCGCGTGCCACTCTCCCGCCCGCTTTGCGAGCCTGATCATCGCCGACACCCATGTGGCGGCAGTGCGCAGGCTGCAGGGGGGGAGGTGGGCGTTCGGAGAAAAAATTCAGCAAATTCTGGATCAAAACGGTCTTGATCTCGATGTGCAGGAGCCCTATTTCGGCTACCGGCTGCTCGGCGCCGTCGCCCGCATCAAGGTGCGCAGCGGGACCGTCTCCCCGGAGCTCGAACGCCTGGTGCGCCCCTTGCTGGGGGAAAACGGCATGCGCACGGCCAGCCGGTGGCTGCACCTGATCGGAACGACCCGGGCAGAGGAAGAGCTGATGGGCGGCGACGGCCTCGCGCCGGACAGCCTCCGCAGGCTCGACTTTCCGATACAGGCGATATACGGCGAGCGCTCTCCCGCCATGTCCACCGGGGAGCGGCTTCTGGAGCTCTGGCCCCATGCCGATTTTCGCCGCGTTCGGGGGGCGGGGCACTTTTTCCCGGCCACCCGCTCTTCAGAGTTCATCGAAAATTGCCGCGGCTTCTGGAACGGAGAGCTCCTGCACGGAACTCCCCGCAGAGCGGGAGACCCCGACAGGAGGCACTTCCGGAGCGACCGCTTCTACAGCCGGGAGGGCAAATGGTTCTTCGATACCCGCGAGTCGTCCGGGAACGGCCCTTTCCCCGACCGTGGCGCGGCGCAGGCGCGGCTGTGGAGCCGCAGTCTTGCCGCGGCGACTGCGGAGGGTATTCCCGGAGGGGCCGTATGAACAGGCTGGGCATACCGCGGGGGCTTTCGCAGCGCGACTTCCGCCTGATAGCCTGCGGCGGCTTCGGAGACGGCCTGAACAACTACGCCCACTCGATGGCGTGGTTCAAGGGGCACCTCTACGTCGGCACCACGCGGGGGAACTTCCCTCTGATGAAGGCGCGGCTGCCGATCGGTCTCTCCCCCTGGCCGGTCGAATGCCCCCGAAATCCTTTCGACCTGGACCTGCGGGCCGAGATTTGGCGGTACAGTCCTCACGACGACCGGTGGGAAAGAGTGTACAAAGCGCCGACCATTACGGGCAGCCACGGCAAGCCTATCCCGCGGGAGCTGGGGTACCGCGGCATGCAGGTGTACCAGGCCGGCGAAAACGCCGCACCCGCGCTCTTCGTAAGCGCCTGGTCGCCGGCAAAGGGACCGGGGCCCCTCCTGCTGCGGTCCGAGGACGGGAGGAATTTCGAGCCGACCTGCGAGCCGGGTTTGATAGGGCTGCCGGTGACGACGATACGCACCCTGATTCAGTTCAAGGGCCGCCTCTACACCACGCCCGCGGGCTCCCGCGGCGGGAACCCGAACGTGTCCGCGCATTCGGTCGTGTACGAAAGCAGGGACCCTGCCGAAGGGCGCTGGGAGGCGGTCAGCGAATTCGGCTTCGGCGATTTCGCCAACAAGACCGTCTTCGAGATGGCGGGTTTCGGCGACCACCTCTACGTGGGCACCCTGAACCTGGAAGGGTACCAGATCTGGCGCACCACCGCTGAAGGCGCCGCTCCGTACCGGTGGGAGAAGATCATCGAATACGGGGCGTACCGGGGGAAATTCAACCAGTGCGTCCTCAGTATGCTCCCGTTTAAAGGCGCGCTCTACGTGGGGAGCGCGATACAGGGGGGAGGCATCGACTCGCAGAACAAGATAGGGCCTGCGCCGCCCGAGCTCATACGTATCTTCCCCGACGGACGCTGGGACCTGATTGTCGGGGAAGAGCGCGAGACCCCCGCGGGGTATAAGAAGCCCCTTTCGGGGTATCTGCCGGGCTTCGACAATTTCTTCAACGGATATTTCTGGCGCCTGTGCGAGCACGGAGGGTGGCTGTATCTTTCGACATTCGAGTGGAGCAGCATACTCGGGTACGCGCAGAGGAAGACCTGGCCGGAGGCGTTCACCAACCTCGTGAACCGCGTGGGCGAGCAGTTCATCATGGACCGCCAGTCCGGTTTCGATCTGTACCGGAGCTGTGACGGAGAGAACTGGGTGCCGGTGACGACGAACGGCATGGGGAACCCCTACAACATGGGCCTGCGCACCATGGTCTCCTCACCGCGGGGCCTGTTCCTCGGCACCGCCAATCCGTTCGGCCCCAAAGTGCTGCCTTTGAATGGGGATAGGTACCTTCACAATCCGCGCGGAGGCTGTGAAGTGTTCTTCGCTCCCGATTAACACATCAAGCGCTTCGGTAACCAGGGTATGTATGCACACTATCTTCTGCTGCGACCGGCTGCACCGTACAGGGACTGCGTTAGCCCGAGTAAAACGTCCTCAACGGAGCCCTGCTACGCCTCCGGGCGTTTTCCCCGTGCCGCCTTGCCCCTGCACGGTTCGCCCGGCCCCGCTACGAACATAGTGTGCATACATACCCTGAATTGCCGGAATGACCGCGCAAACTGGGTACGGAGGTTAGAACAGTGAATGAAGAAGCCCTCAAAGTAACGACCCCTGCTTTCCTGCGGCAAAAGCTGTTGTCTTTCCGGGTGGGACAAGGACAGGAGCAGAGCTACCTCGTGAAGGACCAGCTCCTGGGACAAACGGTTGCGTTCGCACCCTGGCAATTCTTCATCTTCGAAATGCTGCCGGTCTGCGACGACTTCCCGAAGCTCGCCTCTGTTTTCAAAGACCGGTTCGGGCATGCGATAACGAACGAGGAGGTGGAAGAGCTCTTCTCCCTCGTGGCCGAGAAGAACCTGTTCAGCCAGAGCGCGGCTGCGCACCCTCTGTTGGATGTCTTCAATAAAAAAAGAGCGTCCCGGCCGGTCCAGCTCGACGGGATAGTGCCGGCGGCTTCGCTTCAGGGAGCGGCCGCCGCAGGAGCTGTCCAGGCGGGGGCGCTGGGGGTTTCGCCGGCCGCCGGAAAAGCGGAATCCGGCACGAAGAGCGAACCGGGCGGCCCTGCGCGGCAGGAGCAGGCTCCCGCGGGGGTGCAGGACGTTGTCGGCCTGGACGACGCAAAACCCGTCAGAGGGCTGCGGCTGTTCAACCCCGCATGGCTCGTAAAGCTGCTCTATCCGGTCCTTTCACCGTTCAAGTACACGCCGTACCTGCTTCCGGCATTGGTGGTCGCGGCCCTCTTCACGGGCGTCAGGAACGCCGATCTGATTGCGGACGACTGGAGCAGCCTGCGCTTCGGTATGACGTTCGTTTCGCACATTCTTATCGGCATGTTCACCGACAACGTGCTGGTCACGCTGGCGACCGCCCTGACGGCGTACGGCTACCGGGCGAGGGTCAGCGGCCTGTTCATCGTCTTCTTTATGTCGTTTCTGCCACGCTTCAAAGTGCAGATCGACAACGCCCGGCAGATGTCGCGCCGGGAGCTCATCAGGCTGCACGCCGCCCCCCTCCTTACGCGCTGCACGTTGATAGCGGCCTGCACCCTGATCTGGTACTTCACGAGGGCGATGGGCGGCTTTGTGGCGCCGCTGGCATTGATTGTGGCCGCCATCAGCTCCTTTTCACTCTTCCTCACGGCGAACCCTCTGATAAAGAGCAGCGGCTACCACCTGCTCGCCGCCGCCCTGAACGAGCCCGCCCTGCGCGGAAAGTCTTTCCTGGCGCTGGTGGGCAGGTTCCGGCGCACCGCCTACCAGAAAACGGACAGCACCGCACTGGCGGCGTACTCCCTCGCCTCTTCGGTTTTCGTCATCGCGACGATCATCCTTTTCGTCTCTCTGTTCGGCCGCTATCTGAAGATCCATTTTGGAGGGGCCGGCGTCTTCCTGGTCGCTCTCCTCGTCGTGGTGCTGCTGATGCGCATGATCGCAAAGTTCAAGCAGGCCGGCGAGATCTACGAGCGCACGGTCCAGTTCGAGCGGTGGCGGAACATTGCGCTCCCTGCAGCGGAGAGCGCGGCGGTGGGGAAGAAAAGCAAAAGCTCCTCGCTCCTCTATTTCAATGTGGCGGTGGGCGCAGTGGTGGTGGCGGCGCTCCTGGCGCCGTACCATTACGAGCCGGGAGGCACCTTCCTCGTCCTGCCGAACTACAAGGCTGAGCTCACCTCCGAAGTAGCCGGGGTGATAAAGGAGGTGTATTACGACGGCGGCGAGACGGTGAAAAAGGGCGCCGTCCTCGCGCGGCTCGACTCGACCGATTACGAGGGCCAGATGAAGGTGTACGACGCAAAAGCGCTGGAACAGCAGGCTGTCGTCGCGGACCTGAAGGCGCGGCCCAAGCCCGAGGAGGTGCAGCTTGCGGAGCGCACCCTGGAGGTGCAGGTCACCCGTGAGGGGTACAGCAGGGAGAAATTGGCCCGCCTCGAAAAGCTCTATAAGGAAAAAACCATCTCGTTCGAGGAGCTTGACACCCAGAGGCGCGAGCACGACGTCGATGTTTCACAGGTGGAGGAGAAGCGCGCTACCCTCGCATTGGTAAAGTCGGGAGTGACGCCTGACCAGATCGCGGCGGCGGAAGCCAAGCTGAAAAGCTATCAGGAGGAGCGCGACTACTACCGGCGGAAAATAGAGCAGTCGGCGATTGTCATGCCCTTTAACGGCACGCTTGCCGGGATGCACCTGAAACAGAGGGAGGGGCATTTCCTGAACAGGGGGGAGGCGTTCGCCCTTGCCGAAAATACCTCCCAGATTTTCACCCAGATCGAAGTGCCCGAGCCCGATATCGACTACGTCGTGAATGCAGCGGGGGTCCGCAGCCGTCCCCTCTCCTACTACAACGAGGAGTTCTCCGGAGGGGTGACCGCGATCGACTCCGTCGTGACGACGAAGCGCTCCGGCAACGTGGTCGTGGTCGCGGCGCTGCTCGACAACAAGGACGGCAGGCTGAAATCGGGGATGACCGGGTATGCGAAGATCAGCAGCCAGACGCTGCCCGCCTGGGAGGTGCTGTCGCGCGCCGTCGTGCGGTTTTTCAAAGTGGAAGTCTGGTCCTGGATCCCGTAGGCTATGGCCGCGCCTCTTTTCTTGCTGGCCCCGCCCCGGTCGTTTACCTCGGTCATCAACGCGATGATAGGCCAGCATCCGCAGACATTCGGCCTGCCCGAGCTGAACCTGTTTAATGTAAACAAAATCAGGGAGCTCTGGGGCAGGGTGTCCACCGAGATCGGGGGCGACAGCAACCGCCGCCACGGACTGCTCAGGGCGGTGGCCGAGATCTACGCGGGAGAGCAGTCCTGCGCGACGATTACCATGGCCCGCCACTGGGCCGCGGCGCGGGAGGAGAAATCCACGGGGGAGGTCTACCGCGAGCTGGCGGACAGGCTGGCCCCCCTGATCCCCGTGGACAAGAGCCCCGCATACACCGTTTCAGCGGAGCGCCTCATGCGCATCCATGCGGCGTTCCCGGAAGCCCGCTTCATCCACCTGGTGCGCCATCCCGTTCCGCAGGGTGCGTCGGTCCTGAACCTCAACAACGGGATCTTCGCCTATTTCGTCAACGCGTTCGAGTTCGGGGACAACAGTGTCATTGTGGACCCCCAGATCGCCTGGCACGACATCAACGTCACTATTCTCACCTTTCTGGACCTGGTGCCGAAAGACCGCCAGATGCGCCTGAGGGGAGAGGACTTCATGGAGAATCCCCGGTCACATTTGAGGGATGTCTGCCGCTGGCTCGGCATTCGCGACGACGATGACGCTATCGAGGAGATGATGCACCCGGAAAGATCGCCGTTCGCCTGTTTCGGGCCTATCACCGCCCTGTTCGGCAACGATCCCAGTTTTCTCGGCAGCCCGGCATTCCGCGAGCACAGGCCCAAAACGCCGCCGCTGGAGAGGCCCCTCCCGTGGCGCGCGGACGGAAAGGGGCTGCGCCGGGAGGTGGTCGATCTCGCGCACGAATTCGGGTACCGGTGACGGAGCGGGTGGCGGCAGGCGCACGCAGCGGACGCCGGTTTGCGGCGCCATGAACATCTAAAAAATGAAAGTATAAGGGCATTCGTCATTCCGGCTCTCTCATGCCGTCATTCCGGCCCTTGTCCCGGCCCCGTCCTGGATCGGTCCGGAATCGCTCTTCAGCTTGCGGGAATGACAGAAAAAGGATTTGTTTCAGGAGCAGCTCTTGTTCATTTTGTGAGACGCGCTATGAAGAAGCAGAGTACGGGAGGTGACGCATGAAGAAAACAGACCATGAAGAGAACGCGGGCGTATTGTCGGGAGGGGAGGGCGCCCTGCCCGACTCCGTGCCGCGCCCGCCGGAGGAGTGCGAATTCACCGCCCTGATAAAGACGAAAACGGGGCGCTATGTGCAGCAGCAGTACCGGGATGTCGTGTCGTTCCGGGAGGAGATGCAAGAGATCGTGAACGGGGTCGCGTGGGGCGCGCTCCTGCGCCGCGACAGCGGCAGCTCCGTCGAGCTTTTCTCCCCGGGCAAAAGGCAGAAGATCGGGCCGACCGATTCGGAGCCGAAGAGCGCGGAGGCGACTCCCGAAGGGCTCACTGCTCTGCAGACGGCGCTGCGCGAGGCGATCATCAAACAGTTTAAATCGAACAAGGTCAAGGCCTACATCGCAACGCAGGTCAAGTACGTCAACACCAGCCGCCAGATCGGCGAGGGGATCCGCTTCCTCTTCGATGCGGGCGGAAAACCCTCGGCAAACGCACGCCTTGAAGAGATTGTCGCGGAGCGGGAGAGGACGGAAGTCCAGTTCAGGTGGCTGGACGCGCTCTGCGCGGAGATGCGCAATAATCTCACCAAGCTGAAAGAGCTCGAGGATTCGGCCCTCGAGCTCCTCCAACACGATACACGATAAGGGTGTGCAGGCACACCCCGGAAAATTTCATGAGGGGCTGTCGCCTGTGGAGCAGATCTTTGTCAGCCGGCCGGTGCAAAGGAGGGAGGTTTCATGTTCCTGTCGCTGGTGCGGTTCGCCGCCGTATTCTCTCTGGCCTTTTTGGTTATGGGTAACGCCGCCGCCTTCGCGGAAAGGGGGCAGACGGCGGTGCACGAGCTGGTCGTGGACGGTGTCGGAAGGAGGTATACCGTGTACCGGCCTCCGCAGTCCCCTGCGCGGAACGCCCCCCTGATGATCGTCCTCCACGGCGGCCTGGGCAATGCCCGGCATGCGGAAAAAATGACCGGGATGGACGACGTCGCCGACGCCGGCGGGTTCCTCGTGGCCTATCCTGAAGGCACGGGAGGCGTCTTCCGCGCGACCGAAAACATGCGGACCTGGAACGCGGGGAATTGCTGCGGGCAGGCAGTGAGGAAGAACAGCGACGACGTCGCCTTCATCGCGAAAATGATAGAGGAAATCCACGCGCAGTACTCGATTGACACCCGGCGGGTGTACGTGGCCGGAATGTCCAACGGCGCGATGATGGCGTACCGCCTCGCCTGCGAAATACCGGATAAAATAGCGGCCATCGTCGCAGTGTCCGGCACCCTTGCGGTCGACAACTGCGATGCTGCGAAGGACATCCCCGTATTGCACATCCACGGCGATCAGGACAAATACGTGCCTTTCGGAGGAGGAAGAGGCGAAAAAAGCGTTTCGGGCGAGGCCCACCGGTCTGTGCCCGACACGATAGACCTCCTCCTCAGGCCGCGCCGATGCGGGCCGCCCGCAAAAAAGAGCAGTGAAGGGATCGACGTGTTTTCGTATCGATGCAGCGACGGTGCGCCTGTCGAGCTCTACGTGATCAACGGCGGAGGGCACTCCTGGCCCGGAGGCCGCGGACGCACCGGTGCGGAAAAGGAGCCGGACGGCCGCGTGTTCTCCGCGAGCAGGCAGGCATGGGAATTCTCGAAACAGTTCTCCAAAAGCAACCACTGAACAGGAAGGCACAATGCTCAGAAGAAACGTCCTACCACACAGTCCGCTTTCCGGTGCGAACGCTCACACGCTTCTCCGCCCATTCATCCACCCGTTCATTCGAAAAAAAACCGCCCTGCTCCGGGTTCTGCTCGCCTGCCTGCTGGCGGGCCTGGTCTCGGGCTGCGCGGTGGGGAAAGACTACCGGCGGCCTCAGGTGGAGGTGCCGCACGGCTGGCGCGTCGAGTACGATGCCGCCGCCGAGCTGGCCAACTCGACATGGTGGGAGCAGTTCCGCGACCCGGTCCTGAACGAGCTCATTAAAACCGCGCTGACCGAGAACAAGGACCTGCTGAGTGCGGCCGCACGCGTCGAAGAGTACGCCGGACGGCTGCAGGCCGCTCAGTCGGGCTTTTACCCGCAGGTCGAGTATGGCGCCAACGGGGGCCGCAGCCAGAAAAGCCTGGAGCGGGTGACCTTTCTGCCTGTCGGAGGCGACCGCGCGCAGGACACTTTTCAGCTCTCTTCGAGTGCGGCATGGGAGCTGGATGTCTGGGGACGCCTGCGGAGGGCGACGGAGGCCGCCCGGGCTGAATTGCTGGCAGCTGAGGAAAGCAGGCAGGCGGTGGTCCTGACGCTCGTGTCCTCGGTCGCCACGGGCTACCTCGACTTGTTGAGCCTCGACAGACAGCTGGCGATTGCGCGCCAGACGCTGCTTGCGCGGGAGGAGTTCCTCAGGTTGTTCGAGAGGAAACTGGAAGGAGGCCAGATCTCGGGGCTCGAAGTGGCGCAGGTCAGGGCGGCCTATGAGCAGATAGCCTCCTTCGTTCCGGTCATCGAGCAGCAGATAGCCGTGCAGGAAAATGCCCTGTCGGTGCTGCTCGGCCGGAACCCGGGCGTGATCAACCGCGGCAGCACCCTCGACACGCTCGCCATGCCCGGCATCCCCCAGGGCCTGCCGTCCGCGCTTCTTGAGCGCCGGCCCGACATACGGTATAAGGAGCAGCTGCTGATAGCCGCCAATGCGCGTATAGGGGTCGTCAAGTCCCAGTATTTTCCCTCTCTCTCCCTGACAGGACTCTTCGGGTTTGCGAGCGGCGAGCTCTCCGACCTGCTGCAGAACTCCGCCAATTTCTGGCGGCTGGCGGCCGGGGCCGTCGGCCCCCTCTTCACCGGCGGCCGCATAAAGGGCGAGGTACGCCAGGCGGAAGCGCAGCACCAGGAGCTGCTGTACGGGTACCTCGGCACTATCCAGACGGCCTTCAGGGAGGTGGAGGATTCGCTGGTCGCCATCCGGAAGCTGAGCGAGCTGCTCGCGATGGAAAAGCGCCGGATCGGCACGCTGAAAGACAAGGCGAGATTGGCGTATGACCGGTATGACGCGAAATATTCGGGCTACCTTGAAGTAGTGGATGCGGAAAAAGACCTGTACAATGCCGAAATCGGCTGCGTTGCGGCCCAGCACGACCTGCTTGCGGCCATTGTGAGCGCATATAAAGCCATGGGGGGCGGTTGGGTGACCGAAGCCGCCCAAAGGAGGTGAAACGGAGACGAAAGGCGAAAAGACTTTCCCCATCCCGCACGTTGCAAAGAGCAGCTGAGAACGCCGTACTACCGGCTGATCCACGAATACATAACAACCTATTGAGGAGGAACTGCGATGGCGAAAAGCATCCTGTGCTTGTGTCTGCTTCTACTGCTGCTTTTTGTGGGGAGCGCCCAGGCTACCATAGCCACCAATACACTTCTGGCCGAGGCCCAGCCTGACGAGTGCTTCGCCGGTGTGGGAGTCGATTATCCGAACGGCATCGCCGGATTTAATCCGAACAGCGGTCCGCCCTGCCCCGAGGGCAGCCAGAACAAGACCAACCAGACGTACGTGTGGGGCCTCACCCGGTCGGGCAACAGCCTGTGGTTCGGCACCGGGGCCAATGTCGTATGCACCACTTCGGGCGCATTCCTAGGAGCGCTCGATCCGTCCGCCAGCGGTACGTTCGTGTGTGAATACGGAGACAGCCAGCTCTCCAGGGACAGGGGCGTCAATCCGCAGAGAGGGGACTGGAGGCCGCCCAAGATCTACGAATTCGACCTTACGACGCAGACCCTGTTCGACCGCACCCCCAGCGACCCGATGCTCAAGCAGAGCATGGGCATCCGCTCGGCAGGATCGTATGACGGCGTCGTCTTCATGGCCGGGGGTTCCCGGACCGGCCCCGTCATCATGTTCGCCTTCGACGCGAACACGAAGGAGTACCTCGGCTCCAGCACGTTCGGCATGGGCAACACGATACGGAAGTGGCTGGTCGTAAACGGCGCGCTGTACACCGGCATCGGCACCCAGGGGCAGTCCGGCAGCGTCCTCCGCTGGACCGGCAGCCGCAGCAACCCCTTCAGCTTCGTGACCGTGGGCACCGTCCTCGGGGTGCCGAGGGAGCTGGCCCAGTATGTAGGAGGGGACAGCCAGACGAGGATAGCGATATCCGGGCAGGGCGTCTGGATCAGTCCGGCCCTGAACAACCAGGGGGTGCTGCCGGCGAGCGGAGCGCCCTGGAACCAGGTCTGGACGCCTCAGCAGTACGAACCCGATCTGATCACCAGCACCACGTACGGCGGGGGAGGTACCTACCAGTTCGACGGCTGGCTCTATTGGGGCACCGTGCAGGTCCCGGGCAGGGCTGCCTACCAGCATACGCAGTGCACCTTCCCGCGGGTCTGCTTCGGAGAGCCCCAAAACTCCGCAGAGCAGACCACTCTCAACAACGGCACCGCGCGGGCGACCTCCCTCTGGAGGGCCAGGAATCTGGAGGGCTCTCCGGAGATCCAGCTCCTGTACGGCGAGGCCGAACTGCCGAAGTTCAACCCGGACACCCGGACTTTCGACCTGACTCCGAACGTGGGCGGGTATACGCCTCTGTACGGGTCGTCGGGGTTCGGCAACAGGGGCAACTACTACACCTGGACCATGAAGGCCGTCAATGCCGGTCTCTTTGTAGGCACGTTGGACCTGAGCGGAGCCGACCTGTGGAGCTTCGCCTCTTCGAGTGTAGCGGCGGTGCGCGAGAACGGCTCCGGCCTGGGAGATTCCCGCAACTACGGCATCCGTACGATGGCGTCCTCCGAGGACGGCAACAGCCTGTTTTGCGGTATGGCCACCTACAGCAACCTGACCACGGGATCGGGCTGGGAGCTCCGGGAGCTGACGTTTCAATAGAAGCCGGGGAGGAGCGCCCCCTGAGACGGAAAGCGGGAGGAGGGATCCCTCCTCCCGCCCTCCCTTCGAGACGACCGGAAAAAACCCGGTAGGGTATGGCCGCCTGACCGGCGCACAAGATATCACTGCTTCCCGGAATCCCTTTCCGGCCATTCAAAAGGAGGAAAAATATGAAAAAGACCCTTCGCTCCTGTAGTCTCGTTTTACTTATCGCAGGAATGCTGCTCGCGAGCCAGGCTTTCGGAGAGGTCCTGCCGAGAGTGGACACGCCCACCATTACCTGTGACGGGAGCACCCAGAACTCGATCAACATAAAGGTGTGCGCAGGCGCGGTGACCGGTGCTCCGTCAGGGTTCTCCCTCCATTGGAAAACGCTGGCCGGCTTTGAGCAGAACGGGTGGCCCAATCAGGAAGGCTCCCCCCTGTGCAAGGCATGGTTCTGGGACAATCTGGCACCCGGGGAGTGCACCACGGTGACTGTCGGGGAAGCGCTGACTGACAGATGCCCACTGACCACCTGCAAGGGGCAGCTCGCCTGCGACACGGAGTATGTTTTCCGCGCTTTCGCACACGCTACAAAGACCAGCCTCCGGAGTTATGCGACCCCGAATCTCACCTGCGGTACGCTGCCCTGTGGCAATGGGAATGCGTGTACGCTCACCCAGGGGTACTGGAAAACTCACAATCCGACGGTATGTTCCAGCAGCGCAGACAGCCCGCTTTGCATCAACTGGCCGGCATCGAGTCTTACGCTGGGAGCAAGCAGCTATACCGTCTCGCAGCTCGTGGGCATTCTCGACACCCCGGCTGCAGGCAACGGACTGATTCAGCTGGCTCACCAGTTGATTGGAGCAAAATTGAACATTGCGAACGGTGCTGACGGAAGCGTCATTGCGGACGATATCGCCTCTGCGGACGCTCTTATCGGAAGTTTCGTGGTCCCGCCTGTCGGTACGGGGTACCTGGCTCCCTCCGAAACAGGCGCCCTCATCGACGCGCTGACGAAGTACAATGAAGGCGCATCGGGTCCCGGCTCCTGCGACTGATCATCCCCTGCGGGTACTGAGGCAATGCCCTCCGCCGCGCTGTATGACAAACCCCTGCATACCCTGTTGACAAGGAGGAACTGCGATGGCGAAAAGCATCCTGTGCT
>JAXLZK010000003.1:0-1769 GCA_046350935.1 Thermodesulfovibrionales bacterium
GACCCGATTTGCAATATGGAAGTTCGGGAAGAAGGTGCGGTTACCACCGAATGCGACGGAGAGGTGTTCTACTTCTGTTCCGAGGGCTGCAGAGCCAAGTTCCTCGCAGAGCTGGAATGCAAAAAGCGGAAAACGGAGTATGATCTGATCATTATCGGCGGCGGACCTGCGGGTCTTACTGCTGCCGTCTATGCCGCGACCCTCAAAGTGAATGCCTTCCTGGTAGCAAAAGACCTCGGCGGACAGGCCATCGACAGCACAAAAATAGAAAACTACATGGGATTCGATTTCATTACAGGACCGGAGCTTACGGAGAAGTTCCGGTATCAGTTGATCCATTCTCACTATTTGGACCATTTGATAAGCGAAGTGGAAAAAATCGAGCCTGTCGAAGGCGGATTTCATATCACGACATCAGAGCTGAATAAATATTTCACCAGGGTGTTGATCGTGACAACGGGCATGACGAGGCGGAGGCTGCATGTACCGGGCGAGGAAGAGTTCCAGCGGAGGGGTGTTTTTTACGGGAATGTGCAGGACATCTCTTTTGTCCAGGGAGAGGACGTAGCGATTATCGGAGGGGGGAATTCGGCGCTGCAGATCGTCGAGAATCTGCATGCAGTGGCCCGTACCCTCCACCTTATTTCCGACACAGCTCTCTCTGCGGATGCAGCGATAGTAGAGCGTATCAGTCGGTCTGAGAACTTGCATACCTATGAGGGATTCAAGATCGTCGAGTTCGGCGGTGATAATTCAGCACTCTCTTTTATAAAAATTAGGAGGATGGCGGAGGGAGGAACGGTCTGTCTTCCCGTTAAAGGCGTATTTATCGCAATAGGCCTCCAGCCGAATTCAGCTGCTTTTTCCTCTCTTGTCAGGCTCAATGACCGCGGAGAGATCCTTATCAATCCCGACTGCTCCACCAGTTTCCCGGGTATCTTCGCCGCCGGCGATGTAACAGACGCCTTCGGCAAGAGGATCGTCATCGCTTCAGGGGAAGGGGCGAAGGCAGCCCTTGCTGCACGACAGTATTTGCTTAATCTCAAGAACAAGAGGGGATAACCGGTATGCCGAGCCCGGGAGTAGATTTGTTGCGTTATGAATCCGGCTCAAGGAGGAAACCATGAAAGTAAGATTGCTCAAAAGTTCTGTTGTTGCGTTGGTTATCGTGTCAGCCTCTCTTGTGTCCGCTGCTATGCATAACGAGGGAGAGGGTAGACGTGGAAGACCCTGGGAAGGGTGGATGGGGAGCGGCGAATGGGGCATGGGATCAAAGTATCAGCGGATGTACGACCCCGCGCATGTCGAAACGATCCATGGGACGATCACCGCAATTGAGCGTATCGTCCCCATGGAGGGGATGTCCGGGGGGATTCACCTCCTGGTGAAGACTGATGGGGAGACGCTTCCTGTCCATCTGGGGCCTATTTGGTACATTGAGAGACTGGATGTCAAACTGGCGAAAGGAGATAAAGTGGAGGTGCGGGGTTCGAGGGTGACTATGGCGGGAAAACCGACGATCGTGGCTTCCGAGGTCAAAAGAGGTGATACGGTACTGATGCTGAGGGATGAAAACGGAGTTCCCGTCTGGTCGGGCTGGAGGAGCTCAAAATAACCGCTCGAAGCCCTGCCGCGAGCCGGGGTGGGGCTTTGGGACACATTGCCCGGTTAGAGGAAATAGACCTCCTGCAGCGCATGCCGGATTATAAGGATTATATGAAGCAGGTGCCCCGATTCATACCGCGTCTCCGGAGGTGAACCATGCACGG
>JAXLZK010000003.1:1869-22375 GCA_046350935.1 Thermodesulfovibrionales bacterium
GGGAAGGAGCAATAGTGAAACGCCGGGACTTCCTGAAAAAAACCGCATTGACCGTAGGCGCCCTGGCGGCCTCGGCAAAAAATGTCTTTGCTCAGGAAGATCACAAAGAGCATGCAACGCCAGGGATGGCTCACACGTCAACCGATGGGGAAATGCACCATGACATGAAAATGCATGAGCCCGTTGGATGGGCTGATCCGAATATCAGGCCCTCTCCGCCTCCCTCTTTGATGGGAAAACAGATGGGGCGAATTCTTACCCCGGATGTGCAGCCGCTCGGCTATGAGAGGGAGGGTAAGGTAAAAGTTTTTTGTTTAATTGTCCAGCCTGTTGAACGCTCTATCCACGACGGAATACCCCCAAAGGATTCTCTCTGGTATACATTCCATGAGTCAAAAGGGATGGCCCCCAACATGTTTCCTGCCATGTTCCTGCCGAAGAAGATAAAAGGATGGGGCTTTAACGGGTCCATTCCCGGCCCCACAATAGAAGTCGTTGAAGGAGACCGTGTCAGATTAGTGGTGAAGAACGAGCTTCCCGAACCGACCTCCATACACTGGCACGGCATCGAACTGCCGAATACTATGGACGGCGTGGGGGGGCTGACTCAGCGGCCGATTATGCCGGGTGAAACCTTTCATTACGAATTTACGCTGTATCAGACAGGGACCTTCATGTACCACTCCGCTTTCAACGAAATGAAACAGGTGGGAATGGGGGTAGGGGGGGCCTTTGTCATTCATCCGAAGCAAGAGAAGCAAAAAATAGACAGGGATTTTGTGATCGTAATGAATGAGTGGAAGCTCCTCCCGGGTAACAGCAACCCCGATGTGACTTCGACCAGCCCCGATTGGTTTACCTTTAATGGGAAAGCCGCGCCGAGCACGGGAATACTCGATGCTGCGCAAGGGGACAGGGTGAGAATAAGGCTTATAAACTTCAGTAACCAAAATGATCATCCCATACATATCCATGGCCATACCTGGTGGGTTGTGGGGACCGAAGCCGGTCCTATACCGAAAAGTGCTCAGTGGCCGGGGAATACCGTTGACGTCCCTGCCGGCGCGGCGCGTGATGTGGAATTTGTTGCATGGAATCCCGGTTACTGGCAGCTTCACTGTCATAAGCTCCATCACATCATGAACGCGGAAGTCGATATGCCGATGGGAGTAATGCCCATGGGCGGGCTGGTCACGATCCTGAACGTGATTCCGAAAGACAGAAATGCAAAGTGGCGTCATCAGGGAGGGAGTGTCCGGCAATGATGAGAAAGATATACGCATACTCTCTCTTCATTTTTATCTTCTTTGTGGCAGGCTGTGCGAGTGTCCAGACCCAACAGGAGTGGGAGAGGGTTGCATTTTTTGCCGGAGAACGAACCGGCAAAGAGGTTCGGTGGGAGCGGTCCGAAGACGACATGAAGAAGACACGGGAGGACGCGAATCGCCTTCTTTCCGACGGCCTCACCATGGATAATGCGGTAAAGATAGCCCTTTTGAATAACCGGGAACTGCAGGCAGCCTTCGAAGAGATCGGGATAGCGAGGGCTGATCTTGTACAGGCCGGTTTGTTTACCAATCCAAGGCTGAGCGCAGTATTTCGCTTTCCTCTTGGAGGCGGAGGCGCTTCTGTTGAAGCAGAGGGATTGGTGAATATGGCGGACTTCTGGAGAGCGCCTCTTCGGAAAAAAGTCGCAGCAGCGAAACTCGAAGAGGTGATGTTCAGAGTTTCGGATGAGATCCTGAAAACGCAGGCAGAGGCGAAAGATGCCTATATCGAGTACATCGCCGTATCCCGGATGCGGGAGGAAACCGAAAAGATCAGGGATCAGACGAAAGAGTTGAAAGACCATCTCCTCTATCGTCGGGAGTTCGGCTTGTCGAGGGACCTTGATACCTATTTGACGGAGGCCGAAGTCCTCGATGCCGACGTAGAGCTTGCGAGGATCGAAAAGGAGTTGCACCTTGCGCGTACCCGTTTGAACCGCATCCTCGGACTGACCCCTGAGCAGGATAACTACGAGATCGACGGTTCTTTTTCCGGGGAGTTCAGAGAGCTTCCGGATACGGAGACTTTGATAGCCCATGCTCTTTCGAACAGGCCTGATGTTCAAGTAGCGAAATTGAGGATCGAGGAGTCAAAGCGCATTCTGTCATCGGAGAGGAAAAGTATCTTCGGAGACTTCGGAATCGGTGCGGCTTATGCCCGTGAAGCCGGCGGGACGGACTTCCTTGGTCCGGGATTTGATATCCGTATCCCTCTCTTTGATCAAAATCAGGCGCAGATCGCCAAGGCTGAATTCAGGCTGCGGCTTGCGGAGAAAGAGCTGGCAGCGAAAACCGGACGTGTACGGGAAGAAGTTTCATCCGTTCTCGAAAGTCTGTCCCTTGCACGAAGGCAAGTGAGCATGATCCGTGATCAACTGCTGCCGGTGCGCAGACGCGCGGTTGAGTATGCGGAAAGTTATTTCAATTCCATGCAGCTGAATATGCTTTACCTGCTCGACTCCCGCCGGAAGGTATCGGATGCCCAAAAGAGGCTTCTCGAAGCATTGAAAGACTGTTTCCGTAAAGAGGTGGAGCTCGAAAGGGCTCTTGGAGGAGCTATGCCATGAGGATGATTGTTGCCGGGCTTATAAATCGTATCTGTTTCCGGAAACCGCTCTTAGCGGAATTTTGAAAGACTTAAGGAGGAGAATATGAAAAGAATCGTGACGGCTCTGGTAATCGTGCTT
Organism: Thermodesulfovibrionales bacterium; assembly: GCA_046350935.1. Taxonomy (GTDB): domain Bacteria; phylum Nitrospirota; class Thermodesulfovibrionia; order Thermodesulfovibrionales; family Dissulfurispiraceae; genus Nitrobium. Next base: position 4,604 of record JAXLZK010000003.1, read on the forward strand.
GTTTTTAGTGTTTCAGCGCAGGCGCAAATGGGCAGCGAACAAAAGGAAGAGAGGTGCCAGCAGGGCATGATGGCGGAGGAAGGAAATATTCCCATGATGCAGATGTGCATGCCCATGATGCACCGGATGATGGGTCAGGGCATGATGATGAAGGATATGATGGGCATGATGATGGACATGATGAAGATGCAGAAGAAGATGATGAAAGGGGTGAGCCCATCCGAGAGAAAAACGATGATGATGGACATGGACAAGATGATGGACAGCATGGAAAAGATGATGTCGGATATGCGCGGGATGATGATGAAGGGGATGATGGGGTCTGCACCTGCGGAGCCCGGGAAAGAGGAACGGCAAGAGGCGCCGGCAAAGGAAGAGGCTCCTAAGGGCGATCTGCATAAACATTAATCAGGGGAGAATACAATGAAAATTCAGCAGATCAAGGCGATCGCCAGGGAGAAAGAGATTAAGGCCGGTTCCATGAAGAAGCCGGAACTTATACGGGCCATCCAGAGGGTGGAGGGCAATTTCGATTGCTATGGCTCTGCAGCGTCCGGGCTCTGTGATCAGCCCGATTGCCGGTGGCGCGAGGATTGTCTGGAAATTTCTGCGCCGAGATAGCAGTGTAACGTAGTCTGATTTTTGCTGCGTAGTTGATTTGGGGAGCGCAAGGCAGAAGAGGAGGGTGTCATGAGGGTTGCAGACCCTGTTTGCAAGATGACCCTAGAGGAGCGGGACGCTGTTGCCGCCTCGGTTTTCAAAGGCACTGCGTATTATTTCTGCTCGAAATCGTGCAAGGAAAAATTTGATCGCGCTCCCGGGGCCTTTGTCGCGGAAAAGGGAGAGATGCCCGGTGCAAAGGAAACGATCGCCCTGACTGCAAAGGCCGTGGGAGAAATGGCGAAAGACCCCGTCTGCGGCATGGTTGTTCCCAAAGACCGCTCCCTGAAGAGAGAGGTTGCAGGAAGGACGTATTATTTCTGCAGCGAGAATTGCGTCAGGACGTTTGAGGCGCCTGAAACGGAATTAAAAGCGATGAAGAGGCGTGTCACCATTGCCCTGACCGGAGTCCTGGTGCTGGCGATTCTCAGGGCGGCGGTGTTTCTCGGACTTGCGGCGGGAGCGACGATCCTCACCTGGGTCCCCATCCCCTGGCTTCCCTGGTTCACCTGGGGAGTCTGGCTGTTTATCATTACCACGCCGATCATGATCTTCGGGGGCAAGGGGTTCTTCGTGGGAGCATGGCATGCCATCAGGAACCGTACGGCGAACATGGACCTCCTGATCGCCCTCGGTACCTCCACTGCCTATCTTTACAGCGCCTTTGTCGTCTTCTTCCCAGGGGTATTGCCCGTGGAGGAGAAGAACGTCTATTTCGAAGTATCCGCGATTATCATCGCCTTTGTGCTCCTCGGCAAGTATATGGAGGAGATCATCAAAAAGCGCAGTTCCGCGGCGATACGCAAGCTCCTCGACCTCAAACCCCAGACGGCGAGAGTCATACGGGAAGGGGAGGAGGTCGAGATACCCGCGGAAATGGTGATGGTGGGCGAGGTGGTTGTCGTGAGGCCGGGAGAGAAGATACCCACCGACGGTACGGTGGTGGAAGGGCATTCCTCCGTTGATGAGAAGATGATAACCGGTGAGAGTGTCCCTGTCGAGAAAAAGGCGGGGGATGAAGCAATCGGCGGCACCATGAACAAGGTCGGCACCTTCAGGTTCAGGGCGTCGAGAGTGGGTGCCGATACCACTTTAAGCCAGATAATAAAAATGGTGGAAGAGGCGCAGGCGTCATCCTCCCACATTCAGAGGCTTGCCGATACCGTAGCGTCTTATTTTGTTCCGGTGGTGATCGGTGTCGCATTCCTTTCCGCCATAGCATGGGTCCTTCTGGGCAATACGACGCTGGCGCTCCTGTCCTTTGTCGCGGTCCTTATCATCGCCTGTCCATGCGCCCTGGGGATCGCGACGCCCGCCGCATTGATGGTGGGAGTCGGCAAGGGCGCCGAGCTGGGCATACTGATACGTGGGGCGGAGTATCTTGAGAGGGCGGAGAAGTTGAATGCCGTGGTCTTCGACAAGACAGGCACCCTTACGAAAGGAGAACCGGAAGTTACTCAGATTGTTCCGGAAGCGGGAGTTCGTCCTGAAGAGGTCATACAACTTGCGGCGATAGCGGAGAAAGGGTCGGAGCATCCCCTGGGGGAGGCCATTATAAGGCGGGCTGCCATGATGGAATTGAATATCCCCGACGCAGAGACGTTCGAGGCAATTCCCGGTCATGGAGTCAGGGTCGAGGTTCAGGGAAAAGAGGTCGTTATCGGCAACAGAAAGCTCATGAGGGACAGGGGGATCGACATAAGCGGAAAAGAGGCGGAAATTTCCTCTCTCGAAGAAAGAGGCAATACGGTAATGATTGTTGCCCGGGAGGGAAAAGGTGTCGGACTGATCGCTGTTGCCGATATGCTGAAGGAGCATGCCGCGGAGGTTATCGAGGGGTTGAAAAGAGAAAGAGTGGAAGTTGTCATGCTCACCGGGGATAACGAGCGCACGGCAAAAGCCATCGGTTCCACAGTGGGGATCGAAAGAGTGATCGCGAATGTCCTTCCGGGGGATAAGGCAAAAGTTATCAAAGAGCTTCAGGCGGAGGGCAAGATCGTGGCGATGGTGGGGGATGGAATAAACGACTCCCCCGCTCTCGCCCAGGCTGATATCGGAATCGCCATCGGCAGCGGTTCCGATGTGGCAAAGGAGACGGGCGGCATTATCCTGGTGAGGGATGACCTCAGGGATGTTATCAAAGGGATCAAGCTCAGCAGGGTGACGATGCGCAAGATCAAACAGAATCTCTTCTGGGCCTTCATCTACAATTCAGTGGGGATTCCCATTGCCGCCTTCGGGCTCCTCAATCCTATCATTGCTGCGGCAGCCATGGCATTAAGCTCCCTTTCCGTCGTCACCAACTCGGCGCTCCTCAAGGGGGTGCGGATATGAGAGCGAAAGACTTTCTTTTTTTGGCGCCTCTCGTCCCTCTGCTTGCAGTAGTCGCTCTCGCAGTATTCGGAGTGGCGTTCAATGAATGGATCTACCTCCTCCTGGCAGTCGTGTGTCTGGTGACCGCGGGTATCATATTATTTGTTTATAAAGAGGCGGAAAAAGAGCTGGATTCTGCCCGGAGGGACATGAAAACCAGAAAAAATTGAGACGATACCGGGAAACTAATGGATCGGAAAAAGGGCGGAGCAACCCCCGCCCTTGTCTTTCCGCACTCTTTTAATGCATCTGCAGGAACGCCCTGGACATGAAAGCCGACATGTCCGCCCGTGTCATAGTCCCGTCGGGGAGGTAACTCCCGCTCATCACCGTGATGCCGTCGTCCTTCACCTTCTGAACATAGGAAAAGTAAGAGTTATCGGAAGGTACGTCGCTGAAGTAGGGAGTCATGGTGTAGGAGAAGGTATCGCCGTACTTCGAACGCATCGTGAGAGCGGCTGCCTGGCTCCGGGTTACCGGATCGTCGACGCCGAACGTACCGCTCACGTTGGTGATGCCGTCGTCTTTCAGCTTCTGCACATATTTGAAATAACCGTTGGTGGAGGGCACGTCGGTAAAGTAGGGCATCTGCGTATAGCTGAAATTCTCCCCATACTTTTCCCTTATGAGAAAGGCGGCCATCTGCCCGCGGGTCACCTCATCATCCGGGCAGAAGCTGCCGTTCCCGCACCCCATGGTCATGCCGTTATTATACATCGCCTCGATGTAGTCGGACGCCCAATAACCCGGCTGCACGTCGGAGAAGGTCATCATGGCACCCGTAAGGGCATGGGCTCCCACGACCATGTCGGAATCCATGGTGACGGTGCATATCGTGTCGGTGTTTTTACATGCCCCCGACCACCCGGAAAACGCAGCGCCGGAGCCGTCAGCAGCGGTAAGGGTTACCGCTGTTCCCACCGGGAAGGTCCCGGAACACGCACTCCCGCAATCAATTCCGGCGGGAGAGCTGGTAATGATGACTCCGCTACCCATCATCCCCATTCCCATCCGCGTGACGGTCAGCGTCGCGGACCCCGGATAGGTCGCTGCCCCCGCCGTGAGGTACTGCAGAAAAAACGCGCAGAAAAAAACGGTTACCGTTATACTACTCGCCAGGTATCGTTTCATATGCTCCTCCTTGTTGTACAAACAATTGTGTATACATGGCTTTTGCCCGCATGGTGCCCTGTGGTACGCTTAAAAAGCCTATCACGAAATTGTGAATAAATTGTGAAAAGAACTATCATTTGTTCCCGTGGGCACATATGGTGGATGGCTACACGACACCCCTGCGGCATCTCAAACTCAGAAGGCCGGAGGGAGAGCCTCCGGCCTTCGATGGAGAAAGAAAAATGTTTCCTGGCTACTCAGTATACCGGACGCTGCTTTTCTCTCCAGAGGGGGAGGCAGGTCACCTCATCCCTCAGCGATATAGTCCGGTCTCCGATGGTCATGGAGATAAGGACATTCTTATCGATCAGGCCCGCGGTCGCGGTTTTTGCCGTGATGGTCACCGTTTCTCCCACTTCCGGGATGTCCATATCGTTTTTGGTCCAGTACCAGCGTGGCCCGACTCCGTAAAGTTCTTCGATTTCCGTTCCCGTGTCAAGGATAAGCACTCCTCCGCCGTCCTCGTAGTTGACCACCGTGCCGGTAAGGGGCTTGGTTGTCTTGCTGCAGGCCATGCCGGGGGGGCTCCATTCACTGCCCGCATCGTATCCGGGGTCCGCCACCCACGGGCCGTTGCCTCCTCCCACTTCGCCCCCCATTCCGGCTGCAGGGGCAGCCAGGGAACAGGCCGCTACGAAGAAAAAAACTTTGAAATCAAGGTCCAACAGTCTCTTCATTGTATGCCTCCATCATGCCAGGGGGGTAAGAACGGTTTCCCCTCTCCTTCCAGTCTAATACGAACCCTCGCAAGGAGGTTACAGAGCAAGCGAAGCGACACCCTAACTATTATATAACTCTATCACATTTTATGCAGGGCATCCATCTTCTTCATGGTATCGTTTATTTTCATGTGCAGCTCATGCATCTCGCCTTCGGATGCGAATCCCTTGAACATCATCTCGGACATGCCGGAGAGGTGCCCTGACAACTCGTCCATAATTTCCGATACGAGTTTCATTTTGTCGGGAGACATGCCCCGTTTCATCATCTGCGATACCTTATTCCCCATGCTGGTAACGCTCTGCATCATGGGTATCATATGGGTCGACATGCCGCTCCGCCACTCTTTCATCTCTCCCGCATCGCCGTGCCCCGCGTGCCCCTCCTGCTGATGTCCGCCTGACGAGGAATCTGAATGTCCTTCAGATGAAGAGCCGGAATGGCCATCCCCTGAATGGCTACCCGATGATCCTCCATGGCCGCTCATCATGCCCATATGCTCATGGTCCATCATGGCCACCATTCCCCCTCCTCGCTCCGCCGGAGAGTCCTGCATTGCCGAGGGGCTTTGGGCATTCACGCTTCCTGCTGCCAATCCTGCTGCCACTACTGTTGCAACGAAAAGTTTTTTCATAAGGCCTCCTTTTGTTTCTTGTTGCTTCCTTTTTGCTGCCGATCTTTCCCCTTTACCACCAGGCGGGTCCGGAAGACACGGGAGAGTCGATGAGATGCTGCGGCTCGAAATATACGGGGATCAAAAGCTCCACCCTCCTGGTTACGCCCTTATGCCTGAATTCCGCGAAGGCCGTGTGGGTGCCCGGTTTCGTGAACACCATACTTACCGCTACCTGCGGTCCCCCGAAGTTCTGCTTCGGACGAATGTAGAGGAATTCCTCCATTTCCTTATCCCATACCGCCACCTGCATATCTGCTCCCTCGATCTTTTCAAGGCCTTTCAGGGGAGCCCCTTTATGGGAGAAGGTGAAAAGGAGAGTGCCGACGTGGTCTGCGTAGATCTTTTTCGGGATGAGCTCCACCTCGATACGGTAATCGGCGTCACCCGTCTTCTTTTCCTCCTCCGCACTTCCTTCCCCCGATGCGTTTATATCCTTCCTGAGGTTGACCCATCCCTTCGGAGTCCTGAAGACGACTTCCAGCCGGTAAAGGCCGGGCCGGGAAGCGGTATAGGGGAACACATACCCGTCGTACTCCCGAACAGGGCGCAGATGCTGAAAAGTGTTCAGGTCGTGGTCGGCAATGAAGACATGCATATCATCGGCCGTATCGGTGGATTTTGAAGCGATGGAGAAGCGGAAGACGGTCTCCGTACCCGCGGCAATTTTGCCGGGTTCCATATGGAGCGTGTACCCCTTCGGATTCACCGTTACGTCCCAGATATAGGGTTTCTCGTTGTGCGTATCGGGAATGATGAGCACCTCCTGCTCCAGGTCCAGTTCCGCACGCAGCGGGGCGACCGGTAGAAAGAGCATCAGAAGTGCGGTGACCCATGCGATCGTTTTCATATGCTCCTCAGTGGGTATGCCTCAGGGCCATGGGCTGGCCGAGGATAAAGATGTTGATAAGCATGAAGAACACTGCGAGGGCCGCCATGGGAATGAAGGCCCTCAATGCCCTGTTTCCATAGTATCTTTCCGCAATCCGGTAGCCCGCATACAGGGAAAATCCGGCGAGGACCGTCAGGATGAGCATCTGGAGCCAGAAAACGGATTCCGTTCCCATCAGTGGCGTTACTTTCCATTCAGGATTCGCCGTGCTCCCTCCCGTATATCCCGCAAACATCCTCCGTACTGCGGGAATGATGCCCGGTCCCTCCCTTAACAGATGAGAGACATTGTGGGCGAGGTGCATGGAGAGACCCACCGGGATGAACATATAGGCAAACTGTACGACAGTATCTCCCAGCCGGAAAGGCGTTTCCCGTCCGACGGTTTTCTTCACTGCCAGACCGGCCAGGGTAAGCAGCAGAAGGGGAACGATAAGCGAGCCGACGCTCATGACCGCAAGGAAGGTCGCCTTCTCCCTGGCTGCGTGCGCGGTGACTCCCCACGCATCGAAGGGGATCAACTTTCCGACGGCATCCATCCAGGTATGCCAGGGCTCGACCATTTCTCCGGTAACGACGATCGAAACGCCCACCAGCATCATGGCAAGGTATGCCTCATCAGCGCGCCCCTTGGCCGAGGCCCAGAGGTCCTGTGCAAAGCTTCTGAACCGGAGGGTGATGGTATCCTGAGAGCACGATTTGACACATTCCCCGCAGAAATTACAGTAATTATTCCTGTCGAGGACCAGCGGAGGCTCAAACATGGGACAGGGGCGGCCCGCCTCATTGCCCTGCAAGCATTCCTTTACCCGGTGCTTTCTGCAAGTCTCCCGGCATTTGCTCCTCAGCTCCACCGGGCTGAACATGGAGTAGAGGCCGACCAGCCCTCCGATGGGACAGATATACCGGCAGAATGTCCTGCCTTTGAATACCAGGGACATCACCGCTGCGACGCTGAAAAAGCCGATGAGGAGATAGGCGGTGAGGGCCGGCTTGTTGACGATGCCGCTGAAACTGTCCCACCAGGTAAGACCGAAGAAGAGGAAAGTCGGGAGCCATATGTTCCGCAGCGGGCGGGGGAAACTCTTTCCGATACTGAAGAGACGGCCCAGCCAGTCCTGTATCGCTCCGAAGGGGCACATCATGCACCATACCCTTCCCACAAAGACGAAGGTAAAGATGATGGCGGCCCACCAGAGGGTCCACATGAGCAGGGTCGCTATATTCCTGTCCCCCCTCTGGATGCCGAACAGGCCCGCAGCAATAATTATAAGAAAAACAATGAGTACCGGGAGCTGAAAGACCGTCGGGAACCAGGATGACTGCATGAACCGCTTCACCGGGGGGATATCAAGAAGGTTGATTTTCTCTCCGGCCGGCACCCGTACCGCTTTCCGCAGGGCCATGATTCCCAGGGCGGCGAGACCGCTCAGGAGCAGGGTTCCCATGACGGCGAGCATACGGTTCCGGGGAGCTTTCGACGCCTCGCGGTAGGACAGCTTTCCTCCTACCAGGAACGGCTCGGCGAATCTCTTGCCTCCCATGGATTTTATTGCAAGAGTGAATATATAGTCGCCTTCCGTGTCGAAGCGGTATTCGGCTCCGTAGACCCCTGCCTTGTCCTGTGGCACGAGACGCGAATACCGCGAAAGGTCCGTCACCGGTGCGGCATCCGGCATGTCTCCGAAGTCGAGCCCCCTGTTCTGTGCCTGGACCGCCCCGGAGTGTGCGCCTCCCCCATGACCGGAAGGGGAGGATGCCTCTCCCGCTTTCTCGAAAAGGACGTAGAGCTCCGCGTCGAGAAGGGCTGCACCCGATACATGGTCTGTTACCATCACCGAGACGCCGGTTTTTTTCCCCTTCACCCATGTCTCGGGGGAGAGGGAGACCCGTACATGCGCCCTGTCTGCATGAAATTCGCTTGCCGGTTGTCCCTCATGCCCCTCGCTGCCGAAGAGCACCCCGGCGCTGAGCAGCAATGCCGCTATTATAATGGTGATGATTGCCGGAGTATGTTTTATTTTCGTCTTGATACTCTTCATTTCCGGCTGAACAGCTCGTTGATGATGAGCAGTCCCCTCTTCGCCCCGGACGCTATGGCCCGGGCTGCTTTTTCCTGGCCTGTGGGTGCGATGATGTCCACGCCTGTCTTGAAGGGGTCGGAGGTTTTCTTTCCCTCGAACTGCCTCAGGAAGGAGGGGCGGGTCACTTTTTCCGATTCCCTGTTTTCAAAAAGGTGGACCTTCTCCAGGTCTCCCTTTCCATTTACCACAATCCCCATTTCTATTTTGCCTCCCTCTCCCTGGGCATCGACGAACAGTATCGCCGCGGCCTTGCGAGGTGGCGCATCGGGAGCGCTCCGGACAACGGCGAGGTAGAGGGAGGGTTTCAGGTCCTCTTCAGGCAACGGAACTCCCGCCGCCTTTTCGATGCGGGCGCGTTGTTCATCGGAGAGGTAGAGATTCTTCTGCTCGAAGGACTCCGCACGGGGAAACATGGTTTTCAACTTCTCCCCGGGCCAGACGGAATCATGGGCGAGAGCGCCATGGGAGAGGAGAAGCAACAATGACAGGACTCCGGCAAAGAGCATCTCTCTCATATATCTCCCTCTTCCGCACCGCCTGTGTCCGGCAGGACTGCGGTGCTCCCCAGGAGAAGCGGCAAACAGCGCTGTTGCAAGGGATAGGGTATTCATGATTAAAAGATATCAGAGAATCGTGAAGGAAATATGAAAGAGAGGGGGAGGGCTTTACGGTTTTATTCGGCGTTTTGCGTCCACTGCCGCATATCCTGCAAAAAAGGGTAGGCGGCACGCAGGGCGGTGACCTCGGCAGGGTCGATCTCGCCCGTCAGGAACTCCTCGTTCTCGCCGCCCGAAATGATGAGGCTCCCGGAGGGGCCGTAGATGGCTGATGCGCCGGGATAGCGGAGCCCGTTGCCGTCGGTTCCGGTGCGGTTGACGCCGATAACGAAGCACTGGTTCTCTATGGCGCGGGCCTTGAGAAGCGTTTCCCAATGCTCCTGCCGGGAGTCCGGCCAGTTGGCGATGACAAAAAAGGCATGTACTTCCCTCGCCATCATCCTGAACACCTCGGGGAATCGCAGATCGTAGCAGATAAAGAGACTGCAGGGTACGCCCTCGACCGTGAAGGTAGAGGGGCCATCGCCGGGAATGAAGCGTCTCTCTTCACCCGCCAGGCAGAAGGGGTGGAGTTTCGTGTACGTGGCGGTGGGGCGCCCCTGCCGGGTGAAGACCACCGCCATGTTGCGCGCTCGGGTATCCCCGGGTACGATCATGGCGAACCCGGCAATAAGATTGATCGAGTACGCCTCAGCGATCCTTGAAAGGAACGACGGTGTTTCGCCGTAGCCTTCCTCGGCCACCACAGGAAGGTTCATGGAGAAGCCGGTGCTGAACATCTCGGGAAAAATAATGAGATCGCATCCTTCTTCTGAGGCCTTCCGGGTAAAACGGGCGGCTTTCTCCAGGTTTTCCCTCTTATCCTCCCACACGCTGTCCATCTGTATCAGTGCGATTTTCATTTTGTTCCTTTCCCGGCGATTCGATTTAGAGCATCTAACAAAATGACGTGGTACTCTGAAGCGCTGTCCCGCAAGCGGAGCGGAGCCTGTCCCCGCCTGTCGGGGATCACGGGAATCCTTCTTACAGCAGGAAACGATTCCGGACGAGCCGGAATGACAGACAAACGAGCCGGAAGAATAACAAATTCATTTTGTTAGGCGCTCTTACCTTTGGCACCCCTGCCGCAGATACACCTTGAAGCAGGAGCCTTCGTCAGGCCTGCTCTGCACGTCGATCCTCCCCCCCATCACCTCCACCAACTCTTTTACGATGGAGAGCCCCAGTCCCAAGCCGCCGTTTTCGGACTCTTCGGCGCGGTAAAACCTTTTGAAAATAAGGGATATATCCTGTTCGGAGATGCCTCTGCCGGAATCGCACACTTCCACAAAAAAGTCGTCCCCCTGTTTCCCATACCCGATCCGCACTCCTCCTTTTTCCGTATACTTCAGGGCGTTGGAGAGGATATTGTGCACAATGCGATCGAGCTTCTCCACATCAACGACGACGAGGACGTTTTCCGCTGTGGTGAGAGTGAGGAAGAGTCCCTTCTCCCGGAAGAGGGGTTGCATCTCGTCGGCGATGCCCGCCAGGAACTCTTTCAGGTCGATCTCCACTTCCTCTCCCCGTGAGAAGAAGCTCGCCTCCGCCGTCGTGATGTCCTCGATCCCCTTCACCAATTTTATCAATCGGTCTATTTCCGCGTGGATGGTCTCCATCCCCTTTCCGCAGTCCTCGATGACCCCGTCCATAACGGCCTCGCTGTGTGTCTTCATGATGGTCAGCGGGGTCCGCAGCTCATGGGCGATATTGGACATGAGGTGGGTGCGCAGGCTCTCTTCCTTCTGCAGCGACGCGGCCATCCTGTTGAATGATTCGGAAAGCTCTCCGACTTCATCGCGGGACCGGGGCTTTATCCTGATGGAGAAGTCTCCCCTTGCAATCTTTTCCGCTGCTTCCTTCAGCAGGGTGAGGGGCTTGGTGAGATACTGGCTGAAGAGCAGGGCGATGAGCAGGGCGCCCCCTCCGGCGATGAGGAGTGAAATATAAATGAAGTCCTTCGCCCTCTCCTTGAAAATGAGCTCCTTCTCCTGGAGCGCCTCTTTCTGGAAGGGACGGGTCAGGAGGGTCCCTACCATTTGCCCTTTCAGATAAAGGGGATACCTTTCGAAGGAGCCCACCGTCTTCTGCACATGAAAGAGATCGTGCATGCGCTTCATCATGGCGTCGGAAAGGGAGTCCAGCACCTCATGGGACGAAAGGACTTCCTTCCCGCTCGTGTCGACGATACGGATATCGAGACCCAGCATCATGGCCCAATGGATTGTTTCGGAAAGGGAAGCCTTGTCCCACCGGCCGGCGTTGTAGCTGCCCTCCACCGAGGCGAGTATCCAGTAGAGCTGGTCCTCTTTCACTCCCTTTACATAGGCGTCGAAGTCCCTTATGATCAGCCATTGAAAAACGAAATTCGAGAAGAGCGCGGCCGTGATGACGATAATGAAGGCGAGGAATATCTTTGTTTTCATGAAGAGACCTTCCCCGGTGGAGCCTTTAATCCGGAATGCCGATGAATTTGTATCCTACCCCGTAGACGGTCTTCAGGAATACCGGCTTCTGGGGGTTATCCTCTATCTTGTGCCGTATGTTTTTGATGTGGGCATCGATCACCCTGTCGTATCCCTCGAAATCATAGCCCTGCACCGTATTGACGATCTGGAGCCTGCTGAATACCATCTCCGGCTTTTCGGCGAGGAGCAGAAGGATCCGGAATTCGGTGGCGGTGAGGGACAGGGGTTCGCCCGCTTTGAGCACTGTCATGCAGAGGGTGTCGATCTTCAGGAGGCCGTTGTTGAACGAGAGGGCTCTTTTTTCGTCCCGCTCCGTCCTCCTGAGCTGCGCCTTCACCCGGGCCACCAGTTCGCGGGGACTGAAGGGCTTTACCACGTAATCGTCAGCGCCTAATCCGAGCCCTTTGATCCTGTCGTCCTCGGAACTCTTTGCGGTAAGCATGATGAGGGGCACATCGGAAAACTCTCGCAGGCAGCTGCAGATGCTTTCCCCTTCGATATCGGGGAGCATGAGATCGAGAATAATCAGGTCGTGGCCCTCTTTGATGCGGTGCAGCGCTTCTTCTCCCGTACCGGCCACCGTAACGGCGAAGCCGTCCCTTGCAAGGTACGACGTGATGATATCGGAAATCTTCTTTTCGTCCTCTATGACGAGAATTCTCTTACCGGCCATACTCCGGTATTTTAACATTCCGCAGAAATTCCGCGCTTACTTCGGGAACGAGGGGATTGATGAACATCCCGGTGCCGAGTTCGAAGCCGGAAGTCATTGCGACGCGGGGTATGACGGTCAGGTACCAGTGGATGTATTCGGAGCCGGCCTGGGAGGGCCTCCCCGATTTGATGACGTAGTTGAAATCGGGATTGACCAGTCCGTGGTAAATTTTGGAAAGCACCGTCTTCAGGTGCAGGGCCAGGTCATCGGTCTCCTCCGGGCTGACCGTGCCGAAGGAGCCGGAGTGCCTCTTGGGAAAGATCCAGATATGAAAGGGAGAGACGGCGGCGTACGGGACAAAGGAGACGAAATGGTCGGTGTTCATCAGGACCCGCGTCCCGTCGGAGAGTTCGTCGGCGATCGTCCTGCACTGCACGCATTCCCCCGTATCGTCGAAAAAACGCATTGCCCCCTCGATTCTGTCCCTGACCTGATGGGGGGTGATGGGTATCCCCGCGAGCTGTGAGAGGGGGTGGTCGATGGCGGTGCCGGAGACGGCGCCGCTGTTTTTGAAGAGAATGACATGCTCGATCCGGGGATCTCGATACGCTTCGAGAAAGCGGTTCCGGTAGGCATGGAGGATGTCCCGCACCTGATCAGAAGGCATGGTCGCGATGGTAAGGTTATGGGCGGGCGTCTCGATGATGACCTCGTGCGACCCCACGGCGTTGATGCTCCTTTTCATCCCGGAGCTGGAGCGGATCTTGTCCCCCTCCTTCGAGAGGATGGAAAACTTGTTCAGGACCACCCGCACTTTCCAGGCGCCTCCGTCGTGAATCCGGTATCTCTCGTCAGGGGTCCTGGCCTCGTTTCCCGGGCAGAAGGGGCAGGTCTCGACGAATTCGGGATGTCTTTTTTTCTCCCGCGGCCCGATGAAATCCTCGGGTTTTTTCCCTTTTTCCTTCGCGATGATTACCCATTCTCTCGATATCATGTTCAGACGCAGCTCAGGCATTTTCCCTCCTCATCGTCGTACGAAATGTATACATAGTAGCATAATCCCCCCACGGTAGGGTGCATCTGTCCCTCGCTGATACGCTTTTCTGAAAAAAGCCCCTTTCGTGCTATAGTTACGGATGCCCGGTTCGCCCCGAAGACAAGGGCAGGCCCAGCCCGATCTTTTCGCCGCGCAGAGCAGCGAATCCCTCGCCGCGTTTCTGGCTGCGGCGGTGGGGCGGCCTGTCGTACTCACCCTCACCGACAACTCCACCAGTATGCTCTCCGTACGGAAAAAGGAGGGGGAGCTGTTTATCAGGATGCACCGCATGTTCCTTGCTGCTGATGAGGCTGTTCTTGTGGAAATGTGCGGCTTTATCAAGGGGAGGAGGGGGCAGATGCCCCTGTTCAGGGACTTCGTCCGGAGGAACCGCCATACGATCAGGAGCGCTCCCCCCAAAAGAGTGAGGGTGCTTTCCCAGGGCAGATTCCATAACCTCAGGAGCCTGTTCGATGAGATCAACAGTGAGTATTTCGAAGGAAGGATCGCCTCCTCGGTCACCTGGGGAGCGCGGAGCGGCAGGCATGCGGTGCGGAAGAGGACTTTGGGAAGCTACAGCAGCCGTACGGACCTCATACGGATCCATCCCGTCCTCGACCGGAAGGATGTCCCCGTCTATTACCTAAAATTCGTCCTCTACCATGAGATGCTCCACGCCGACATGGGGGTGGGGGAGAGGAACGGACGCCGGACGGTGCATACGAAGGAGTTCAGGAGGAGGGAGCGCCTGTTCAGCGAATACGACAGGGCGGCGGCGTGGGAGCGGAAGTGCCGGTAAAAAAATGCCCCCGCAGACGGTAAAGCCGGCGGGGGCTTGAGCGCTCGTATCTATCCTTCGGATGCCGTCGGCCGGACCCTATTGGACAGCGTCTTTCAAGGCTTTGCCCGCGGTGAACTTCGGTGCCTTCGAGGCCTTGATCTTGATGGCTTCGCCGGTCCTCGGGTTGCGTCCTTTCCGTGCTTTCCTCTTTGAAATGGAGAAGGTTCCGAATCCGACCAGTGTCACCTTGTTGCCCTTCTTCAGCGTCTTTTTCACTCCGTCGATGAGAGAGTCGAGGGCCTTTCCTGCAGCAGCTTTTGAAATGCTTGCTTCTTTGGACATCTTGTCGATCAGCTCTGTTTTTGTCATGCAGCTCCTCCTTTTTTAGTAGTATAGTATACCCATAACCGCACCAACTATCAATAGAAATCGCCCGGATGTGATAGAATAAAAACCGGCGGAAAAGAGCGCTGCATATTTCATGTAAAGAGGACCGGAAGAGGGGGAATCCCAGCGGAGGTCCGGTCAGGAGGTAGGATGCTGCATCTCGGGGTCCTTGCATCGGGCCGCGGTTCGAACTTTCAGGCTATCGTGGATGCGATAGGGGCGGGAAGCCTTGCTGCCGAGGTGAAGCTCCTTATTGTCGATGTCCCCGACGCTTTTGCGATCGAACGCGCCAGGAGGCATTCCATAGAGTTTCTGTATCTCGATCCGAAGGGGTTCCCCTCGAAAGACGCCTATTTCGCGCGGCTTGCTGAGGAGTTCGCAGGACGCGGGGTGGAGCTGGTTGTCCTTGCCGGGTTCATGCGCATCGTGAGAAAACCCCTCCTCGCCGCCTTCCCCAACAGGATCATGAATATCCATCCGGCGCTGCTGCCCTCTTTTCCGGGGCTCCATGGGCAGAAGCAAGCGGCGGAGTACGGGGCGCGGATCAGCGGATGCACCGTCCATTTTGTGGACGAGGGCATGGATACCGGGCCGGTGATCATCCAGGCCGCGGTGCCCGTCTCCCCTGACGATACGGAGGAAACCCTTTCCGCCCGGATCCTGAAGCAGGAGCACCGGATATTCCCGGAGGCCATACGGTTGTTTGCGGAGGGAAAGCTGAAGGTGGAGGGCAGGGTCGTCAGGATCGAAGGGTATGGGGCCGGGGAGGATGCCGTCCTCATCAATCCGCCGCTCCCGTAAAGGAGGAGCGGGCACAGTATGAGAATATCAGGCGGAAGCGCCAAGGGAAGGAAGGTCGGCTCCCGGAAGGCCTTTCTCCGTAAGGGAGAAGATGCGGCATTGCGTCCCACGTCCGCCAAAGTGCGGGAGGCGCTCTTCAACATTCTCGCGGCCGGGATCGGCGGCGCCGTGTTCCTCGACCTGTATGCCGGAACCGGGGCCGTGGGCATCGAGGCGCTGAGCAGGGGGGCGGAACGGACCCTCTTCGTCGAGAACAGCTCCCTTCGGGTGAACCTCATCAAAGACCTGATCGAGAGGTTCGGCTTCGGAGGAAGGGCCTCCGTCGTGAAGGAGGACGCCTCTCTCTTTCTGAAAAAGACGGAGGACCGCTTCGATATACTCTTTGTAGATCCTCCCTACGAATCGGGGGAGCTGGAGACGATCCTTCCCCTCATTGCCGGAAGGGAGCTCCTGCGGGAAGGCGGGGTTGTCATTGTCGAGCATCCCTCCCGGAAAGTCCTCCCCTCGGCGTTCGGGTCTCTGGAGCGCGTGAAGGAGTACCGGTACGGGGATACCTCACTGAGCCTCTACCGGCACATGCAGTTGTAGGAGCAGAGCATCCGCCGGCGGCAGGACAGCCCCGGTATGCGGAACAACGGAAAGGATACGATATGAAACTGGCTATCTACCCGGGTACCTTCGACCCCGTGACGAACGGGCATCTCGATCTCGTCAGGAGAGGGCTGCGGATCTTCGACGAGCTGATCATCGCGGTTGCCCTCAACCCCAGAAAACAGCCGCTGTTCGGCATAGAGGAGAGGCTTGCGCTCATCAGGGAATCGGTCAGGGGGTACGACGGTCTGAGGATCGAGTCTTTCGACGGCCTCTTGGTGGACTACGTGGCGGAGCGGGGCGGCACGGCGATCATCAGGGGCCTGCGCGCCGTTTCCGATTTCGAGTACGAGATGCAGATGGCGCTGATGAACAGGAGGATGGCGAACACAATCGAGACGGTCTTCATGATGCCTTCCGAAGAGTACTCCTATCTCACCTCCACCATTGTCAGGGAGGTGGCTTCCTTCGGGGGCTCGGTGAAGGGGCTCGTCCCGGAAAAAGTGGAAGAGGCGCTGCGGAGGAGTCTGCACTGACGAGGGGCATCATGCGCCCCTCCTCCGCCTCCCCGCTTACCTGATCTTCCCCAGCCTTCGCGCAAGGTCCGTTGTCTCGCGGAGGAGCTCCTCCACCTCATCCAGCCCCTTGTCCCAGAATCCTTTGCCGCCGATATCGACCCCCAGCTTCAGGAAGATGTTCCGGGGAGAATCGGAGAGGCCCGCGGAGAGGAAGTCCTTCACCTTCCCGGTAAAGCGGGGGTCCCCTTTCACCGCGTTCTGGAGGGATTTCGAGATGAGCATGCCCCCGGCGTACGAATAGACGTAGAAGAAGGCGCGGATATGGCTCCAGTAAACCCACCAGTTTTCGGAGCCGGGGGACTGTTCCACTGCATCCCCCATGTAGGCAGCCATGTGCTTCCGGAAGAGAGCGCCGATCTCCTCCTTCGGGAGATACCCCTTCAGCCGGAAATCGTGGTGGAGCTCCTGCTCGAAGCGGTAGCACGCTACCTGCCGGAAGATAGTGGAGACATCGTCGTTGATCTTCTTCACCATGAGGGACAGGCGCAGCTCGTCGTCGGCTTTCCTGAGGATCTCCTGGAGCACGAAATCCTCCATGAAGGTGCTCGCCACTTCGGCGGTGGACGTGGGGGTCCCGAAGTTCAGGGCGTTCTGCTTCTTTTTGATCAGCTCATTATTGATCCCGTGCCCCAGTTCATGGGCGAGGGTGAGGACGTCGTTCAGCGTATCGGTATGGTTGAGAAGGATATAGGTCGGCTGCGAAATGAGGTGATGGGCGCAGAAGGCGCCGCTCCCCTTGCCTTTGCGGGGATACACGTCGAACTGCCCGTTTGCGATGAAGCCGGAGAGGATCCCGGAGAATTCGGGATCGAGCCTCTTGAAAACGCGGTCCACCAGCCGGAGGGATTCGGCGTGGGAATACTTTTTCCCGAGATCTCCGTATTCCACGTTCCGTTCATGGTACCTCAGTCTCTTTACCCCCAGGAGCCTGGCTTTGAGCTCGTAGAACCGCGCGGGGATGCCGAACCGGTTTGCCACGGCCCCGACGAGGGTGTCCACCACCTCGCTGTCGACATCGTCATTGATATGCCGGGAGAGGTCGGGACGGGTGATTTTCCGCAGCTCGTCGTCGGTCTTCTTGTTGGCGAGGATGGAGTTGAGCTCCGCCTCGGCCGTATCGGAGTGCTTCAGGAGGATCTCGTTGAAGGCCCCTGCCGCGGAGTCCCGGACCCTCTTCTCCCTGCTGTTCATGAGGCTCAACAGCTCGGAGAAATTCTTCGTTCCCTTTTTCCCGTCCTCCTGGAAGACGGTCCTTTCCTCCTTCGCCAGGAAGCCCGACGTCATCCGGACCCAGTAGGAATACGA
>JAXLZK010000003.1:22475-42678 GCA_046350935.1 Thermodesulfovibrionales bacterium
CCCTCATCCCCGTCGGTCCCGCAGCGGCGCACCCACTCTTCGTACTCATCGAGGGCCTGCCGGAGCACCGGGGGGGCTTCGAGGTAATCCTTCCTGTCTTTCCACTTGTTGATGAACGCGTAGCTCTTCTGCTCGACGACCTTCCTCGCCTTCTCCATCTGCGGGTCATCATCGCCTTTGAAAAGCGGGGCAAGGTTCCAGACTGTTTTCTTCATCCGTATGTATCTCCTTTGCGGGGAATGGGAATGGCGAGCAGAAACGGTGCGCAGGCACACCCTCATGAACTGTCCGATCCTTTCTCTATCTAATTGTAGCAAAAGACCGGGGGAGACAGAAAGAGACCGAACAAGACAGAAAAGAGAAAGCGACAATCTCTTGACTTCCCCTGTATTTGTTCCTTTTCTCTTGTTTTTTTGTTTTTGTTTTTTTTTGTTAAAATAGAAGCGAATGCCCGACAAATAAGCAGGGCGGGATCGGGTATAAAATTCCCCGGTGTGGCATCCGCAGGAAAAGAAAGAGGCTGGACGTAAGAGGAAGCACTAAAAAATTCGTAAAAAACGGAAGGGCCCCAGAGGACTGTTGCACGGGCAGGTGGAGCCGGAGTGTCCGAAGTGACGCGGCCGGACGGTTCAGGATGCTCTATCGTCCGGCTTGCGGAAGAGGGTTTCCTCAATGAAGAACAGAGCGTATACTATTACGTTTCTTGTGCTCCTTGGTGTTTTCTTTCTCGATGCCACTACGCCCCTGGGGGCCGCGGAGTGGCTGCTCTACCTCCTCCCTGTCATTTTTCTCTCCCGCTATGGAAGTAGACCATACCTCATTATTTTTCTTGCCATCATCACTCTCCTTATCATCGCAGGGCTCTTTCTCTCTCCTCAGGACATGGGCAGGTCCCTTGGAGCCCTGAATCGCATCGGGTTCATATGCATCCTATGGGCTGTTTCCCTTGTGTATCAGCAAGGGAAGGAGTCTGCATTACGACTCAGGAATGCGAACAGGACACTCAGGGAACGTGAAGCGTCCCTCCGGCAGACCGCCACGCGTTTATCGCTCGCCCAGGAAGCGGGGCAGGTGGGGGTATTTGACTGGGACATGACCACGAACAATGTTTTTTGGACGCCGGAGATGGAAGCTATTTTCGATCTTCCACAGGGTGCATTTGAGAATCGCTATGAGGGATGGGCGAAGAGAGTCCACCCGGACGATCTACCCCGGGTTGAGGCACTGCTTGCCGAGTGGATGCAGTCGGACCGGGCTGAGGAGCAATGGGAATATCGCTTCCTGCGTAAGGGGGAGGAGCGGTGGATGACGGCGCGGGGCAGGATTTTCCGTGATCCGGGGGGAAAGCCGGTCCGGATGATCGGCACAAACCTGGACGTTACCGAGCGCAAGCGGGCCGAAGAGTCGCTGAAGTTGAGCGAAGAAAAGCTCCAGTACGCGGTGCAGGCGGCGCAAGTGGGAATATGGGACCTGAACGTGACGGATCACACTGCCTGGCGCTCGCTGCAGCATGACGAGATATTCGGCTATCACCGGCTTTTGCCCAAATGGACCTACGAGATGTTTCTCGACCATGTTCTACCCGGGGAACGGGCCGAGGTGGACGCATTGTTCAGGCGTGCCGTTGAGGGGAGGACTGAATGGAATTTCGAATGCAGGATACGCCGCACCGAGCGAAATCCGCTGGATATGGGCACAAGGAATACCTTTTGTGGACAGCAGAGGCACTCTCGCGCGGTTAAGGGGCATTGTGCAGGACATCACCGAGCGCAAGCGGGCGGAAGAGGCGCTGAAGAGAAGCGAAGCACTTCTCAGAGAAACGCAAAGGCTCTCGAAAGTGGGAGGATGGGAATTGGATGTCTCCTCGGGGAAGATTGCCTGGACCGAAGAGGTCTATCGGATCTACGGGGTCCCGAAAGACTTCGAGACGGGTAACATTCCTGCGGCTATGTCCTTTTATCACCCGGATTCTCTCCCCCTCCTGGAAGAGGCTTTTGCGAAGGCGCTGGAGCAGGGAGAGCCCTACGATCTGGAGCTCAAATTCATCAACGCACAGGGAGAACACCTCTGGGTCAGGACAGTGGGAAACCCGATCCGCGACAATGGAAGAGCAGTACGTATCTCGGGAAACATCATGGACATTACCGAGCAGAAGCGAATGGAGGAAGAGATAAGACACTTGGCCCACCATGACTCCCTGACGGGCCTGCCGAACCGCCTCCTGTTCATGGATATCCTCCGTAAAGAACTGGCGCATGCACACCGAAGCCGGAAGAAGCTGGCTGTCTTTTTCCTGGATCTGGACCGCTTCAAATACATAAACGACACCTTGGGCCATGATGTGGGCGACAGGCTCTTGAAGAAAGTGGCCTCTCGTCTGAGGGCCAGTGTGCGGGAGTCGGACACCGTATCCCGTACCGGGGGCGATGAGTTCAACATCCTTCTAACGGATCTTACCCATGCCGGGGACATCGTCACGGTGGCCCGGAACATCCTGCATGCCTTCCTGGTGCCCTGCTGGATCAACGGACACGAACTGCACGTCGCCATAAGCATGGGGATCAGCATCTACCCCGACGATGCGCAGGATAGCGAAACATTGTTGAAGAACGCCGACATCGCCCTGTACCATACCAAAGGACACGGGGGCAACAACTACCAGTTCTATGATGCGTCGATGAACATCCACACCCTCGAACGCGTTCGGCTGGAGCACCATTTACGGCAGTCACTGACAAGGGAGGAACTGATGGTGTATTACCAGCCCCAGTTTTCGACCGATACCCGTCGGGTAGTCTGTGCCGAGGCCCTGGTCCGCTGGGAGCATCCCGAGCTGGGCATTCTTGATCCCATCCGGTTCATCCCTCTGGCCGAGGAAACGGGGTTCATCATCTCCATTGATGAATGGGTGCTGAGAGAGGCCTGTGCGCAGTTCCGGCAGTGGCAGCAGGAGGGATACCCTGATCTCTGCGTCACCGTAAACCTCTCGGCAAAGCAGTTCAAGAAGAGCGACCTTGCGGAGAAGATCGCCCAGATACTCAAGGAGACCGGACTTGCCCCCCGCCACCTCAACCTTGAGATCACCGAAAGTATTGCCATGGAGGACCTGGAGCATACCATTCCCCTCCTGCGCCGGCTCGTGGGCATGGGGATCGGCATCTCCATCGATGATTTCGGCACCGGCTACTCCTCGCTGAGCTATCTGAAGAGGCTGCCGGTCAACAAACTGAAGATCGACCAGTCCTTTGTGCGGGATATTGCCACCGACCCCGACGACCGGAGCATCATCAAGGCGATCACCGCGCTTGCCCAAAGCATGCGGCTCGGCGTCATTGCCGAAGGAGTAGAGACGGAAGAACAGCTGGAGTTCCTCAGGGCAGCGGGCTGCCGGGAGGCTCAGGGCTATCTCTTCAGCCGTCCCCTTCCTCCCGGGGAGTTCAAGGCGCTGGTTGCCGATGGTAAATAGCTGCACGGCCTCTTTCAGTCGCTCCTCTCTGCTTTCTTCCGCCTTTACTTGCCTGCAGAGAGGCGACTCTGTTACAGTGTCGGCTTACCATCAAGATCATTAAAAGAAAGGGGTGCCGGTATGTCGGAGTTCAGGGAAGTGACGGTGATCAGGGAGGCGAATGTCTATTTCGAGGGGAAGGTGACGAGCAGGACGGTCCTCTTCGACGACGGCTCGAAGAAGACCCTCGGGGTGATGCTGCCGGGAGAGTACGAATTCGGTACCGCTGACAGGGAGCTCATGGAGATCCTGTCGGGAGAGCTCGAAGTGCTCCTTCCCGGAGAGGCGGAATGGCGGAAGGTGGAGGGCGGGGAGTCCTTTGAGGTGGCCGGCAACTCCCGGTTCAGTCTCCGGATCAGGAAGCTCACCGATTATTGCTGTTCTTTTATAAAGTAGGGAAGAAGACGGGGTGCTCCCCTTCCCCGAAGGTCCCCCGGGAAGGTCAATGGGTATGCTTCTCATCTATCCCCCTGTTTCAAAAGCCTGCGAGCCTCCTGCCGGGATCGCGAAAATAGCGGGCGTCCTGCAGCGGCACGGGGTGCGGTGCAGGGTGCTCGACGCCAACCTGGAAGGGATGCTCCATTTGCTGGAGCAGCGGTCCGCTCCCTCCGCGCAGTCGCCCAATACCTGGACGCGGCGTGCGTTCCGCAATGTCCGGAAGAATCTCGCCTCGCTGCGGGAGCCCTCCTTCTACCGGGGCTTCGACCGGTACAAGAAGGCGGTGCACGAGGTGAACCGCGCGTTGGAGGTCTCCGCGGCTGCTGCCGGTGCGACGGTGGGTCTTGCGAATTATCACCATCGGGAGCTCTCCCCGGTACGGAGCGGGGACCTCCAACGCGCCGCGGAGCAGCCCGAAGAGAACCCTTTTTATCCCTATTTCGCGGAGCGGCTGCCTGCCCTCCTGGAAGAGGAGCAGCCTTCCCTCCTCGGTCTTTCGCTGAACTACCTGAGCCAGGCACTCTGCGCCTTCGCCATGATCGGTTTCCTGCGGAGGGAGTTCCCCGGAGTGCCTGTTGTGCTCGGGGGAGGACTTGTCACCTCCTGGATGCGGAATCCGCAGTGGAAAGACCCCTTTGCCGGGTTGGTGGACCGCTGCATTGCCGGCCCGGGCGAGCGGCCGCTGCTTGCCCTGCTGGGGTACGGCATCGGGGAGGAAGAGCCGGGGGGCCCGGAATACGGCTCGCTTCCGCTGCGGGACTATCTCGCTCCCGGTACGATCCTCCCCTACAGCGCTTCGAGCGGATGCTACTGGAACAGATGCACCTTCTGCCCTGAAAGGGCCGAGGGGAATTCCTATGCTCCGGTCCCCGTAAACCGGGCGCTGCGCGATATCTCCTTCCTTACCGGGGAGACGAAGCCCGTTCTCCTCCATCTGCTGGATAACTCCCTGAGCGTCGGTTTCCTGAAGGGGCTTACGGAGAATCCTCCCGGAGTGCCGTGGTACGGATTTGCCCGGATCGGCAACGAATTGGCGGAGGGGGATTTCTGCAGGGCACTGAGGCGCTCGGGATGTGTCATGCTCAAGCTCGGGGTGGAGTCGGGGGACCAGGAGGTGCTCGACGCCCTGCAGAAGGGAGTGAGTCTCGATACCGTATCCAGGGCTTTGAGGACATTGAAGGAGGCGGGGATTGCGACCTACGTGTACCTCCTCTTCGGTACCCCGGCGGAGACCCTGTCTTCCGCGCAGAAGACCCTCGCCTTTACCGCCCGGCATGCGGAGGAGATCCGGTTCCTGAACTGCGCCCTCTTCAACATGCCGGTAAGCGGGCATGAGGCGCAGGAGCTGGCGACCGGCTCTTTCTACGAGGGCGACCTCGCCCTCTATACGGGATTCGCCCACCCGCACGGCTGGGACAGACGAGAGGTGCGCCGGTTCCTCGAAGGCGAATTCAAAAGACACCGGGCAGTAGCGGAGATCCTGAAGAACGACCCTCCCTTCTTCACCTCAAATCATGCCGCATTCTTCTCCGGAAAGGAAGAATAGAAGCTATTCAAAGCCCTCTGTTTCACCCTCACCCTTTTCCCTCTCCCCTCAAGGGAGAGGGCAGCCGAAGGCACTCACTCTTTTCCTCTCCCCTGGAGGGAGAGGGCGGCCGAAGGCCGGGAGAGGGGGGGTGAAATGTGCTCTACTTCCTTATCCAGTTCCCCCCCGGCTCCTGAACCCACCACCCCTTCTTCGCCTCATCCCTCCTGATGGAGGCGAACTGCTCCACTGCCTGAGGCGTTACCTGATTGAGGTTTTCCTGGTTCTCCGGCAGCCTGTTGAGGCGGACAATGGCTTTTGCCATTCCCCGTATCACCGCCTTCCTGTTTTCATTTTCCCGCTCCATAAGGGTCTTGTCGGCGGGGTTCAACGCGCCCTCGCGCACCGCCAGCATGCCGTTGTTGCCTTCCCCCACCGCGCCGCTGTTCCTCAGCCTGTCGATGTCGGGAAGCCGCGCACCCATTTCGCGGTAGGCGGCCACGACATCGGGCATTCTTTTGACGGCTTCCGCTATTTTGTCGGCAAGGCCCGGCTCCTGCGCATAGGCGAGTGAGGTCAGCCCGAACCGCAACGAGCTTTCCTCCTTACTCCCGGATTTGCTCCCCGGTGCCCCGGACTGGTTTCCGGGCGAGTTCGATTGCTGCTCTTCAGGCCCGCCCTTTCCGGGAGCGCCGGGGGTCATCAACTCCTTCTCCAGCGACTTATACGCCTCTTTCACGTCCTTTTCGGGGAAATAGATGTTTACGGTGATCACTGCGCACGCCGCGAAAAAGAAAGCGAGCAGTGCGGCGAGATAAACTTTTTTCTTCATTGTTTCGTTCCTCCAGTGTGCCGGCTGTTTGCCGGCCGTATCAGCGATTTTCCTTCGCCCTCTGTGCCGCCTCCGTCAGGGTCCATAAAAGATGGTCGAGGGCGATCCGGTTATTGAGGGGCGCCACCTGTACCGAGAGGTCCCTGATGCCGAACAGGTTCGTGTTCGAGATCTCGAGCTCCCTGAAGACGAAGTACCCGTTTTGCACGTAGAGGCCCAGCACTCCCTTATCGTAGCTCCTGTCGGTGAGATAGGCTTTCAGTGAGGAGCCTCCCACCTTCCGGAGAAATTCCTTGCTGATCATCATCTTTTCCCCGCCTGCCCGGTATGTCCAGAAGTCGGCTTTTCCGATGAGGCCGGTAAGGGAGGCGCCCGTGCCCTTCAGCGTTCCCGTTCCATCGACCCTGCCGGAGATATAGCCCTTCACCGGGGTGATGGTGTCGCCGAGGGAGGTCAGGCTGAGGCCTTTGACGAGAAAGCCCGCCCGGTAGGAGAGCTCCTTCGCCAGGTCCACCGAGGCGGCCCCGTATACTTTCCCTCCGAATAGGGTAGCATCAAAGCGTGCAATATTTAAAGCTCCGCCTTCCGGACGGACCCAGAGGGTGACGTCGTTCAACAGGTTGAATCCGTAGCGGAAGGAGCCGAGAGTGATCCTGCTGAACCCCTCTCCTTCGAAGCGCTGTCCGTACCGCCTCACGAGGCTGTCGAAGGCTGCCTTGTCGAAAGCGGGGAGCTCCGTTACCGTCTGTCCCGCCTCCGCCGCCCCGCCATAGACGAGGGGAAGGGTCCCCTGTACCGGCCCCACCGCAAACTCATCGTTCTCTCCCGTAAGGACGAGGTCCCGTGCCGTCAGATTTCCCCTCAGGACCGGTCCGCCCTTCCCGTACCGGAGGGATACGGCGGCTGTCAGGGACCCGTCGAGGCCCGCGTAGAGGAGGCGATCGGGGAAAACGTCCCAGAGGGCTTCCCGTATATCCGCAGCTTTTGTCTCGGGGAGATTCGCGGTGATCGCCACGGTCCTTCCGTTCCCCGTAAGGTCCTCTATTGTCCCGGAAAACGAGAGGGAGAGTTTTTTTGCCGCGGCCGTGCCCGAAAACTCGGCCCCGGCTCCCGTAAACGTCGCTTTCGCCCTGAGAGAGATCCCCTTCAGCGCCCTCTGTTCGCCGCCCTTTCCTTTGAGGGAAACAGCCGGCGCTTCCACTTCCATCCGCCCTGTCAGGGAGCGTGAGGAGGCAAGCGTCCCGTCGAAAGAGACCCGCGTGCCCTCTGCAGAAAGGGAGTACGGTATTTCCAGCGCCTGCAAGGCCGGGCCCGGGTTAATCCCTTCCGCCTGCGCCTGGAGGGTAAGGGGAAACGGTCCTCCCTGTATCGCGCCTTTTGCGAAAAGCTGCACCCGCCCCTTCAGCAGCTCTGCGCGGGGGACATGGAGCGAGAATCCTTCTGCGTCGAAAAGACCGCTCCCCGAGAGAGGGCCTGCCTCGAATCCTCCCCGGGCAAGGGAGGAGGCGGAGAAGGCGAAGCTCCCCGAAGGAGAGGGAGAAAGGCTCTTCACCACAAGAGAGAGATTCCCCTGCCTGATCGCTGTTTTGCCCCCGTCCTTTTCAGCCTCCACTCCCTCAGCCTCCAGCAGGAAGGGTCCTTTCCCTTCCGGCAGCGCGCCCTTGAGAGTTTTTGCGGCGACTTTTCCCGATTCCGTCCGGAGTTCCGCGTCGGGCAGCAGAAGGGTCTTATCGTTGTAGGCGAGAGAGGAGCGGAGAGTGATCCAGGGGAGACGGGAGTCGCCGAAACGCACTCCCCTTGCAGAGATGAAGAGCCCCGAGGGCGACGCGAGGGTCACCTGTGCGTCGATCCGTTCGCTCGCGACTTTTTCCGTTACGAGGGCTCCCCTGTCGAGGCGCACCACGCCGGCAATCCGGGGAGGGCTGCCGGGCTCGCTGGAAATGCGCAGCAGATCCGAGGAGATGCTCCCCTCCGCCTTTACTCCTTTGGGCAGGGCGAAGGCGGAGAGCTCGATCCGCTCGATTTTCAGATTCGCCCGGTAGGAGGGCTGTTTCGAGATGCTCCGCACTGACCCGTCTGCGCGTACGGCAACGGCACTGCCTGAAGAAAGCAGAATTCTGTCGAGGATCAGGGAGTCTCCGGGTATGCTGTAGCGTGCATCTGCACTGAGCAGAACTGCGGGATGGGGAGCACTCAGGAAGGGCAGGGCGGCAGCCTTTGCCTCTATCTCCGAAGTCAAACGTATTTCGTGCGTCGTATTCCCTTCCGCTTTTAGTGCAGCGGAAAAACTGAGGGCACGCGCGGTGCCCCCGGCCCTTTCGGCGAATTCCTTTAAAAAGGGAGGGGCGAGACGGGGCGCATGAAGGGAGAGGGAAAAGTCCTTTCCTGCTTTTTGGAGATAGGCCCATCCCTCGAAGGAGAAGGCGCCTGCGTTTTCCCACTCAAAAGACCCGCGGAAAGATGTCCGCGCGTCGGGGCGGGAGCCGATCCCGTTCAGGACCGCCTGGACGCCCGTGATGGTGAGGGGTCGGGTTCCGCTGTCCGTATTAGGATGCAGGGAAAACCTCCCCGATGCTATTCTGAAGCTGTCTACCCGGTAGGTCCGGTCGGATTTCCTGGACAGAAAGTCCCTAAGGGCATCGGAGATATTCCATTTGCCCTCATGATCTTTCTTCAGGGTGAGCTCCGGGGCGTACAGGTCGATTGCTTTCACCCGCAGCTCTCCCCTGAGCAGCTCCGCCGTATCAGGTACGAGGGTGAGTTTTTTGACAGAGAGGAGAGTGCCTCTGCCGTCGGGATCGCGGACAGTAATGCTATAGAGATCGAGGGAAAGAGGGAAGCCGAGAGAAAAGTCCCCGATTGCGACAGGGTGCCCGATGCGGGAAGAGAGCGCCCCGGACACCTTCCCGAGGAGCTTCCCCCTTAGGACGAAGAGACCTGCGAGGAAAAGGAAAGAAAGGAGAAGAATGCCGGACAGCGCCACAACGGCGGCGGTGCGGTGATTCCGTCTGAAAGACCCCATTCCCTATTGTGGCATGGAAGCCTCATTTTTTTCATAGTGCGGACAGCCGCGATTTGGTATTATAGGAAGTATGGGGGAAAGGACAGAGTTTCAGCCTCTTACGCGTGAGGACCGTATTTCGGTGGTGCTCTATCGGGTGGGTATTGCGCTTTCTTCTTTACTTGTCACCCTGGGCGGTTATATGCTGCTCAATGCGGAGCGCTCCCGGAACGATTCCCTCGTCGGTCTGAAGTTCACCGTGCTGCTGCTCGCTTTTTACCTCTCTGTAGGGATGAGCGTTTTTTTCATCCATCTCTACGTGGGCAAATTTCATCGGGTGCTCAAGAAGCTGTACTATATCGCCCTCGCGGCCCTCGGATTGCTTTTCTTTATCGGAGGGGGCGATCTTTATTCCATCTTTGCCGCAAAGCCCTCCGCAGCGCTCGCCCTTCTTCCCCTGGCCGGGTGCCTCGGCTTTATCACCGCAAAAGAGGCGTTCTGCTTCAAGCTGCTGGAGGGATACCTCCTCGCCTTTCTCATGCCCCTCTATCTCGTCTTTGCCGCAGTGACGGGAGGGGTTCCCTACGGCACCTTTGTCATCGGCATCCTGCTCCTGTTTTTCACTGTCCGAAAGGTCTTTCAGCCTCTGCATTTCGATATCGGCGACAAATCGGCGTATGGGTAAAGGGGTGCCCCCTTCGCCCCACCCGGAAGATGCCTGTTCAGAGGAGAGATCGACTTATGAGAAGACATAGCCGATCAGCTTATAGATGAGCTTTGCTATGGTAAACTGCGGATAGGTGAGAGAAGGGACGGGCGCAAGCTCATTCACATCAAAGCCCACGATGGTGCGGCGTGCTGCTAGGGTGCGCAGGAAGGCGATGGTTTCATCCCACAAGAACCCCCCCGGCTCCGGGGTCCCCAGGGCGGGCAGTACCGAAGGATCGAAGAAATCGCAGTCGAAGGTCAGATAGACGTTTTCCTGCAGAGAGTCGATCACCGCATGCTGCCAGGCCTTCCCATCGCTTCCGTGGCGGCCCTGTCTGATATCGACGGCGTAGAAAGTGGTGATCCCGTTCTTCTTGATGAACTCCGCCTCTTCAGCCCCCTGGCTCCGTATCCCCACCTGCACGATGTTTCTGTTGAATTCGTAAATGCGGGCCATTACACAGGCATGGCTGTAGCAATTCCCCTCATAGACGGAGCGTATGTCCGAGTGGGCGTCCAGCTGGAGGACCGAGAGGTTCGGGTACGCCTGCGTATGGGCGAGGGTGGAGCCGATGGAGATCGTATGCTCTCCCCCGATACAGATAACGAACTTCTCCTGGTCGATGAGCCGGCTCACCTGCTCCCGGATTGCTTCCACGGCGGCGGCGTCGCGGCGGGAATCGTCGAAATGCAGGGGGGGCAGGGCGGCGATCCCGCTGGAAAGCGTAAATATCTCGGCGTCGAGCTCCTCGTCGTACAATTCGAGATACCGGGAGGCTTCCGCGATCGCTGCAGGGGCGAGGGCTGCACCCTTGCCATAACTGGTGGTGTGCTCATAAGGCAGGGGGAGAAGGACGACCCGGGCGGTGTCGAAACGGGACCACTCTTTCCCGAGGTGGAAAAAACCCTCAATGGGCGCGGACATCCGCTCCTCCTTTCCGGGAGCTCTCCGCAAACGCGCTTTCAAGGTCCCGGTAAAGCTCCTCCCTGCGGTCGTACAGGCGGGAGAGGGGACGCGGAGCGCGGGTGGCAAGGGCATAGGCGGTGAGGAGGGGAAGGGCGATGGTGGTGTCCGCATAACACACCACTGCATCGGGGAGCCTTTCGGGGTCCACCTTACCCCAGGTGACCGACTCCCCGGGGGTGGCGCCGGAAAGCCCCCCGGTATCGGGGCGGGCATCGGTGATCTGGAGATAATAGTCATGCCCCATCTCCCGGATTCCCAGCACCTCCTGGATATGCGGCTCTGTCTGGAGCACGAAGTTTTTCGGAGAGCCGCCCCCCAGGATCAGGACGGCGCTCTTTCCCTTTCTCTTCGCGTTCAGGACAATAGCTGCGGTTTCATTCACGTCCCGCGCCATATCGATGCGCAGCCTGCTCCCCTCCAGCACGGAGCGGGCGATGTTCATCCCGATGGAGCTGTCCCCAGGGGAGGAGGTGTAAACAGGCACCCCCGCCTCGCAGGCCGCCGCCATAAGGCTTGCCCTCTCCAGTCCCAGCATTTTTTCCCGTTCCCCTATATACTTGCCCGCCTTGTGATGGAATTCCGCGCTCGACATTTCTCCCTGGAACTCGTCCCCCTGGATGAGTGCCCGGTAGAAGGCATCGGTGGAGAGGAGCACCTTGTAATCGAAGAGGATATCATAGATTCTGACCACCCCTGCCTGCCTGAGCGCGCGGTCGTCGTGGAAAGGAGAGCCCATATGCATCTCGAGGCCGATGCCGAAATGGGAGTCGTGGTAGAGGTTGGCGCCGGTGCTCACGATCCAGTCGATGAACCCGTGCCGTATGAGCGGGATGAGGCACGACATGCCCAGTCCTGCGGGCGTCAATGCCCCGGTCATGCTGACCCCGACGGTGACATCCGGATCGAGCATCCTGCGGGTGAAGAGCCGGCAGGCTTCCCGGAGACGCGCCGCATTGTACGCGAGGAATGCGTTGTCCACCAGGTCCACTACCGAAGTTTCCCCGGTGATCGCCCCGGGCCGGATGGACTTCCCCCTGAGATAGCTGCTCTCCTCCATTGCGCTTACGGGACCAGGACCGCAGCCGCGACGACGGTGATCCAGAATCCCGCCTTCCCTATGGCCGTCTGCGTGATGTTGCTGGTTTTCACGATTTGATCGCTCAGCTTCCACTGGTCGAGGCGTTTATTGTAGCTCTGGTTCACATCGAAATCCACCGCCAGTATGGTGGCGAGCATCTGGGCCGCGATGTCCTCGGCGTAGTCTCCGGTGGTCCTGTCGTCGTCGCCGTAGCTGTGGTGCTCGGAGAGATACCCGATATGGCTCCTGTCCCGGGGTATGGCGATCCCCACCGAGGAGCCGATGAGCCGGTGGTTCTCGTTGGTCGAGGTATCGGCCATGACCGTATGGAGGATCTGTCCGGGGGAGAGCTCTTTCAGGCCGCGCTTGAGAGAGACGATCTCGCAGTGAGGGGGGAATATGCTCGAGACGCGGACGATGTTGAAAGAGGCGAGCTGCGCATTGCGCAGCGCAAGCTCAAAGCTGACGAGCTTCTCCTTGTGCTGTCCCACTCCCTTGGTGAGGAATACTTTCGTGGCGACATACATGCGGGCGGCTCCTTTACCAACAATGGCAGCAGCGTTCCTCCTCTCGGTCAGGCAGGAATTCCGGCCTGACCCTGCACCCGCCTCTCTTCATGGCTTCGCCTCCGTGGTCCAGAAAGGCAGCGCTTTGAGGTAGTCGAAGGCTCTCCGCGCCGCCTCTTCCGGCATGAAGGGATAGGTATACAACTCGACGGTGAGAAATCCGTCATAGGAGCAGCGGGCGAGGATCCCGAGGAGGGCGTTGAAATCGATATCTCCCAGGCCGGGAATAAGGTGATAATGCTTTCTGTTCTTTATGTCTTCGAGGTGGACGTGGAAGATCCTGCCTGCAAGGGAGCGTATGGCCGCCTCGGGCTCCTCCCCCGACAGATGGCTGTGCCCGAGATCGAGGTTGGCGCCGAAATAGGGGGAGTCGATCTCGTTAATGAGCTGTGCCAGCTCTCCTGCGAATTCGATAAGCAGCCCCTGCTCGTACTCCATGCCGATGCGGATATTCCGACCCGCCGCATAGTCGAGCACCTCTTTCAGGGACTCCCTGAGGAGGACCATGGAGCGCTCCGGGGTTATCTCCGGCATGGAGCGGCCCGACGTGATGCTTACCATCGGAGAGCCGAGAGCGACGGCCAGGTCGATGCTTTTTTTGCAGTAGTCGATCCTCCATTTCCGCGCCGTGGGGTCAGGATTGGCGAGTGAGGGCTCAAAAACGGGGTCCCAGAGCTTCCTGCCGTAGTAGCCTCGCACCGTATTGGCATTCACATTTGTCACGGCGACGCCGGTCCAGGAGAGGGTTTCCTTCAACCTGTCTATATCGGAAGGGGTAATCGCATGCACGTAGAGATGCGGAATGTCGGCGAGAAGCTCTACTCCCTCGTACCCGATGGAAGAAATTTTCTCCACAGCCTTGGCGACCGAATACCGGACAAAGGCGTTAGTGCTGAACGAAAGTTTCATGAATGCCTCCGTGGGTGCGCGCCTGCTCGACATACTCCAGGAGCATGCGGTGCTCTTTGTAGGCAGCCCGGTCGTCTGCATCCGGGGAACAACAGGGAGCGACAAGAAGGCAAAGTCCCCCTTGACTCCATTGTAGGGCAAGAGGGGAAGGCTGTCAAGAAATTGTGACGTTTTCTTCCGACACCGGCGCGTGTCCTTTGCATCGGGGAGAGGGTATAATTGTAGAGACGCCCGCAGCAGGTGAGGGGATCCGCGCACAGGCTGCCCGCGTTTTCATCGGAGAGCGGCCATGACAAAGACCATGACGAAAAAAAGCATCGTCTTTCTTCTGTTCCTTTTTCTGCTCCCCGGGTCTGCGCATCCGGCTGGGGAGTACCGGGACGTCGGCCCCGATCAGAGGGTAAAGCTTCCCGGAAGCCTGTTTTATAGAGGGGAGTACAGAGTCCAATGGTGGTATTGTACCGGTCATCTTTACGATGGGGGGGGAAGGGAGTTCGGATATGAGCTCACCTTCTTTGCCTTCGGTGTCCAGAGGCGGCACTATGCTTCGGAATTCGGTATGCGCTCCCTTTTCGTCTCCCATTTCGCCCTCACCGACGTGGCGGGGAAGCGCTACTATTTCACCGACAAAGCCGACCGGGGGGCCTTCGGGTTTGCGGGGGCGCTGGAGGACAGGCTGAAGGTCTGGATAGGGAAAAACTTCCTTGAAGGGACGGAAAGGGAAATGCGTCTTTCCGCTGCGGACGGGGATATGTCGCTGGACCTCACCCTCGTTCCCGAAAAGAGCGCTGTCCTGCATGGCAGGGGAGGATACTCCCGAAAGGCGGAAGAATCGCCCCTGATAGCCTCCCTCTACTTCTCCTTCACGCGTATGCGTACGGAGGGCGCGCTGCGGATCGGCGGCGCCACTTTCCGGGTGAAGGGTTCGAGCTGGTTCGACAGGGAGATTTCCTCCCGCGGGTTGGGGAAGAACAATGCGGGTTGGGACTGGTTTGCGCTGCAGCTTGACGATTCCCGTGAAGTGATGGTGTATCTCATCCGGAACAAGGACGGTTCCCTGGACGGCTGTTCGTCAGGCACCGTCGTCTACCCGGACGGAAAATACCGCCGCCTCTCGATGCAGGATTTCAGCATCGCGGTGCTGAAGCGGTATGCCTCGAAAAAGACGGGAGTGAGGTACCCCGCGCAATGGAGGGTATCGATCCCCTCGGAAAACCTCCTCCTCACCGTCACTCCTCTGGTGGAGGACCAGGAGTTCCTTGGAGAGCACTCGACGGGAAACCACTATTGGGAGGGAGCGGCCGCGGTGGAAGGGACGGCTGCGGGGAGGGCGTATGTGGAGCTCACGGGATATTAGGGTGCGGTTGCACTTTCGGAGCTCCCGCGGCGGCAGCTTCGTCTGCGGCCGGCTGCAGAGTCACCGGACCATCGCTCCCCCTCACGGGCTGCCATGATCCGTCTCGAGGGGGTGGAAAAGTCCTACGGCGCTGCAAAGGTGCTGAACGGTGTCACCTTCGAGGTGCAGAGCGGGGAGTTCGTCGCTGTCATGGGAAGCTCCGGGTCCGGGAAATCGACCTTGCTCAACCTGATCGGGGGGATGGACAGGCCGGAAAAAGGGAGAATATGGGTCGGGGGCGACGACATCGTCTCCTACTCAGATGAGCGGCTCACTCTCTATCGCAGGAGGAGGATCGGATTCATTTTCCAGTTTTTTAACCTCCTCCCCGCGATAACGGTCTGCGAGAACATTCAGCTGCCGCTGCTCCTGAACGGCAGAGAGGACCGGAGGAAGGTTCTCGAGCTGATACGGCGCGTGGGACTGGAAGGCAGGGAGGACGACTACCCCCACCAGCTTTCCGGGGGACAGCAGCAGCGGGTCGCCATTGCCCGCGCCCTCGTGCACGAGCCTGGGATTATCCTGGCCGATGAGCCCACCGGAAGCCTCGACAGCCGGACGGGCGGGATCATTATGGGTTTACTGAAGCGGTTGGTGGAGGAAGAGGGGAAAACCGTGGTGCTGGTGACCCACGAGTATCCTGTAGCGCACTACGCCCGTCGCCGGATACGGATACGGGACGGAGTAGTGGGCTGATGAGCCTGCTGAAGCTGATACGCCTCCTGGTGCTGCGCACGATTCGGGAGGAGAAGTTCATGACCCTCCTCTCCGTTATCGGGGTCGCGCTCGGCATCGGGCTTTTCGTCGGCGTGCGCGCTGCGTCGGACCGTGCCGTCTCCGCCTTCGAAGCGGATGTCAAAGGGGTGCACCCGTACGCCCGTTACGAGATAGTGGATATTTCCGGTATCGACTTCAGGGAGGGGATATACCGGGAGGTGCTCCGTGTCGAGGAGGACATCCTCCCGGTGCTGAAGACGAGCGGATATGCCCCCCGCCTCGGGGAATCCCTTGACATCAACGGCATCGATGCGGTGAGGGCGCTCCGCTTCCTCGGATTGTCTTCCGGAGGAGGGTACGAGAGCGGAGGCCTTTTCACGGATCTGAACGGAGTCCTGATAACGAAGGCGCTCGCGGATTCTCACCGCCTGCGGCCCGGGGAAACGCTCCGGGTCCTGGTATACGACGGGGAGTACCTTCTCAAGGTGGTCG
This sequence comes from Thermodesulfovibrionales bacterium, assembly GCA_046350935.1. Taxonomy (GTDB): domain Bacteria; phylum Nitrospirota; class Thermodesulfovibrionia; order Thermodesulfovibrionales; family Dissulfurispiraceae; genus Nitrobium. The sequence goes on from JAXLZK010000003.1 coordinate 38,610, forward strand.
GCGTCCTGGCCCTGAAGAGCCTCACCCCCGCCATGGTCATCATGGACATCGGCAATTACCAGGAGTACTTTCATCAGACAGGCTTCCTCTCGCGGATCGATGTCGCGGCGGACGAAACGACCGCCGAAAAAATACGAACGATGCTTCCTTCCCACCTCGCCCTCGTCGGGAAGGAGGAGCTCATCAGGGACCAGGAAGCGCTGGTCGGCTCCTTCCGGTATAATCTGCAGTTCGTCAGCCTCATCGCCATCCTGGTGGGCATGTTCCTGCTCTACAACACGGTCTTCATATCGGTCGTCAAAAGAAGAACGGAGATAGGGATCCTGCGGGGTCTGGGCATGGGCAAAGGGACGGTGGTAGCGCTTTTTACCGCGCAGGGTCTGCTCCTCGGGGGCGTCGGCTCTGCAGCGGGCGTCCTCCTTGGGCAGTGCGCGGCCTACTTTTCAGTCCTCGCGGTGGAGCAGACCCTGTCGAGTATGTACCGCACCGTCTCTTTCGTCGACTCTTCGCTTGCCGGGAGGGACGTCCTGAGTGCCCTGGCGATCGGGCTGGGCGTCTCCCTCATCGCCTCGGTCGTCCCCGCCTGCGAGTCGTCGAGAATAAGGCCCCACGAGAGTGCGCGGGAGGGGACTTTTGAGGGACGGTACAGGAAGTACCGGGGAACCCTCGCCCTGGGGGGCCTCGCCTGCATTTTTTCCGGGGGGATCCTTTCGTGGGCCGATTATCGCTTCCTCCCCTTCGAGTTTCCCTTTCTGGCCTATGCGGGCATCCTCTTCCTCATCGTCGGGTTTACCCTCGTATCCCCCTCCTTCCTCGCCCTTGCCCTCCGGTGGATGCGGGGTCCTGCGAAGAGAGTGTTCAGGGCGACCGCGGGAATCGCCCTTGGCGACATGCGGGGGAATGTCTATCGTTTTTCCATCGCGTTGATGAGCGTCGCGATCAGCAGCGCCCTTATTATCGCCCTGCTGCTGCTCATCTTCTCATTCAGGAGCTCCCTGAAGGAGTGGATCAATAGGAACATATCCGCCGACCTCTATATCAAGCCTGCCTCCTGCGCCTCGAATTTCTGTTTCTATCCCCTCTCGGACGAGGCGGTGTCGCTGATCGCGTCCCTGCCGGGGGTGCGGGGAGTGGACAGGTTCAGGACGCTGAACCTCGACCTTTTCGGGAGGAAGGTGGTGGCGGGCTTCGCGGATGTCGGGCTGCAAAGGAGGCTCTCCCCGGAGCGGAAAGAGAGCAGGGAGCTTGAGGAGAAACAGGCGGTCTCGATCTCCCGCTACCTGAGCATCCGGTATGGGCTGAAGAGGGGGGATACCCTCGAAATCCCGACGCCAAAAGGGAAGAAGCGCTTCCTCATCAGCGACACCTTTTCGAGCTACTCCACCACCTCGGGGTTCATCTTCCTGGACAGGAGATGGCTGAGGGAGTATTGGGGGCTGGACGACGCCACGCAGATCAGCGTCTATCTGCATGCCGGGGCCGACACCGCACGGTTCGCCCGCATGCTGCGGGAAAGGACGGCGGGGCGCTTCTCCCTCGAAATCCTGAACAACGACGACCTGCGGGAGAAGGTGCTCGCCATTTTCAATAAGAGCTTCGCCATTACGTACGCCATCGAGCTCATATCCATCGTGGTCTCTCTGATCGGAGTGGTCAATGCCCTCCTCGCCTTCGTCATCGAAAGGCGGAGAGAGATCAGCATCATCCGCTACCTGGGCGGAGACTGGAATCAGATACGGCAGACCCTGATCCTCTCGGCGGGCATTATCGGGATGACCGGAATCCTTTTTGGAGGGCTCATGGGGCCGCTCATGAGCCTGATTTTCATCCACGTGGTCAATAAAATCTCCTTCGGGTGGGAGATCAGCTTCAGCGTTCCTTTTCTTTACCTGGCCGCCGTCATCTCGCTCCTTCTCGTGACCACCCTGCTTGCCGGGCTTCTTCCCGCACAGGTGGCGAGGAAGATCGACCCGAAGCGGTTCATAAGCTACGAATAAAGACAGGGGAAAGGCAGAGTAAGGCAGGCGGCTGACAGGGTACTGAAAAACTCTCGAAAGGTCATTGCGAGGAGCTTTTTTGCGACGAAACACTCTCGAAGAGAGTGAATTCTCCAAAGAGGAGAGTGCTTCGCTCCGCTCGCAATGACGGAAAAATGACTTTTTCAGCATCCTGCCAAACAACAGCTCCTTGCCTGTTTCTTTCCTGTTCCGCTTCTCTCTGTTTCATTCTGCTTTATCTCTGTCTTTCCCTTTTTTTTCCTGATATAGTTTAAGTAGAAGATCAAGGGAAGAGAAGGCCTGTCCCCGTCATTAGAATCCCTCAATTACCCTCAAGGAGGTGCATCGTGAACGGTATAATCAGGGTATTCACCTTCATGCTGCTTGTCGCGTTCGCAGCGGGCCTGTCCGGCTGCGCGAGCATTCCGGAGGAGCACAAGGGGGCCGCCACCGGTGCGGGAGTGGGAGCGGCTACCGGTGCTGCTGCCGGGGCCCTGCTGGGCGGCAAGGGCGCCAAGACAGAAACCGCCATTATCGGCGGGCTGGTGGGCGCCCTCGTGGGCGGGGCGATAGGGCATTACACGTACGATCAGAGGAGAACGAGGCAGGAGACTGCGCAGAAGTACAACTACCAGCCTTCCCTCGGGACCCAGGTGAGAATCGAGGACGCCACCGCCGTGCCGGGAAGCGTGCGTCCGGGCGGCACGGTCTCACTCAAGGCGACCTATGCGGTGCTCACCCCCAGTTCTGATTCGACGGTGACAGTCACCGAGACGCGGGAGATCCGCAAAGGAGGGGAGCTGATCGGCAGGCCTGAGTCGAGCGTCGCCCGCTCAGGGGGGACCTATACCTCCTCGGTGCCCCTGATTCTGCCCTCCACTGCAAGGGCCGGAACCTATACGGTGACGACGACTGTCCAGAGCGGGACGATAAAGGATGCGCGGGAGACGAGCTTTACGGTGCGGTAGGCGGGATGCCGGCGGGAGGGGAGAGGCTGCCTCGCAGGTCTCTCCTCTCTGACCTCCTGTACGCTCTCGCTGCTTTACCGGGTTCTCGCTATTTCCTTATTTTCTAACCAGGGCCACCGTGCTTGCCTGGGGGCCCTTCTCCCCCCTTTCCTCGGCAAAGCGCACTTCTGCGCCGACGCACAGGTGCCTGAAGTCGTCGTTGAGAACGCTGTTTTCGTGAAAGTACACTTCGCCGCCGTCGGGGGTCGTTAGAAAGCCGTAGCCGTCTTCTGGGAAGAGTGCGCTCACCCGGGCATGGGGCGCTTCGACGCGGCGCTTGATATCGCCGCGCTGCTGCCGGGAGTAGTCTTCCAGTTTACGCCGCGCCGCGTCGAAGGCGTCGCGCATCGCTGCGGTGAGGTCCTTGTTCGGTTCGCGCTCCACCATCAGTACGGCTCCGGGTACATGCATGTCGACGCGGATATTGTAAAGGATTCCATCGCGTTTGTGGCGGTGGGGAGCTTCCACCACGACCCTGCAGTGGATGATACGCTGATAGACGCCGTCCAGCTTCGCGGCTCTCCTGGTGATTTCCTCTTTCAACCAGTCGTCGAGCTCGACGGTCCGTGCGGTTATCTGCAGTTCCATACGATCACCTCCTACCCCCAGTCTATCAACCGGCAAAACTGTTGTCAATTTGCTCCGCGGACACCGGTCCCCACGCAGAGAGGGGGGGACGACGGTCATCCATCGGCACGAGCCGGCACCTGCGGGAAAGAGGATTTTATCTCAGTACCCTAGGGTATGTATGCACCCTAATGCTGTTTCTGCAGCTGCTCAGCATCCCGGGAGGTCTCCGGGGCTGTTTCCTCCCTTTTCTCTGCTTTTTCCTCCCGCCGCTCCCCGGCCTCCCGGCGGTCCTCTTCCTGAGCTTGCTGACCCTGACTGCTCCCGGGGCTCTCCTGCTCTTTTTCCTTCCGCTCCTCTACCCTCTCCCCGCCGGGCTCCCCATTGCGCCTCACTTCCCCTTGCGGCTCCCTCACGGCTTCGCTCGGCATGCCTGACTGCGCCTCTTTCGGGCTCTCCTGAGGGGTTTCCGCCCTGTCTTCCTGTCCGCCGCCGGTG
>JAXLZK010000003.1:42778-93140 GCA_046350935.1 Thermodesulfovibrionales bacterium
CTCTTTCGGGCTCTCCTGAGGGGTTTCCGCCCTGTCTTCCTGTCCGCCGCCGGTGAAAGCTTCAGGAGCGGCCGGCGCAGGGGTGGCCGCAGAGGACGTTTCCTGCTGCGCCTCCTCGCGGGCAGCCTGTTGGGCGCTCCCCCGTTCCCTTCTCCTCCTGCTCCGCTGCCTGCTTTTCCTTCTGCTCTTCGGCTTTTCCTTCTGCGCATCGGCCGGAGCTTCCTGCTGCGGGGCTTGCTGCTCAGCCGCCTCTTTTGGCGCCTCTTTCGTCACCTCTTTTAGCGCGTCCTTCGGGGCCTCTTTCGGGCTCTCCTTCCGCGCCTCCCTCCGGTGTTCCTTCCGGGGGGGCCTCTGCGTCTCTTTGCGCATCTCTTTCGCCGCCTCGCGCTGTGCCTCCTTCGGCCCTTCGACATCGAGGGCGAATTGTCCGGGGGGGAGCTTCGTATCGCCCATTACCACGATAGAGATCCCGAAGGCCTTCTCAAGGGAGAGGATGTCGGCCCTCTTCGTGTTGATGAGGTAGTTGGCGCTGTCCACGGGAAGGCGGCAGGTGAGCCCCTTGACTCCCCCGGCAGAGAGCTTCGAGTGGATCTCCCGCAATGCGGAGACGGCGACCATTTCGTCGGAGCGGAGAACGCCCGAGCCGCCGCAGACAAGGCACTTCGTGCTCATGGAATCGACATAGGACGGACGCAGCCTTTCCCTGGTCATTTCCACGATGCCGAAGCGCGATATCCCGGTAATATCGAAGTGGGCCTTGTCGGAGCTCAGCGCCTTTTTCAGGCTGCTCTCCACCTCGCGCCGGTTCTTCGCCGACTCCATGTCGATGAAGTCCATGACCACGAGGCCGCCGATGTCGCGCAGCCTCAGCTGCCGCGCTATCTCCTCCACCGCCTCGAGGTTGGTCCGGAGGGCCGTCGCCTCCACATTCTCTTCCTTGCGGCTCCTTCCCGAATTCACGTCAATAGCGGTGAGGGCCTCTGTTTTATCGAAAACGAGATATCCGTGGGAAGGCAGGGAGACCGACCTCTCGTTGAGCCGGGAGATCTGGTCCTCGATGGCGTGCAGAGAGAAAATGGGCTCTTTCCCGCGGTAGTAGGTGATGTTGATTTTGCGCCATGGGATCGTTTTCCGCAGGAACTCCTTTATTTTGCGGTACGCCGTGTCATCATCCACCAGCACCTCGTCAACGTCGGAGGTCAGATAGTCGCGCACTGTCCTGACCGCCATGTCCTGCTCTTTGTAGATGAGGGCGGGAGCAGGGGCCTTCTTCGATTCGGCCTGGATCTTATTCCACAGCTTGGTGAGATATTTCAGATCATTGGAAAGCTCCTCCCCCGATATGTCGCTGCAGGTGGTCCGCAGAATGAAGCCCATATCCTTGGGGAGCTTGAGGGAGCTGAAGAGCTCCTTGAGGCGGTCCCTGTCGTCCCTGTCCTCTATCTTTCGGGAGATGCCGACCCGTTTTTGTCCGGGCATCATGACGATGTACCGGCCCGGGAGGGAGAGATAGGTTGTCAGGCTTGCGCCCTTCGTGTCCCGTTCGTCCTTCTCGACCTGCACGATGATCTCCTGTCCCTTGACCAGCACGTCCTGCACCCGCGGACGCTTCCCCTCCTTTTTGTTCTGGAAATACTCGGGGGCTATCTCCCGGATCTGGAGAAACCCCTGTTTTTTCGGTCCAAAATCCACAAAAGCGGCCTGAAGCCCCGGCTCTATCCGGGCGATGACCCCCTTGTAAATGTTCCCTTTCAGCTGCTCTTTCGATGCAACTTCCACATAAAAGTCGACGAGGGTGTCCCCTTCGACGATTGCGACCCGCTTCTCTTCAGAATGCAGGGCGTCTATGAGTATCTTCTTTTCCATTACTACGTAACTCCTTTCCGTTCTCGGAATTTTCAGTTCTCTGCGCGTCCCGTTCTTTATGCAGCAGATACAGCGCTTCGCTCAGAAGAAGCTCGGGATATCTGACTGTCGCCTCGATCGCCTCTGCAAGGGGGTAATCGACGTAGTGTCCGTCGGGGTAGACGATCCTGATGAACCTCCTTTTCAACAGGAAACAGCGTCTGCCCGCTCCCTTCGCGTCGTGGAGAGGGATGATGACATGCTCCGGATCTTCTTCAAGATGATAACGCTTTATTAATTCGTTAATCTCTTCCATTCACTCTATGACCGCCTTCACGCGCATGCAGCGCCGCCTGTCGGCGGGAGGGCGGAAAACCATACCCGTGTGTCTTCGGGCGCCGGGAGCATCCGGTGTACAGGAGTGTGCAAGGATATATCTCTATTGTACGGTGTTTTTACCCAGTAATTCAAATGAATAGAAGGGACGATGCAAGAGGACGGCGTCTCAGTGGTCATTGAGTGCGTCGATAAGGGCGCGGAGCCGTCCGAAGTCCTTGCGGTTGAAATCAAGGACGAGCCTCGGGAGCAGGGCGTATTCGGGCTCGTCCTCCTCGGCAGGGAGGGGGCCGGAGAGGATGATTTCGCTCCCGGGCAGAAGGATATCGGCGAAGCGTTCGCTCAGCTCCCGTAAAAACGGTATGTCGAGGGGAGAGGTCAGGCGCAGGACCAGTTTCTTGTCGACATAGCGCTGGCTGTGGTAGCGGCGGTAAAAGCGGGAGATTTCCGCTACCGCATCATCCACCGTCTCCACGCGTCTGAACAGGTTGAAGTCGGTAGGGCAGATATACCCGTCTTCCAGGAGCTGCTCCTCGAAAAAGCGCAGTACGCTTGTCCAATAAGTCCCCCCCGGTTCGTCCACGAGCACGAGGGGCATGGGGTTCCTCTTCCCTGTCTGGATGAGGGTAAGGGTCTCCATCGCTTCGTCCAGGGTGCCGAAGCCTCCGGGAAAGAGGGCGATGCCGCTGGCTTCCTTGAGAAAGGCCACCTTCCGGTTGAAAAAGTATTTGTAGGTGATGAGGCGGGGGTTGCCTTCGAGGGTGGGGTTCGGTCTCTGCTCGAAGGGGAGGCGGATATTGACCCCGAAGGAATGCTCGGGGCCCGCCCCCTCGTTTACCGCCTGCATAATGCCGGCGCCCCCCCCGGTGATCACCATGAATCCCGCCGCAGCGAGCCTGTTCCCGAAGTGTTGCGCCATCCGGTAGACGGGCTCATCCGGCTTTGTCCGGGCGGAACCGAAGACGGTGATCTTCCGTATATGGCGGTACCGGCCGAATACCTTTGCGGTGAAGCGCATTTCCTTCAGGGTGGAGTTCATCAGCTTGAGGTCCGCCCGTGTTTCCTCCTCCTGTCCCGCTTTCAGCGCTGCGATGATCATCTCGCGTACATATTCGGGAGTGCGGATGCCTCCTGCGTGCTCGATCAGGCGGTCGATCTCGTCGTCGATCAGGCTGTTCGTCCTCGAAAAATGGAGATCCATCGCGCCTATTCAGCCCTGCCCGCGCGGAGGAGCTCCTCCAGCCGGGCGATCTTTTCCCGGTAGACCCTGACCTGCTCCTCGTGGTCCTCCCGCAGCGCTTCCGCCATGCCGCTTCCCATATGGGCCGAAGTCTTGATGAGACAGAAGGCATAGGTCTCCTCGAGGTCGAGGAGGCATTCCTTGATATAGTCAAGCTCTTTTCTGAGCTCGTCAGTGGTCATAGCCCTCCTTCTCCCTGTCAGCGGCGCTCCGCATCCTCTGCTCTTTCCCTCTCCTCCTGCTGCTTTTTCGGGCTGAACTCAGCCTATGAGGCGCTTCACCCTGTTCCGCAGGAGGCGCTATACTTCTGCTTCTGTTTCCGCATGTCCTCATCGAGATGGCACTTCTTGTATTTTTTCCCGCTCCCGCACCGGCAGGGCTCGTTTCTTCCCGGCAACCGTCCGGCGGCCTCTTCTTCCCGGGCGGCAAACAGAGACAATACTTTCTCCCACAAACCCATCGAAAACCTCTCCTCTTGAAGATTGAATCAGGCGGCAGGCCTGTCCTGTATAGTAGCAGAAGGTTCGCGCTTCCCTCCAGCTGCCGGCAAGGATGCGGGCGTCCCGCAGAGGGAGGGCCTTCCGGACTGCTGCGGGGTCCGGAGAGGAGGGGCGTGCTTCTTCTCTTCCATCGGGATGTTCCGCTCTTTGTTGCAGAGGCCTGCCGCGTGAAGGGAGTGCGCGCCGGACAGTCGCAGTGCCCTGGTGTTCTTATATTGTAAAGGATAGACGGGGGGGATGCAATGAACGGCTGCGTCAGACGCTCAGAAGGCCGGAAGAGGAATAACGGCCGGCGGTGTGCAGCACCAGGCCCTTCGGCACGATCTTCCGGTGCGTTTCGAGGGCCAGGGATGGATAGTTGTTCGTCTCGGAGAGGTGGGCGAGGCACGCCCACTTCAGGCGCGCCCCCTCGCAGAGGAGCTCGGCGGCCTCATAGTTGGAGATATGTCCTCCCGCCCCTTCGATCCGCCGTTTGAGCGAGGGGGGGTAGGGCCCCTTCGCGAGCAGCACGGGATCATAGTTGCTCTCGATGAAGACTGCATCGAGAGTGGAGATAGTCTGCGGCAGCTCCTTGAAAAGGTGTCCGAGATCTGTCATCACCCCGAGGCGTTTCTGTCCGTGGGAGACCACGAAGACCGCTCCGTCCTCGCTGTCGTGCGGGGTGGGGATGGTCGTGACGGATACGTCCCCGAAAGAGAGGGTTCCCCCTGCGAGAAAAAGGTGGATATCGTCCAGTCTCCCCAGGTCCAGCTTCGCTTCGGCGGCGCAGAGGGTGCGGGCGGTTACATAGAGCGGAAGCCCGTATTTCCTTTGGTACACCCCCGCATAGCGGATATGGTCGGCGTGGTCATGGGAGACGATCACTGCACGGACCGAGCGGATGTCACGGCCGAGGGCGGCGAGCCTGCGCGCTGCCTCGGCGCCGCAGATGCCGGCGTCGAAGAGCAGACCCACCCCGCCGCATTCCACATAGGTACAGTTGCCGTTGCTGCCCGATTGGAGGGACGCTGCAATCATACGTGTTCTACCTCGCAGATAGTATACCAGAAAAAAAGGGCGGATACCGCTGCGGCTCCTCCTCCCCCTTGTTGTGGAAATGGTTGGAAGAGAGGAGGGAATGCCCTATACTAGACGTATGAGAGGGCTGACGGACAATTCCGGGGGGGCGAAGGTGCTTCCCCTCGAAGCCGCCTACAGGACCGACAGGGGGAGGAGGCGCGAAAACAACGAGGACTCCCTGCTGGTCGATCTGGAAAGGGGCGTCTTCCTCCTGGCTGACGGCATGGGCGGCCATAAGGGGGGCGAGGTGGCCAGCTCCCTCGCGGTGCAGGAGGCCCACTTCTACCTACTGGGCAGACTGGGGCTCGTGCAGGAGAATGCGGAGATGGTCCGCCTCCTCAGAGAGGCGGTTCTTTATGCGCACTTTCGCGTAAAGGAGAGGGCGAAGAGCGACCCCGCCCTCACGGGGATGGGGACGACCCTGGTTGTTGCGGCGCCCAGGAGCGAGAACGTCGTGGTGGGCCATATAGGAGACAGCCGCGCTTATCTGGTCCATGACGGCATCCGGCAGATTACCCGGGACCATACGCTGCGGAGCTATTTCGCCGGACATGCCTTCCCGGCGCGGCGGCATCCCGCCCCGCAACGAACGCACATCCTGACTCAGGCGGTGGGTACTTCCGAAGAGCTTGTTCCCGAAATTCATTCGCCGGCTTTCTATCCGGGAGACCTCCTCCTCCTCTGCACGGACGGGCTGACCGACATGCTTGCCGACGAAGACATTGCGGCGGTCCTCAAGGAGAACAGCGGGCAGCTGGAAAAGGCGGCGGAGGCCCTGGTGGAGGCGGCGAACAACAGGGGCGGCAGGGACAATATCTCGGTCATTCTTGTGCGGTTGGCGCAGGAAACATGAAGCAGCATATAAAAAAGTCCTCCCCGGCAAGCATGAGGAACTTTCCTAATAAAATCAGGTAAGTACCTCGTTTTTTTCTTGCAAAAAGGGGGAGGCATTCGTATACTAGACGGCAGTGAATGCAGCAGGCAGTACGGCGGACCGGGCAGTATATTCAGTTCCGGCAGTTCCAGCTCATGCGGCGACTCTCTCCCTCCAGCGGCTCTTCACCTGGTCTGATCGATTCCGTACCGTACAGCAGGTCTTTGACAGAAAAGGAGCGCATTCGTTTCCGAAAGGGTAAACCCTGGGTAACCAGGGGGCACAAAGCTACGGGTCCTCGCGTATGACGAAGGATCGCCGGGCTGCCGAAGAGACAGAGCCGGTCCTGCACCTGTTCCGGGCAGAACGAGCCTGTCTCCCTCCAAGGAGACAGGCTCGTTTTTTGTCGGTGTAACAACGGAAGCAGGGCAGGGTGTGCAGACACACCCTGGTTTTTTCGCAGGAGGCAAGAAATGGCGCAGCGGCTGAAGGCAGGCAGGAACTGGTCAGGGCAGGCACGGAAGGCCCTCGTATTCATTCGTCCCTATCGCGTCCCGGTGGCGGTCGTCATGGGGCTTACCCTTGCCGGTGCGGCGCTCGAAGCGCTGGAGCCGCTGGTCATGAAATACTTTTTCGACAAGCTGGGGAGCGGAGTGGAGAGGGCATTGCTCACCGGGGTCGGAAGCCTCCTGTTTATCGGGATCGTGAGAGAGGGGCTCAACGGCGTCTCGAACTGGATGGCATGGAAGGTCAGGACGGGCGTCAATTACGCGCTCCTGGAGGCGACGGTAAGCAGGCTCCACTCCCTCCCGCTGGCCTATCACCGGAAAGAGAGCGTCGGCGGCATCATGACGAAGATGGACAGGGGGATCAACGGCCTTGTGGGAGCCCTTGCAGAGCTCGCCTTCAATGTGTTGCCCGGAGTAGTGTACCTTGTCCTCTCTCTCGCGGTGATGTTCCGGCTCGACTGGAGGCTTTCCCTCGTGGTGCTCTTCTTCGCCCCTTTGCCCGCCCTGATCGGCATGCGGGCGTCGGCTGAGCAGACCCAGCGCGAACGCACCCTCATGAACCGCTGGTCGAGGATCTTTTCCCGGCTCAACGAGGTCCTTTCCGGCATCGTGACCGTCAAGTGCTTCGTCATGGAGGACTCGGAGGAGAAGCGCTTCCTGAAGGACGTGCGCGGGGCGAACGACGTGGTCCTGCGCGGAGTGGGGACCGATACGAAGGTGGGGGCGGCGAAGAACCTCGTCACCATGCTCGCGAGGATCATCGCCATAGCCCTGGGCGGGTACCTCGTCTTCAGGGGAGAGATTACGGTGGGAACCGTCGTGGCGTTCCTGGGGTATGTGGGAGGGCTGTTCGGCCCGGTCCAGGGGCTTACCGGCATCTATCAGACGCTCCGCAAGGCGACCGTCGCCCTCGATACCGTCTTCTCGATCCTCGACGCCCATGACCCCATGAGCGATGCGCCCGACGCGCGTGCGATCGCGGCGGTGCGCGGCGAGGTCTTTTTCGATGCGGTAAGCTTCGGATACCAGGGGGGGAAGAGCATTCTCCAGGATATCTGCATCCAGGTGAAGCCCGGGGAGACGGTGGCCCTTGTCGGGCCCAGCGGCGCAGGGAAAACGACCCTCATGTCCCTGCTCCAGAGGCTGTACGAGCCCTCTTCCGGCTCTATCCGGGTGGACGGGGTGGATATCAGCCGCCTGAAGCAGCGCTCCCTGCGCCGGCAGATCGGCGTCGTTTCCCAGGACGCCGTCCTCTTTAACGATACGGTGCTCAATAATATCGCCTACGGAAGCCCCTGGGCCTCTTACAAGGAAATAGAGGAGGCGGCGCGTATGGCGAATGCGCACGACTTCGTCCTGCGCTTGCCCGAAGGGTACGGTACGGTGGTGGGAGAAAGAGGGGGCTGTCTTTCCTCCGGCGAAAGGCAGCGGATCACTATCGCACGGGCGCTCCTCAAAAATCCTCCTCTGTTGATCCTGGATGAGGCGACTTCGGCGCTTGATGCGGAATCCGAAGCCCTGGTGCAGGAGGCCCTCGCCCGCCTGGTGCGCGGCAGGACAACGTTCGTTATTGCGCACCGTCTGTCCACCGTAGTGGGAGCGGACCGCATCCTGGTCCTCAAGGACGGCAGAATAATCGAGAACGGGACGCACCACAAGCTGATGAACATGGGCGGATATTACGCCTCGCTCGTGCAGCGCCAGACCTGCGGTCTGCTGCTGTCCGAAGCGGCATAGCGGTGCGGCGGTCCTTGCCGCCTCAATGTATGTTATTTCTAAGGAGATGTTTTTATGCGCTACCTTTTTTATTTTTTGCTCGGCGGTACGATTACCACCGTCGTTACCTATCTTGCCAGCCATTCGCGGGGGCTGCTGGCTGCCTTTGTCTCCAATTTGCCCATTTCCTCGCTCTGCACCTTCCTGCTTATCTATTTCACTACGGGGCAGGACGCCGTCGTATCCTATGCGAAGGGGCTCACTACCATGCTCTTTCCGTGGCTTTTTTACATATCCTGCGTGATTTTTCTCACGCCGCGCATCAGCTTTCTCTCGTCGCTGCTCCTCGGCGTATCCCTTTTCATCCTTATCGCGGGCTATATCGTCCTGCGGAACGGCGCCGCGTAGCTGCGAGCTGCGCGCGGAAATTGACACCGCATCGTTTCTACAGTACCATTTTGATAGGATGCGCAAGCACACCCCGGATGACGGGCGGCGGGGAGGGGAATATCCGTTTAACATGCAATGCCGGCGTTCTTGCAAGGAGGTCCCATGGACAAGATGAAGTGCCTTGAGCTGATGGATTTCTTGAAGGACTGGACGAACTTCAGGTCAAGCCTGCACGAAGGCATCCAGATGGCGCGGAAATTCGGAGTGTCGGAGGAAGAGATACAAAGCGTTGCGGTGAATGTGGGCGAATTCCTGAACGAGAAAGTCTGTCCGGCATCGAGCGAGGAAAAGCTGCTGAAGGAAATGTGGGATATCGCCTCCCCCGACGAGAGAAAGGCGCTGGCCACCGTCCTTTTTAAAATGGTGAAGTAGCGGGCGTCCCCCTTTCTTTTGCGCTGCTTCTTCGGCGGCGCCGGGCGTAGAGCGGAGAGGAGAGGACCGGACGGCGGAGAGGGACAGGACGCCCTCTCCTACCGGAAGTATGGGCGGAAGCCCCCGGGAGTGCTACTTGACCGACAGCAGCTCCACCTCGAAAAGGAGGACTGCGTTGGGTCCGATCAGCGGCCCCGCGCCGCGCTCACCGTATGCAAGATTCGAAGGAATAAAGAGCTGCCATTTCGACCCTGTCTTCATCATCTGGAGAGCCTCCGTCCAGCCGGGGATCACGCCGTTGACCGGAAAGCTCGCGGGCTGTCCGCGCTTCTGGGAGCTGTCGAACTCTGTGCCGTCTATCAGGGTGCCCCGGTAGTGTACGGTGACGGTGTCCGTCGCCTTCGGCGTCTTGCCGGTCCCTGCCTTGATGACCTTATACTGCAGACCGCTGGCGGTCGTCTTCACCCCTTCCTTCTTTTTGTTGGCGGCGAGAAAAGCCTCCCCTTCTTTTTTGTTCTTTTCCCCGAGCTTTTTCGTCCTGTCCTCCTGCTTTGCCGCCAGCTCTTTCTGGAAAGCCGTCATGGTATCCTGGATTTCCTTGTCGGACAACAGGGGCTTGCTGTCGGAAAGGGCGTCTTTCAGCCCTTTGGCGAGGGCGTCTGGATCGATATCGATGGATTGCTTCTTCATATTTTTACCGATATCCAGCCCGATACTGTAGCTGACTTTTTCCTTCTGATTCTTCAAAACCGCCTGCTCGTCCGCGAGCGCCTGGCACGTCAGCAGCCCGACTCCCGCGATCACTGCCGCAAATACTCTCATTCTTCCTCCTGTCATGAACGTTTTCATCGCACCTATCCGTGTATTTTTTTCAAGAGCCACGCCATATTCTGTCCGAGGTTTTTCATTGTCCGGACGCCCTCCGCATCGTTCAGCACCTCACCGACCTCCCTGCCGATGCCGAGGTTCCAGTAGCTGGAACCCGGAACGACCATCTGGCCGATCATAAAGAAATAATTGATGGAGCTGAGGACGTGCGTCGCTCCCGCGCGGCGCACGGCGACGACCCCCGCCCCCACCTTGCGCCTGAACATATCGTCGTTGGCGCGGGCCACCATGCCGCACCGCTCGATGAGCGCCTTCAGATTCACCGTCAGGTCGGCAAAATACGTGGGGGAGCCCAGCAGAATGCCGTCCGCCCCGAGCATCTTTTCGATGTGGCTGTTCATCGCGTCTTTTTCGACCGCGCATTTCCGGTCCTTGCTCGAAAAACATTTATAGCAGGCGATGCAGCCCTGGAGAGACGTACCCGACAGCTGGACCATCTCGGTATCGATGCCTTCCCCCCTGAGCTCGTCCAGCACCAGATTCATCAGAATGGCGGTATTCCCGTCTTTGCGGGCGCTTCCATTGAACGCTACTACTTTCATAACGGCTCCTCCTCGATTTGGATATGCGCTTTTTACGAATAAAAGCCGCTCCGGAGTGATCAGTACGAACGGAAGAGGGGGATATGGGTCTTGCCCTTTTTGTCCTTCTTCGTTTTGTTGCATCCGGACGGGTTGCACATGGCACAACGGGTATCGCTGCAGAACTGGCAGAAAGAACAGTCGGGGCAGGGATTTTTTTTCGGCGGCGGCTGTTTTTCCATGTTCATCAATTATACAACCGCTGCGGCGCCGGCGTAAAGGCCCCTGCTGATCGGCTCCTGATCGGGCCAGGGGTCCCGCCGGGCGTCCGGCAGTGGCGGTCAATCGGAGCCGACAGAAAACGATGCGCCTCTGAAATTGACTCTTCTGCCCCAAATCTATTAAACTTAAGTTCCAATGTTTTTCAGCGCTCCCCATTGTGTTTTTATGCACCTATGAGTGAAGTGCGGAAACGATTCCAAAAAAGGTGAGGTAGAACGTATGTCTGATGAAAATATCACAAACAGCTCTCCCCAGGCAGGAGAAATCGTCGAAGGGACAGGACACGAGGAGAGCTTTGCAGCACTGCTGGAGAAAAGCGGCAGCTTGTCCGACCGGCTTACCCCCGGCCAGAGGGTCAAGGCACGGGTAATCAGCGTAACAGGGGACATGGTCTACATCGACCTCGGCGGAAAGAGCGACGGAGTGGTCAATCTGAGCGAATTTGTGGACGACAAGGGAGTCGTCACTATAAAAGAGGGAGACGAGATCGAGGCGTATTTCCTGGCTGCAGAGGACGGCATGAAGAGGCTCACCACGCTGGTCCGCGGCTATTCCTCCGTGAAGCTGAACGCCATACGCGAGGCCTACAATGCCGGAATCCCGGTTGAGGGCGAGGTGAAGAAGGAGATCAAGGGGGGATTCGAGGTCTATGCGGGAGGGGTCAAGTGCTTCTGTCCCTTTTCCCAGATGGACCTGCGGGGAGGCCGCGAGGTGGCGGCGTACCTGGGAGAGACGTTTCCTTTCAAGGTGATCGAGTTCAAGAAGGAAGGCCGCACGATCGTCCTCTCGCGGCGTGTTCTGCTGGAGCAGGAGAGGCAGGCGCGTGTCGAGAGCCTCAAAAATACCCTCTCCGTGGGCATGGTAGTGACCGCCCGCGTACGCTCTCTGCAGAACTTCGGCGCCTTCGTCGACCTCGGGGGGATCGACGGGCTCATCCCCGCAAGCGAAATCTCCTGGGGCAGGACGGAAAACCCCGGAGACGTTCTGTCCGCCGGCCAGGAAGTGACGGCGAAGATCCTGTCCCTCGACTGGGAGAGCAGCCGTCTCACCCTGAGCATCAAGGCAATGCAGGCCGACCCCTGGAGCGCGGCGGAAGTGAAGTATCCCGTGGGAGGCAAAGTGTGCGGCACCATCGTCCGCCTGGTCCCCTTCGGCGCTTTCGTAAGCCTCGAGGCAGGCATCGACGGACTGATCCATATTTCGAACCTCGGAGCAGGCAGGCGTATCAACCATCCCAAGGAGATAGTGGAGGTGGGGCAGCAGATAGAGGCCTATGTCCTCGCGGTGGATTCCCATGCCAGAAAGATATCCCTCTCTCTGCAGCAGAAGCCCGAGCCGAAAAAACTCAATCTCCCCGCGCCGGGCGACCTCTTTGAAGGGACCGTGGACAAGGTAATGCCTTTCGGCGTCTTCGTGAAGGCGGGCAGCGGGCTCTCGGGCCTGATTCCCAACTCCGAGATGGGCACCGAGAACGGCGAGGACCACGGCCGCATGTTCCCTGCCGGCTCCCCTGTCCAGGCCGTCGTGCTCGAAGTGGACAAGGAGAAGGGGAAAGTCCTCCTGAGCCGCAAGGGAGTCCTCGCAAAGGCTGAGCAGGAGGAGCTGAAGCGGTACCGGGACTCGGTCAGGAAAGAGGAGAAGTCCTCCGGCAGCGTCGGCACCCTTGGAGAGATCCTGAAGGCCAAAATGGCGGAGAAGAACATAAGCTTCTAAGGGAGCCTGCAGCACTACAGACAGACGTTCGGGGCATATGAGAATATGCCCCTTTTTGTATCTTTTCGCCGCCTATCCGGAAGGGTGCCCCCCGGCGCTCCCTTCGTGTTTCCCGCGTATTTTCCGGTCAGAGCTCTATGTAATCCAGGTCTTTCGTGAAAGTTTCGTCGAGGCGGTGCAGTGCGTACAGGGCGAGGAGGATGCAGATTCCGCCCACCGCGGCGCCCCCCTGGAGAATGCCGAAGTGGCTCTTCGCCGCCTGGAAGAGAAAAGTGATCGGGACCACCATCCCGCGGACGAAGTTCGGGACCGTGGTCGCGACGGTCGCGCGGAGATTCGTGCCGAACTGCTCGGCGGCGATGGTGATGAAGACGGCCCAGTACCCGCCGGCGAAGCCCAATGCCCCGCAGACCGCGTAAAAAGCGGCTGTGCTTGCCCCGTCGAGGGCGAAATAAGCGCCTAGGGAGACGCAGATAAGGACGATGAAGAGGAAGACCGCCTTCCGGCGGCTGCGGAGGTAGTTGCTGAGGAGCCCGCTCGAAAAATCCCCTAAGACGAGCCCCAGGTAGCAGTACATCACCGCCTTCCCCGCCGAGACGGGAGCGGCGATATGCAGCGCACGGCCGAATTCGGGGGAGAAGGTGATCAGAATGCCGACTACGAACCAGATGGGCACGCCGATGAGGATGGATTTCAGGTAGCGGAAGAAGCGTTCGCGGCGGGTGAACAGGCTGAAAAAATCCCCCCTGCTGATGTCCTTGCCCGCCATCTGCGTGAACATCCCCGATTCGTAGGCGCTGACGCGCAGGGCCAGCAGAAACATTCCCAGGCCTCCCCCGATATAGTAGGCCGTCCTCCAGTCAAAGTGCTCCGCGATGTAGTTGGCAAGGATCGCCCCCGTCACCCCCACCGAGGCCACCATCATCGTCCCGTACCCGCGGGACTCCTTCGGCAGAATTTCCGCAACCAGGGTCACTCCAGCCCCCAGTTCTCCCGCCAGGCCGATGCCCGCGATGAAGCGCAGCGCCGCATACTGCCCGACCGTGGCAGTGAGGCCGTTGGCGGCGTTGGCGAGAGAGTAGAGGAAGATGGAGCCGAAAAGGATTTTCAGCCTCCCCTTCTTGTCCCCGAGCACGCCCCAGAGAATTCCGCCGAGGAGCATGCCGGCCATCTGCATGTTCAGGATGAACACTCCCGTGTCGAGGAGCTCCTGCCCCTGCAGGCCCAGGGACTTCAGGCTGGGCACCCGCACGATGCTGAAGAGCACGAGATCGTAGATGTCGACGAAGTACCCGAGCGACGCCACAACGACGGGCAGGGCGAAGAGGCCGCGCAGCGCGGCGTACGATGCGGATACGGACCCGGTGCTTCCGTTGTTCATCCTTCAGTGCCCCCTTTGCTCTCCGTGCCGCTTTTCCCGCTTGCGGGACGTCTAATTCAGGGAGAGCGTCGTAAGCTTCTCGTCGAACTCCCGTGAGCGGGCTTCGAGCTCTTCGGTGCGGGCTGCCAGCTCGTCGAAAAGGGAGTCGATTTTCTCTTTCGCGTCATGGATGCTCTTCGAGAGCGTCCTGATCGCCTCTCCGCTGCCCGTCAGAGAGGCATCCAGCAGCGCCTGGGTGTCTCTCTCCACTTCCTCTTCGAGGCGCATGATGGTATTTTCGATTTCGGTGATTCCGCCCTGCAGCGCACCGACGATGCGGGAGCGGCTCGTGATGATCTCTGCGCGAATGCGCCGCGCATCCTTTCTGTTTCCGGAGCCTTTGCCCTGCGGGCCGGCGCCGTCCTTCCCTGCGGCGGGGCTCCCCGGCTCCTCGCTCTTCCATCCCACCCTGTCCAGGAAGTCCTGGTAGGTACCCTCGAACACGGTCACTGCATCGTCGTCGAAAACGATCAGGCGCGTGGCGAGGGCATGGAGGATCATCTCGCTGTGGGTGACGATCATGACCGCCCCGTCGAATACCGACAGAGCCTCCAGCAGGGAGTCGATGGATTCCATATCGAGGTGGTTGGTGGGCTCGTCGAGGAGGAGCAGGTTCGCCGGGCTGACGAGGAGCTTTCCCAGGAGGACCCTGCTCCTTTCCCCGCCGGAGAGAACGGAGACTTTCTTCAGCGCCGCATCCCCCCCGAACAGCATGGTCCCGCAGATGTTCCGGGCCGCCTTCCGGTTGTATTCGGGCAGCGCGTCCAGTATTTCCTCCTCGACGGTCTTCTGCGGAGAGAGGCGGTCGATGTTCGTCTGGCCGAAATAGGCGAGCTGGGTCTTGGCATGGAGAGTGACGGCGCCCTGCCGGGGGGAAAGCTCCCCCGCAAGGAGGTTCAGCAGCGTCGTCTTCCCTTTTCCGTTCTTCCCGACGAGGGCGATGCGGTCGCCTTTTCCCACGTCGATGCTGAAATCGCTGAGGAGGGGCCGGCTTTCCGTCCCGTAGGCGAAGGAGACCCTGTCCGCCTCCAGGAGCCATTTCCCCAGGAACGGAGCGGCAGTGAAGGCGAACTCCAGGTCCTTTATCCCGGACAGTTTCTCCAGCCTCTCTCTCTTCTGTAACGACTTCACCCTGGACTGGACCGCCCTGGCCTTCGTGGCCTTGGCGCGGAAGCGCTCGATGAACTGCTCGATCTCCCGGCGCTTCTTTTCGTCGTTGAGGCGAGTCCTTTCGTGGACTTCCTCTTCCGCAAGTATCTGGTCGTACAGCTTCAGGGTCGGTCCGGCTATCTTCCGCGTCTTGCAGCGGTGGATCCCCATGGTGTGGGTCGTCACGCCGTCCATGAAGTCCCTGTCGTGGGTGATGAGAATCAGCTCGTTCTTCCAGGCGCGCAGGAACTGGGTCAGCCACCGCACCGACAGGATGTCGAGGTAGTTGGTGGGCTCGTCGAGGAGCAGCAGATTCGGCTCCCTGATCAGCACCTTTGCGAGGTTCAGTCGTATCTGGTAGCCCCCGGAGAGAGAGGAGGGGGGGCGGGTGAAGTCGTCGCCGGTAAAGCCGAGACCCATCAGGATGCTCTTTACCTTGTAGGTTTCGTCCCTGCCCTCATCGTTGGGGGGGAGGCTCAGGCAGGCCTCCTGCAGCACGGTGTCGGAAGAGAACCGGATATGCTGGGAGAGATGGCCGACTGAATAAGCAGTGGGGATGCTGATGTCCCCCGCATCGGGCTTTTCTTCTCCGGTGATCATCCGGAAGAGGGTGGTTTTGCCGTGGCCGTTCCTGCCCACCAGTCCCACCCGCTCGCCCGTATTGATCGTGAAGCTGATCGAATCGAAGATGACCTGTTTTCCGTAGGCCTTGTCTACCGCGCTGACCTGGAGCATCCCCTATTATACCAGGAAGGGAGGGTCCGGAGCCGCGCCGTGGTCGAAAAAAAGCTGCAGAAGGTTTCCGTTGCCTGCTCTTTTCTTGTATCATTTAGGAGAAAGAGGGAGCGCGGACCCGCCGGCGGACAGTCGCGCGCGCTGGGCGCCGGCAGCGGAGAGGATATGGGGAAGATTCACTACTGGAGAAGGTTTTTCGGGGGCCTTGCGGTGGCCCTGAGGGTCATGGCGTCGTACCGGACGGCAGGCCTGATGGGGTTCTTCATGTCCGGCGAGGAGAAGGCCGCGTACCTGAAGCACCTGCACCGGCGCAATGCCGTCCTGATACGGGAAACGGCCATCAGGATGAAGGGCCTGATGATCAAGGTGGGGCAGTTTCTCAGCTCCCGCATCGATTTCCTCCCCGATGAATACATACGGGAGCTTTCCCAGCTGCAGGACAACGTCCCTCCCCATGCCTACGACGAGATACGGCGGCAGATCATCGCCGACCTCGGGGCCGCTCCCGAAGAGCTGTTTTCCCGGTTCGACGCAGAGCCCATCGCAGCGGCGTCCCTGAGCCAGGTGCACCGGGCGGTGCTGCAGGACGGCCGTACGGTCGCGGTCAAGGTGCAGTACCCCGGCATAGAGAAGGTGATCGAAACCGATATAAAAACCCTGCGGACCCTGATCACGCTGCTGCAGGGCAGATACGGGAGGATCGACCTGAAGGTGCTGCACGGGGAATTCGCGCGGATCGTGCGGGCGGAGCTGGATTACGGGCAGGAGGGGAGGAATGCGGAGCGGTTCGCCGGGAACTTCAAGGGGGACGAAAGGATCATCATCCCCGCCGTCCTCCGGGAATACAGCGGAAAGCGGGTGCTCACCCTTGAGTTCGTGGAGGGGGTCAAGATCACCGAATGCGGCCCTGAAAAGACCCCTGGGATCGATTGCGAGGAGGTGGCGAATCTCCTCGCGGAGACCTATGCGAGGATGATTTTCCTCCACGGCTTCTTCCACGGCGACCCCCATCCGGGGAATATCCTGATCAGGGAGGGGCCGAAGCTGGTTTTCGTGGATTTCGGCATGGTGCAGGAGATCCCCGAAAAGACCAGGAGGGACCTGCGGAGGTTCGCCAACGCCATTGTGGAACGAAACACCCCCCGGATCATCGATTCGATGGAGCGGATGGGGTTTATCACCGAAGGGGCCGACTACGGGGCGCTGCTCGAGGTGGCGCAGGCCCTCATCGACAAATACCGCTACATCACGCCCCGCGAGCTCAAGGCGCTCACGGTGGACGATATTGCAGGGGAAATAGAGAGGATCTTTTCCGTCATCGACTACCTGCAGATCCCGAACAACTTCATCCTCCTCGGGAGGGCCGTCGGGATGCTCAACGGCATCGCTTTTCAGCTGAACCCCTCGCTGAATATCATCGAAATAGGAAAGCCCTACATCAGGGAATTCCTCATGGGGAGCCGCTCCGAGCAGGCCGAGCGCGTATGGGAGAGCCTGCGGGAGAGGGTCCTCACCCTCTGGAGGCTCCCTTCCCAGGTGGAGGAATTCCTCATGAAAGCCGGCAAGGGCGAGCTCTCCTTCAAGCTGCCGAAGTCCGAGATCGACATGATCACCTCCCAATTCAAGGTCATGACGAATGTGATGATGCTCGTGATCCTGACGGTCACGGCGGCCTCCGCCGCGCTCTTTTTTGTGCTCATAGGCAGCGAGACCCTCACGCTCACCGCGGCTTCCGTCTCCATCCTCCTCGGACTGCTTTCCGTCTACCGTTTGATGAAGGGCTGAGAGGGGCCGTGCCGGGCAGCGGAGCAGCGCCTACCAGAGCAAAAGGTAATCGGCGTCGTCGGGAGTGATCGTATCCCGCCGGGCTCCGTCGGGAGGGGCCGGAAGGATCACCCGGTAGGTGAGCCCCGAAGCCCTCCGTATCTGTTCGGGTATGCCCCTTTTCCACGAGTGTCCGGACCCCGCCAGAACGACCACCGTGCTTCCGGGGTTCCGTTTCAGATAGGCGACGAGATGCCGGGCCATCACTTTGTCCCAGAGCATCTGCGCCTCGCAGAAGCGGGTGAAGGACCCCGCGTCCCCGCCGCGGTGCGCCTCGTACGTCCTGCGGATGAAGTCCATGTACTCGCGGTCGACGTCGCAGGTGATGCCGGGCGGCAGCTCTTTCAGCTCGTCAGGGGTGAGGGAGGAGAACCCGGTCCACGCCACTTTCTGCGCAATACGGCGGGGGATGTTGAGACCTACGAGGGGGATCCCCTTCTCCCGCGCATAGAAAAAAATATCGCTGTAGTACGCCCAGGGAAAGCTCCAGTTGTCGTAATAGATCTGCAGGAATTTCTGCAGGGTCATCTCCCCCCCGATCCAGCGGTCCAGGGCGTCCTGGCTGTCCGCCCTGAACATTTCGAGACCCACCGCGAGGGGGGGCCGGACGCCGCGCAGCGCTTTGATCACTGCAAGCTGCGCCGCGTGGTGGCTTCTTTCGCCGTGGCTCTCTCCGACGAGCACCACATCCGCTCCCCCGATATCCCGTATCATCCGGTCGAACGGGATGCTCGTCTTGTCCTGCACTCTCAGGACGCGCGGGGAGGACGGGTCCTCCCCCGCACAGGCGAGCAGCGAGAGAAGAATTCCCGCCAGGGACAGGGACGCGGCAAGGGAAAAAGAGAGGAAAGTCCTCTTCATGGCGCACTCCTTGAAAACAGACAGGGGGAGGCGGGGCGGGTGAGGGGAAGAGCGGGCGCTCCTGCCCCGCTCACGCCCGCCTTCGTGCTAGGGGGTGTAGTACTTCTTTTTCCGGGGGAGGTATTCCTGCTCCACATGCCCCCCGTAATCGTGGGGGTACTTGTATCCCTCTCCGTGCCCCAGTTTCTTCGCGCCCGGATAGGCGGTGCATTTCAGATGGTCGGGAACCTCCATGGTCTGCTCCTTCTCCACATCTTCCATGGCCGCCTCGATGGCGCGGTAGCAGGCGTTGCTCTTCGGCGCGCGGGCGAGATAGAGGGCCGCCTGCGCGAGCGGAATTCTCGCTTCGGGCATACCGATGAACTCGACTGCCCGCAGGGCGGACGTGGCGACGAGCAGCGCTATGGGATCGGCCTCGCCGATGTCCTCCGACGCACAGATGACGATCCTCCTCGCAATAAAGCGGGGGTCTTCGCCCGCGTACAGCATCTTCGCGAGGTAATAGACGACGGCATCGGGGTCGGAGCCCCTCATGCTCTTGATAAAAGCGGAAATGGTGTCGTAGTGCTGGTCGCCGTCCCTGTCATACACCACCGCTTTCTTCTGTATGGACTCCTCGGCGACGGTCAGGGTAAGGCGGATGCATCCGTCAGGACCGGGCGCCGTGGTCAGGGCGGCGATTTCGAGCGCCGAGAGCGCCTTCCTCGCGTCGCCGTCGGACATGGCCGCGAGATGCCGGAGCGCGTCCTCATCAGCCTGTATCTTCAGGTGTCCGAGCCCCCGCTCCGCATCTTTCAACGCCCGCTGCATGAGGGAAAGGAGGTCCTGGGCGGCCAGGGGCTTCAGCTCGAATACCTGGCTCCTCGAAAGGAGAGCGGAGTTTACGTAGAAAAAGGGATTTTCGACGGTGGCGGCGATCAGGACGATAGTGCCCTCCTCCACGTCGGGGAGCAGGGCGTCCTGCTGCAGCTTGTTGAAGCGGTGTATTTCGTCGAGGAAAAGGATAGTGCGGGCGCCCCTTTCCCGGCGTTTCCGTGCCGCCTGGATCACTTTTCTGAGGTCGTCGAGCCCTGCGGTTGCTGCATTGAGCCATTCGAAGTGGGCCTTTGTCCTCGCGGCGATCACCCGGGCCAGGGCCGTCTTCCCGGTCCCCGGAGGGCCGTAAAGGATGAGGGAAGTGATCCTGTCCGCTTCGATGGCCCGGCGGAGCAGTTTCCCTTCGCCCAGGATATGGCCCTGTCCCGCATATTCGTCGATCGTCCTGGGGAACATGCGATAGGCGAGGGGAGAGGAGGCATCGGACTGCGCTCCTTTTTCTGTGAGCTCTTCTCCGAAAAGGTCCATTTTTTCTCGGTGCCGGGCGGAAGATATTTTCAGGAACAGGGGACAGCTGCCGCGAACGCCCTGTTTCCGAATACCTTTATTGTATCACCTTTCAGTCCGAATGGGTAGCCCGCCCCTATACCTTGCCGAGCATTTTTACAAATTCCTTCAGGAGGTCCGGATCGTAGTCCCCGGTTTCCTTCGCGATCAGGGAGAGGGCGTAAAAGGGAGTGAAGGCGGTTTTATAGGGCCGCTTTGTGGTCAGGGCGTCGTAGCAGTCGGCAATGGCGGATATTCTCCCGAAAAGCGTAATCTCATGGCCTGACAGCTGCAGCGGATACCCTTTGCCCGACAATTTTTCATGGTGCTGCAGGACGGCCTGGAGGGCGTCCTCAGGGAGGTTCCGGTGCTCCGTCAGGATTTTCTTCCCTTCCATGACATGGCCCTTGATGATAAGGTATTCGCTCTGATCGAGCTTTCCCTGCTTGTTCAGCACCTCGTGGCTCACCGCGCTCTTTCCTATGTCGTGCAGCAGCGCCCCGATCCCGAGCCTCTCAAGCTCATCCCGCTTCAGGCCGATGGCGGCCCCGATCCCGATGGTGAGGGCGGCCACGTTGACCGAGTGGGTGTAGGTGTAATAATCGTATCCCCGCAGCGAAAGGAGGTCGTACAGCGCGTCCTTGTTATCCAGGACGCAATCGATCATCTTCTGCACCATCTCTCCGGATTCCTTGATCTTTTCCCCGCTCCTCGGGTCTTCAAGGAGGTCCCGCAGAATGATTTTCGAGTTTTCCTTCACCGCGACCGCTTTTACCGAAGCTCCTGCGGGTCCTGCCGCCGCGTCGCGGGTAAGCAGGCTGTTGATGTATTCGTGATAGCGGGGGATATCCGCCCTCCGTATGACGAGGTCCCCGGGGACGGCCAGCATCGCTTCGGTAACGAGTGCCGGGACCTTTTCGCCGGCCTCCGCGAGAGTCTTGACGGTAAAGCGGTCCAGCGCCAGGAGACTGAAAGGGATCTCCTTTCCGGGCGCCAGAAGCGTCCTGTCGATCTGGTGATGCTGCTCTTTGGCAAAAGAATAGTTCCTGAAAAACTCGGCAGGGTCGCCGGACGCTTTCTCCGTGCGGGCCTTCGCCCGCGCGAGATACTCCGCCACGGCAGGGCCGTCTTCCGCCTTGGCATAGACCTCTGAAATTCCCTTCCGCAACAATCCGTTTTTGGCATCGGGGCTCAACAGGATGCCGCTCGGGAACAAGGGGGAGAAGATGCCCTTCTCCTTTACATAGACGTCAAAGGGAATAGTGGCTCCTATAACGAGCTGGTTTACCTGGATGGAAACGCCGGCGTTGTCGATTTCCCTGAACTGTGTCGTCATGCATTCTCCCGGGGCAGGTCGTTTTTTCCCAGCGGCCCTGCGGATTATTATACGAAGAGAAAAAAATTTTTTAAATAGGCAATAATAACCGATGCCGTACGTGTACCTTCTCACCGCCATCGTCCTCTGGAGCGCCCTCGGGGTCCTCATCAGGTTTGCCGGGACGTCCGTGCCCCATCTGATTTTCTTCCCGAATGTGATCTCCCTTGCGCTTATGGCCTTTTTCCTCCTCCGCAAGAAGCTTCGTGAAGAGATGCCGGCCGGGAGGGCGCTTCTCCCTCTCTTCCTCCTCGGCCCCCTCAGCCTCGCCAATACGTTCTCTTTTTTCTACGCATACCAGAACACCTCCATCGCCGGCGCGGTGCTGACCCACTATACAGCCCCCGTCATGGTGGCATTTCTCGCTCTTTTCCTTTTGAAGGAAAAGGTAACGGCGAGGATGGCCCTCTCCGTTGCGCTGGCCACCGCCGGACTCTGGATCATGCTGGGCGTGTCCCCCACCCGCTTCTGGGAACTGCTGCGCGCAGGGGACAGGAATACCGCGGGGATCCTCTCCGGGGTGCTCTCGGGTTTTTTCTACGCGCTGCTCATCATTGCCCTCCGGCTTCTGTCGCCGCGCTTTACCCCTCTCACGATGACCTTCTTCCAGAACAGCGTCATCGCCCTCCTTCTGCTCCCCTGGGTAGACCTGAAGGGCCTCTTTTCACCGGGGCTCTGGGCGCTGGTCGTAATGGGCATCGCCCACTCCACCATCGCCCCCCTGCTCTACTTCAAGGGAATGCAGCGGGTGAGCGCCAACCAGGCGGCTATTCTCGGCTATGTCGAGCCGGTCTGCGCCATTCTTCTCGGGTTCGTCTTTTTCGGTGAAGCGATACAGGGCCGCGTTGTCGCCGGCGGCTGCATGATCCTCTTTTCAGGGTACATGACGATTCGCGCCGCCGTGCGGTAGCGCCATCTTTCCCTCTGACTTTGTTCCGGGAATAGCATATAATATGGGGAAAGCGCCCGTGGGGACAGAGAGGGGAGGAAGCGGTGGACAGGAGCGACATCGTCGGCAGAGTGCATGCCCTCTTTTCGGCGAAGGGGCTGACCCTTTCTTCCGCCGAGTCGTGCACCGGGGGGCTCGTCAGCCACTATCTGACCCTGCTGCCCGGAGCGAGCGCCTACTTCAGGGGGGGGCTGGTAACGTACGCTGATGAGGCCAAGATACGGCTGCTCGGCATCCCCCCGACCCTCATCGAAAGGCATGGAGCGGTGAGCGAAGAGACGGCGCAGGCAATGGCGGAGCGGGCGCGGGAGCTGATGCGGACCGACTACGCGGTCGCCGCCACGGGGAACCTCGGCCCCGGGACGCTCGAGGGAAAGGAGAGGGGGCTCGTGTATCTCGCGGTCAGCGGGAGGGGAGCCACCTTTTCGGAGAGGAGAGTGCTCGCCGGAAACAGGGAGGAAAACAGGGAGGAGACTGCCGTGCTGGCGTTGTCTCTCCTGCTCGCTGCAGCGGAGTCCGGGTGACCTTCCCGGACTATACCCATGAAAGGAGCGGTATACCACAGTATGAAAAAGATGCTTGCAGCCCTTTTCTTCGTCTTATTTCTCGCGGTCGTCGTCCAGGGAGACACGGTGCAAAGAAAGGAAGACAGCATTCACCTCCTCCAGAAGGCATACGAAAACGGGGAGATCGATTACCGCACCGCCCTGAACTATAAGCTCTATGCGCTCTTCAACAAGAAGAAGCTCCCGAAGGGGTATCAATCCGATGCTCCGGTGAAATCCGCAACCCCGGTGCTCCTCGAGGCGAAGGAGCACCGCGACCTCCTCTTCAAGGAAAACGAATTTATCCTCTACCGGCCCACCGACGCCAACGACGCGGACTACTACGGCAGCGGCATCGCGGTCTGGACCTACGACACCCCGGAAGGACATTTCAAGATACATTACACGGAGGACGATACGAACGGCGACGCGGCGTACGGCTCCGACGGGGTGCAGAGCACCGTGCCCTCCTTCGTTGCGAGCCTCGGCACGTATCTCGAGGCGTCCTGGACCGAGATCGTCACCAACAGGGGGTATACGGCTCCCGCTTCCGACGGGACAGCGGGGGGAGACGGCAGGTTCGACGTCTATGTGTTGGATATGAGCTCCGTCTACGGCTATACGAGCTTCGATACCACTCCGGCCGACAGCTATATCGTCATCGAAAACGACTTTTCGGGCTTCCCCTCCAATCTCGATCCCGATCCGCGGCTCGGCGCCCTGAAGGTGACCGCCGCCCACGAATTTTTCCATGCGGTGCAGTTCCAGTATTCCTACAGCTCCGCGAACACGTGGTGGATGGAGGCTTCCTCCACCTGGATGGAGGACGAGGTCTATCCCACCGTGAACGACTACCTCAACCTGCTGGGGAGGAAGTACGACGATGCGAACGATAACGGCGACTGGGACAGCGGGGAAACCTATTACGCCCTTGACGGGACCACCCCCGCAGGAACGACAGGCAGGCCCGGAGGGTGGTTCGATATCCCCGACTATCCGCTCGACTCCACTCTTTCCGATTACGAGTACGGCACCACCATCTGGGTGAAGTATCTTTCCAAAACCTATGGAAACGACGTGGTGCGCTCGATCTGGACCAGGATGGGGGGAGGAGCGGGCGCCCTTTCATCCATTACCGGCGAGCTCGGTGCGCGGGGGGCCGGCCTCGGCTCCGCCTACGGTGCTTTCGAGTCGGCGAATTACCGGAGGGACTATCCGGACGGGAATTATTATCCCCTGATACACCACAGCGCTGCGTACTCTTCTTATCCGCAGACGGTAAACGGATTTTTGAGCCATCTTTCGTCGAGGTTCTATGCCTTCAAGCCTGACGGCTCCTCGTCCGTCCTCTTCCTGACCTTCTCGAACATGAATACGGGCAGCAACGCGGTGCGGCTCATCATGGTAAAGAGCGCAGGAGGATACGACGAACAGGACGTTTCCCTGGACGGTTCCTCTGTCTCGACCCAGGTCGCCGGGTTCGGCACTACCTATTCCAAAGTAGTGGCCGTCGTAATGAATATTTCTTCCGCCCAGGACGGCCTGGCCTATTCCTTTACCGCGTCGAAGGACAGCGGGTCTGCGTCGGAAGGCTCCTCATCCGGGGGGGGAGGGGGAGGCGGCTGCTTCATCGCCAGCGCCGCTTACGGAAGCGCCCTCGCTCCCGAGGTGCAGGAGCTGCGGAGGTTCAGGGACGCCTATCTCCTGACCACCGCACCCGGACGGGCGTTCGTGCGTGCCTACTACCGGCTGTCTCCTCCCGCTGCGGCGTATATCGAGAAACATGAAACATTCAGGGCAGCGGTGCGCATAGCCCTTACGCCTGTGGTCTACGGAGTGAAATACCCCTGGGCCGCCGGTCTTGTACTCACCCTGTGTGCTGCGCCCCTCGTCAGGAGGAAAGGCGGAAAAAGACAGGGATAAAGCAGAGAGAAGACAGAATGAGACAGAGTAAGGCAGATACAAAGGACTACAAAGGACTACAAAGGACTACAAAGGACTACTGTTCTTCCCTTTACCTGTTTCTTTCCGTTTCACCCTGTCGTACTCTTTCTTTTTCTGCTGTAGAGGAAGGGAATGAGACAGCAGGGGAAGCGACATGTCAGTTGGGGAATTGTCTTTTCTATTATGGGGGGAGTTTTCGTCCTGGACCTCCTGACCCCCCTGGGGTATGCGGAGTGGCTGGGCTATCTTGTTCCGCTCCTTTTTTTCCCTTCTTCTGCTCGGCGGACGTATATCCTGTTCCTCCCCGCAGTGGGTACGTTGTTGATAGTGGTCGGTTTTTTCCTTTCTCCTCCGGGCGTGCAGCCTGTGATTGCCGTTTTCAACCGCTGTTTGGGAATAGGTGCGGTATGGGCGGCTTCGCTGCATGTGTTGCATTACCGGAAGACGGAGGAGCGGATGCGGGAGCAGGAAAGGCTCCTCACTCTCACTGCGGAAAAGGTGTCACGGGAACTGGCAAGGGAAGTAGAGAAAAGGACGGCAGAGCTGGATGCGGAACGGAGCTTTCTGAAGGGGGTACTGATGAACATCCCGGCAGGGGTCATCATTGCCGAGGCCCCCTCCGGAAGACTGTTTCTCGGCAACGAGCAGGTGGAGCGTATCTGGAGACATCCTTTTCTTCGATCCGAAAATATCGAATCCTACAAGGAATATAAGGGCTTTCATCCCGACGGACGGCCCTATGAGCCCGAAGAGTGGCCCCTTGCCCGCTCCATCCTGTATGGAGAGATTGTCTGCGAGGAGGAAATAGGGATCCTGCGGGGGACGGCACCGCGGCATGTGAGGGTGAGCTCATCCCCTGTACGCGACAAGGAGGAACGAGTCATTGCAGGGGTGGTGATCTTCAGCGACATCACGGAACACAAACAGAACGAGGAGATTATCGAATACCAGACGTACCACGACCTTCTGACCGGCCTGCCGAACAGGATGCTCTTCATGGACCGCCTTGTCCTCGCTCTGGCGCAGGCGTATCGTAACAAGAGGAAGGCGGCGGTGCTCTCCCTCGACATCGACCGCTTCAAGGCGATCAACGATGCCCTGGGCCACGCCGGCGCCGACCTGGTGCTCAAGGAGATCGCCGTCAGGCTGAGGGAGTGCGTGCGCGAATCGGACACCCTTGCGCGCACGGGTGGGGACAGCTTCGCCGGCCTGCTCCCCGAGATATCCCATGCGGAAGACGCGGCAAAAATAGCGGAGAAAGCAATGGCATGCCTGAAAGGACCGTGTGTGGTGAAGGGCAATGAGCTCCATGTCAGCGCCTGCATCGGGATCAGTATCTATCCGGATGACGCCGAAAACGCAGAAGAAATGTTCAAGAATGCCGATACCGCACTGCACTATGCGAAGGTGCAGGGCAGGGGCAGTTACCAGTTCTTCAACGATTCCCTCACCGCCAGGAGCCTTGAACGCATTTCTGCTCGAAAACAGCCTCCGCCGCACCCTCGAAATGGGGGAGCTGGTACTCCACTATCAGCCCCAGGTGAATCTCAGCACCGGGCGGATTGTTTGCGCGGAGGCCCTGGTCCGCTGGCGGCACCCCGAGCTGGGACTGCTCAATCCCCTGGAATTCCTTCCCCTGGCTGAGGAGATAGGGTTTATCGTTCCCATCGACGAGTGGGTGCTGCGTACCGCGTGCATACAGAACAAGGCATGGCAGGACGCCGGGTATTCCCCCTGTGCGTAACGGTAAACCTCTCCGCCCGGCAGTTCAGGCATCCCCGCCTCCCTGAGCTCATTGCCCGGATTCTGCACGAGACGGGGCTCTCCTCCCGTTGGCTGGAGCTCGAAATCACCGAAACCATCGTCATGGAGGATGTAGAGGTAACTATTCCCCTTCTCACCCGGCTTGTCGATATGGGGATACGTTTCTCCATCGACGATTTCGGCACGGGGTATTCTTCGCTGAGCTACCTGAAGAAGTTTCCTGTCCACAAGCTCAAGATCGATAAATCGTTCATCCGGGGCCTTCCGGATGACCCCGACGACGGCTCCATCGTCACCGCGGTGATCGCCCTGGCGCATAACATGAACCTGGATGTGGTTGCGGAGGGGTGGAGACCGAAGAACAGCTCGCTTTTCTGCGTTCCGGGCAGTGCGATTCGGTACAGGGGTTCCTCTTCAGCGAGCCGCTTCCGCCTGAGGAGCTCGGGGAGTTGCTTTTATCGCAAAGCTGAGACATGTCTCTTTTGAGGAGGGGACAGGCTTGTTCACTACTATACGATTGCCAAGGAAAAAAGATGTCCGAAAGGCAGCAGGTGCCCGACGAGATTAAGAAGAAAATAGAAGAGCTTGTGAGCGAGCTCACCCACCATGCAGCTGTATCGCTACCTGGGTTTGGTTATGTCCACAGATTCCCCGCACCTGGCTTATCTCCGACTCAAGCGGAAGGTATGACGCTCTGCAGATCGTCACCTGAAGGAGCGTGTTGATCGAAGAACGAATACCGCTTCCGGTACGCACCTCCCCCGACTCCCCGACGCAGAGGGTATCTGGACAAACACACGGGCTCCTCCCGCTCGAAGTTCGAGAGGGTGCGGCACGGCAGAGCCCATGCTCTCCTGGAAAAACGCCTTCTCCCACGGAGAGCTTTTCGAGTTCGACAAGCGCAAGGGAGAGGCGGCTCCTCGGCACCGGAGGGCAGAAGAGGAACGATTTCACGGTGGCACATAATAAGAATACGGTCGAGCCGTGAATGCAAGTACGACGGCCTCGCCGTCGAGCTCTCAGGGAAATAACCGAGGGCGGGCTGCCGGTACCACGCCTCCACCGCCGGGGGGACGGGTATGTGGGGGAGGACATCACGACGAACAGTATGAACCAACCGGACCGTTATGGCGGTCCCCCTGCGGAGTTGCTTTTCTTAGAGGGGCGCGCCGTGCCGGAGAGGATCGACATCCGCGGGGAAGTCTACATGCATATCCGGGAATTCGAGGCGCTGAACAGGGAGAGGGGGGGAGAGGAAGGGGGAGCCGCCTCCCCGCGCCAACCCGCGTGAACGCCGCCGCCGGATCGGTGCGCCAGCTCGACTCCTCAGTCACCGCATCGAGGAGGCTGTATATCACGCGTGCTATGGTCTGGGCGCTACGGATAGGGGATCTCCTTCTGAAAGCCAGGGGAGCTCATCGGGTGGCTCGAAGCGGAACGCACGGTTTCCCGTCCCTGCCGTGGTCAGGCGGGTGAGGGGGGATCGATGAGGGGATCGAGGCGATACGGGAGCTGGTCAGAGGAAAAGCGCGCCGCTTTTCCCTTCGAGAGACCGACGGCGCGGTGCTCAAGGTGAACGACTGCGCACTGCAAAAGAAGCTGGGGTGAAGACGAGAGAGCCCCGCTGGGCCATTGCCTACAAATTTCCGGCGCACCAGGGTACGACAACGATACGGGAAATCGGGGGGAGCGTCGGGAGGACAGGGGTCATCACTCCGTATGCCGTCTTCGAGCCGGTGCGGATCGGGTGTGACCGTGGCCCGCTCCACCCTCCATAACTGGGACGAGATCGCGCGCAAGGACATCCGGGTGGGGGACACCGTGGTGGTGGAAAGGGCGGGAGACGTCATCCCCCACGTCGTGTCGGTCGTCACGGAGAAGAGGACCGGACAGGAGAGGCCTGTGCCCCTTCCCGAGCGCTGCCCGGCATGCGGTTCCCGTGTGATGCGGGAAGAGGGCGAGGTGGCGGTGCGATGCGTCGCCCTGGATTGCCCCGCACAGGTCACGGAGCGGATCATCCATTTCGCCGCGCGGGCGGCATGGACATCGAAGGGCTCGGGGAGAAGAACGTGGAGCTTTTTTACGCTCGCGGGCTGCTTAAGCATTTCGAGGACATCTACCGGCTGCGGAAAGGAGACCTGCTCGCCCTTCCCGCTTCGCCGAAAAGTCGGCGCAGAACCTGATCGATGCGGTCGAAAGGAGCAAGGACACGACGCTCGCGAAGTTCCTTTTCGCCCTCGGCATCCTCCATGTGGGCGAGCATGCCGCGCGGCTGCTGGCGCGGAACTTCGCGCGGCTGGAGGACCTCTACCGGGTCACCCCTGAAAGGATCCTGTGCATAAAGCAGATGGGCGAAAAAATCGCGGCATCGGTGGCGAGCTTCTTCGGCGACGCAAAGAATAGCGAAACCCTCGCATCTCTGTTGTCCCTTGGGGTGCGGTTGACCAACCCCGACTTCGTCTCCGTGGAAAAGGCCTCTCTCCCCCTCGGAGGGCTCGCCTTCGTGATAACCGGCACCCTGCCGGTCCCGCGCAAGGAAGTGGAGGACCTCATCGAGCGGCAGGGGGGGCGCTCCTCTGCGGCGCTTTCCCGGAAAACGGACTACCTGGTTGCGGGTGAAGAGCCCGGCTCAAAACTGCGGAAGGCCGGGGAGCTGGGGGTCAAGGTGATCTCGTACGACGAATTGCAGCGCATGGTCAGGAGGGAGGCCGAAAATCTCCGGCTTTTTGAATAAGGTGCGCCTGTTCCGCACCCGTTCAAGATGTTTTTGGCCCTGTTTCTCAACGCTTTATTCTTTGACAAAGAGGTAAGTCTCTCATTACAATGTGAAAGGGTTTACATACTGATTACCTTGGGGGAGGTAATAATGGGGGATAGCATGGGCGATGCCGTATCGAAGGGGGGGCGTTCGTTTTTCCTTGCAGCAGGGTTGTTTTTCCTTGTTTTTTGCCTTTTTTTCTCTTTTTCTCACCGTCTGAAATTCTCTGAAGCGGCGGAGTCGTGCATTACCGGCAAATGCCACGCGCAAATGGGAAAGGAAAAATTCGTCCATGGACCCGCCGCGGTCGGCCAATGCGGGATCTGCCACGTAAGCCAGGGGAATCACGTCTTTGCGCCGATCAAGAACGCCGGCGAGCTCTGCTACAAGTGCCACGAAAGGGTGGACACTATGAAGGGGGTCCATAAGCCCGTCAAGGAGGGGAGCTGCACGAAATGCCACGATCCTCACCAGTCGCCGTACCGGTATATGCTCAGGGGGGAGGGACCCGCCCTCTGCTTCCGGTGCCATGACAAGAGGATCGCGGGGGGGTCTTTCGTCCACGGCCCTGTCGCGGCAGGAGGCTGCTCGATGTGTCATAATCCCCACCAGACCGAATATCCGAAGATGCTGAGCGCTGTGGGGAACGAGGTGTGCTTCCAGTGTCATATCGATAAAGCCGAGGCATTCAAGAGCAAGAAATTCGCCCACAAACCGGTGGTCGAGCGCTGCACGAGGTGCCACAGCCCCCATTCGGGGGACTACAAATTCAACTTCAACCGGGAGGGCTCCCAGGAGCTCTGCTTCGAGTGCCACAAGGACAAGAAGGAATGGGTGGGAAAAGCGAAGGTGAAGCACGGGGGGCTCGAAACAGAGAGAAAGTGTCTGGCCTGCCACGACCCCCATGCCTCCGACTATGCAAAGCAACTGATGAAGCAGCCGATCGATACCTGCGCCACCTGCCACGACAAGCCCCTCGATACGCCCGACGGCAGGATCATGAACATGAAGGAGCACCTCGCGAAGAACAAGGACCATCACGGCCCTATCAAGCAGAGCGACTGCTCTGCCTGCCATAACACGCACGGCTCCGATAATTTCCGGATACTGAGGAAGAATTTCGCCCCGGTATTCTACGCGCCCTTCGATATAAAGAACTTCGAGCTCTGCTTCAATTGCCACGAGAAAAACCTCGCTCTTGAAGCCAGGACCACCACGATGACCGGCTTCAGGAACGGCGACCAGAACCTCCACTTCGTCCATGTCAACAAGGCGGTCAAGGGGCGCACCTGCAGGGCGTGCCACGACGCCCATGCGACGAGCAACCCGAAGCATGTCCGGGATGCGGTGCCTTTCGGCGCCTGGGGCCTGCCGGTGGGGTTCAAAAAGAGCGAAAACGGCGGCTCCTGCCTGCCCGGGTGCCACCAGCAGTTTGTCTATGACAGAAGCGCTCCCGCTAAAAACAGATAGCGGCACAGCGCGAAGCGCGGAGGGGAGATAATGTCCGGAGGGATGAGAAGCGCCGGGAGTTTTTGCCTTTTCCTCGCCCTTTTCGCTTTCTTTTGTCTCGTGAGCGCCGAAAGCCGGGCCGCGGACCCGGCAGGTGCGGGCGCGCTCTCCGTGCCCGACTCTTCAGACACGGCCCTCAGGGCTCTGGAGGGAGCCATACAGGCGAACCCGGAGCAGCCCGAGGCGTACGAGCGATACGGGTATCTGCTCATGGAAAAGGGGAGGCTCGACGAGGCGATCGCCGCTTTTTCCCAGGCCCTGCAGAGGAATCCCCTCTTCCGCAGCGCTCAGGCGGGGCTGGGCCTCGCCTTCGTCCGGAAGGGCGAACTGAAAAAGGCCGAGCCAATTCTGCAGGAAGCCCTCATGCTGAATACCGACCCTGCCCTTGCGTATTATGCCCTCGGTCTCCTGTACGAGAAGCTCGGCGACTACCGGAAGGCCATCCTCCATTTCAAGGAGGGCCTTCGGAAAGTGAAGGGGGAGGGGCGATGAAGAGGCTTTTGCTTCACGTCCGTCCCCTCATGGCGGGATGCATCGTCGTTTTCACGCTCGCGGCCGTGCTCTCTTTCGCCTGCATCGGCGCGGCGCAGGCGATGCTCCAGGTGGGGGCGCCCCCCCCCGAATTCGTGCTCAGAGACCTGGAGGGCAAAGAGATGTCGTTGAGCACGTATTCCTCCGGCAAGAAGGCCGTGGTCGTGGTCTTCTGGTCCACCTGGAGCGCAAATTCCGCCCGGGCGCTGAAGAGGTTTGACGAGTTTTACCGGCAGTACCGGGAGAAGGGGATCGAGGTGATCGGTATCAACGCAGAGAACCAGACCATGTCCGCCTCCGACAGGGAGGCCGTCATGAGGGTGGCTCAGGAGGCCCGCATCACCTTCCCCCTGCTCCTCGACAGGGGCTTGTCCACTTTCCACGATTACCAGGTGATCGCCCTGCCTTCCACCGTGATTATCACGGGGGGAAAGATATCCTACGAGCTGCCCGGACTGCCCCTTGTGGGCACCGAGGAGATGTTCGACTATCTGCGCGGCCTGGCCGGAGAGACCCCCCGGCAGAAGAAGGAGCCAGGGTATCTCCCGCGCCACGACGCCGTTGCCGATGCAGGTCTTGCCGGGCAGTTCGCCAGGAAGAAGCAGTTTGCCCTGGCCGCTTCCCTCTACCGGAAGGCCCTGGAAAAAGACCCCCACTACCTGCTGCCCTCCATAAAGCTCGCCGAGCTCCTCGACAAGGAGAACAAGCTGGAGGAGATGGAAGAGGTGCTCAGAAAGGCTTTGCAGGCGGCCCCGGAGAACGAAGCGGTACTGAGCAGCCTGGGCTATTGTCTCGCGAAGAGGGACAAGCAAAAGGAGGCCCTCGATCTGCTCGAAAAGGCGGTCGCCCGGGACGAATCCTACACACCGGCGCAGTATTACCATGCATACGCTTTGGGAAAGAGCGGCAGGGTCAGGGAGGCGGAGGAGGCTTTCCAAAAGGCTGCCGGGCTGAACCCGCACGAGCCGCGGCTCTATCTCCTCAGGGCGGAGATCCGCGAGCAGGCGGGTCTGCAGGCGGAAGCCGCCGCCGATTACCGGAAGGCCCTGGAGCTGACGCTGCGGATACACTGACGAGGATGAAACAGGAGCTCCCTTAATGCGATATTTTTACCCTATGCCCGGAAGGAGCCTCTTGTTTCGCCTCTCCGCGCTCCGCTTGTTTCCTGCGGCCTGTGCGTCGCCTGCCCAGGAAAAGGGAGGGGCATCCTGAAGAGCGTCACGTTCAAGCTCATTGTCGTATGCTTCTGTTCCATCCTGGGGATTTTTCTCCTCATCGAATGGAGCGAGATGCAGAACTCGAAGGAAAAGCTGTATAACGTCCAGAAGGAAAAGGCCGTCCTCATGTCCCATATCATCATGGACAACATCATGCTTCTCATGCTCGAAAACAAATGGACGGAACTGCAGAAAATTTTCGAACAGTACCCCCGGAACTATCCCACGCTGCGGGAAATCAGGATATTCCATCCCGAAAACGGACGCATCATTGCCTCGAACGAGCGGGACGAGGTGGGGAAGCGAATTTACGCGGCGGACTGGGAGCGCTTCAAGGCGGGAGAGGTGGAGCCCTTCATCATTATGAAAAAACAGGAGGTTTTTGCGACTGCGATCCGCCCGATCCGCAATACGCCTGAATGCTACAAATGCCACTCGTCCCAGAGGAAGGTGATCGGAGTCCTCGATGTAGAGATTTCCCTCGCCTCCGCAAAAAGGGCCATCATGGAGATACGACGACAGCACCTGATCACCTTTTTCCTGGGCTTCCTCATTCTCTGCGTCATCCTCGTGATCGGCGGAGACGTGCTGATCAACAAGCCCCTGCACGCCCTTACCGAAGTGATGAAAAAAGTGAAGAAAGGGGACCTGTCGGTGCGGGCCCCCGCGTCGCGCAAGGACGAATTCGGTTTTCTGGCCCGGTCGTTCAACGAAATGATAGCCGCCCTCGAAGCCGCGCAGAGAGAGGTGGAGCACTATCACCGCCAGCAGATGATGCACGCCGACAAGATGGCCTCCCTGGGGGAAATCGTTTCCGGCATCGCCCATGAGATCAAGAACCCCCTGGCGGGCATCAGCTGCGCTGTGCAGATGTGCCGGACCGAGATGGGCGGGGGGGACCCTAAAAGAGAGATCATGGGCGAGGTGCTGAACCAGGTCAACCGCCTCGACCGGATCGTGAAGGACCTCCTGAGGTATTCGCGCCCGAAGCCCCTGCAGCTCGTACCCTCCCGTATCGGGGAGATCCTCGATAAGGCCCTTTTCTTCGTCTATCCGGAATCGAGGAAGCACGATATCGAGATCGAGGTGCGCAAGGAGGAGGATGCCCGCGAAGTGATGGTCGATCCCGATCTGCTGCAGCAGATCTTTCTCAATATCGTGATGAATGCGGTGCAGGCGATGCCCAAGGGCGGACGACTCCTTATTTCGATAGCGCGGCAGAAGGGCGTTCATGATGCGCCACGGGCTGCAGGAGAGGAGATGCTCGCGATCGCGTTCCGGGATACCGGGAAAGGCATTGCCCCCGAAGACCTGAATGCCATCTTCGAGCCGTTTTTCACCAGGAAGCAGAAGGGGACAGGTTTAGGGCTGTACGTAAGCAGGAAGATCGTCCAGGAGCACGGCGGCTTCATTACCGTGCAGAGCGAGCCCGGAGCCGGGAGCACATTTACCGTCTTCCTGCCTCTCCGTACGGCGGGAAGCGTCGGACCCGCGGGACCGGATTCGCTCTCCGCAGCATAAAGGCCGTCTTTTTCCCTTTTTTCTCTTTTCCCCTTTGCTTGACAAGCTCGGGAAGAAGGGGTAAAAGATAAGTATGTACCGGGTCCTTTCCCTCATCTTCCTCGTCTTTTTTCCGGCTCTTCTCTGTGCGGGCCTCTTTTCCGCGTGCGCCCCGGATGTGCGCCCGGAATTTACCACACGTGGAGCAGCCTCCGCCTCTTTCTCCGACCTGCTGATGCATCCGTCCGATTTCAAAGGGGGCACGTTCGTCTTCGGAGGGACCATCGTCAGCAACGAGTCCACCGCACGGGGCTCTCTTCTTGAAGCCGTCTATGTGCCTCTCTCGGACGAAGGGCTTTTGCAGAAAGAGTCGGGCGGGGTGCAGGGAAAATTCCTGGCCCTCTATCCCGGCGGGAGGGGCGCTCTGGATCCCGCGAAATTCCGCGAAGGGAGCGACATAACGATCATGGGAGTGTTCACGGAGATGCGCACGGGCATTGTGAACGGGACGGACTACTTCTTCCCCTTTTTCGAGATACTCGAGATCCACCTGTGGGAGGAGCCGGGCAAGATCCCTTCCTGGTATGCCCCGTATCCCTTCGGAGACCCGTATCTCGGACCGGCCCTTCTGAAAGAGCCCTTCTGGGGCGATCGCCCCAGGCCCGCCTGGCGTTAGGGTGTGTACGCACACTGTGTTCGTCGCGAGACCGGGCGAAGAGTTCTTGGGCAAGGCGTTGCGGGTACAGCGCCCGGAGGCGTAGCTGAAGCTACGTCGAGGACGATGTGCCCGGGACAACAAAGATCCGGGGACTCTGCAGCCGGTCGCAGCAGAAGAGAGTGTGCGTACACACCCTAAGGGTGCGCGAGGGCTTTGAGGTAGGGCACAATCGCCATGAGCTCCTCTGGGGTGACTGAGGAGTGCCACTTCCCCGCCAGCCGGGCGGCTAGGATGCCGCCGAAAAAGAGCGCGACCACCGCAGCGGCGAATAGTTCCGGCCTGAGGGTTCGCCCGCCCGGAAGGGCCATGTCCAGGGCTCCCTCAGCAGGGCAATGGCTCACGCAGGTGAGGCAGCCGGTGCATTCGGGAGAGCGGACGGCCTCTTTCCTGTCCACCGGGAGGAGGGAAGGGCAATTCTTCGTACAGGAGCCGCACCGGATGCACCGTGTTTCGTTCCTCCGCACGGCGACCGGGCTCGCGGCGCCCAGCAGGCCGAGCAGCCCGCCGTAGGGGCAGAGATACCTGCACCAGGCGTTCCGGTAGAAAAGGGAGGCGCCGGCGAGGGTGCCGAGGGTCAGTTGCGTCGTCAGGGACATCTCGGTGAAGAAGGCGAGAAGCTTTACGTCCGCCACCTTCCAGTAGGGGGTTTCGAGGAAAGCCACTATCTCCGGCAGGGTCATTCTGACCAGAATGATATAAAGGAAAAAGGCCGTGAGGAGGTACTTGACCGACCTCAGTGGATAGTCGAGGAATTTCGGGAGGGCGAAATTCCGTCCGAAGAGTCTTTTCCCGGCCTTTCCCACCGCGTCGGAGAGGGTGCCCACCGGGCATACCCACGCGCAGAAGGACTTCCTCAGCAGAAACGCCGTCAGCACTGCAAGCAGGAACAGGACCAGGGCCGCGGGATGCACCGGATCGAAAACGCCCCCGGCGAGCCAGAGCTTGAACGCCATCAACGCGCCGATGGGCATGAAGCCCTCTACGGAGGGGGAGCGGGTGATCGCGGGGACGGCTCCGTTTTCGAGCGCCCGTGCAAAGAAATAGAAGCTGACTCCTGCATAGGTCGTCATGGCAAAGATGCTCCATTGGACCAGCAGGCGGATTATTCTGAGACGTGAGCGGTCGTAGGTTTCCATATCCTCTTATTGTACCGGAACAGGGGGGCAGGCAGTATGATTTTTGTCAGCTGTTTAGAAAAGCTTGAGACCGAGATATCTCGACCCGAGCCAGGTCAGGATGACCGCAAAGATATATTTAAGGTAAAGCTCGGGAAGAAAATTGGCCGCTGTGCCGCCGAGATAACCGCCTGCCGCCACCCCCGCTATCAACCCGGGCAGCATCTCTCCCTGCACATTTCCGAGCTTATAGTGGGTGAGCGCCCCCGCGGCTCCTACAGGGACCATGGCGAGGAGGGAACTCCCCTGCGCCGTGTGCTGCCCCATGGCGGCGAAGAGCACCATGGCAGGGATCATGAGGGTGCCCCCTCCCACGCCCATCATTCCCGAGAGAAAGCCGGTGCCCGCTCCGGTGAGGAGCAGAACGGCCGCCTTTGTCCCCGCGGAGACCGGAGAGCTCTCCGCGGGGAGATAGGCCTTCACGATAATCAGCACCGAGACGACGATCAGGAAGGCGCCGAAGGCTTTTTTCAGCTTCCTCTCGGGCAGGGAGTGGGCGTAGCGGGCCCCGAACCGTGCTGTACAGGTAGCGCTCAGGGCGAGGAGCGCCGACGCGTGCCAGTCCACCGCACCGCGCAGGAGATAGGCGGCGGCCCCGGCAAGCCCGGTGAAGACGACCGCTACGAGACTCGTCCCATGCGCCGTATGCTGGCTCAGCGTGCGCAGGGAGACCATGAGCGGAATCAGTATCACGCCGCCTCCGAGCCCGACCAGCCCGCCGAAAAACCCCCCGAGGAGCCCGATAAGAAAGTTCACTCGCCCTTCCTCCCGCCCCCCTCGATCAACTCTCCGGCGGTGGCAAGGGCCTCCGCACGGGTGCGTATCTTCCCTTCCAGTACCCTCTCCTCCACCTCTCCGAGAATCTCCCTGAAGAGGGGAGAGGGGACGAGGCGGAACTCCCGGGTAAGGTCGTGCCCTGTCAGCAGGGGAAGGAGCTCTCTCCGCTCCCTGAAGAGGGTCCTGTAGAAGGAGAGCAGTTCCCGGTAAGGGGAGGGGTCCCGCGTGCCGCCGGCGGCGAGAACGGCCATTGCATACACATCATCCCCGAGCTCTTTCAAAAGACGGACGGTTTCCCTGCCCCCGGCGGCTCCCTCCGCGCGCAGCACTCTCTCCTTTCCGGAGACGAGTGTCCGGAGAAGGCCTGCCTCCTTCCGGGAAAGCTTCAGGCGGCACGCGGTCTCTTCGATTCTCCCGGGGTGGGGAAGGAGCGTGGAGAGCTTTACGCATACTCTCCGGAAGGCGGGAATAAAGTATTCTGCGGCGCGCACTCCCTCCGCACCGAATGCGAGGGAGGGAGTGCGTATGATTCCCTCCACCTTCCCGTACTCCGCGAGGAGGGCGTTCCGTCCGGCGGGGGGCATGTTTTCCCACCCAGGCAGGAGTGGGGAGAGAATACCGCTCTCCGCCATCGATGCCACAACTGAGGAAGACTCTTCAGCGCCCAGGATGTGGCGCAGCTCTTCGGCGACCCGCTCGGCGGCAACCGAGGAAATCAGGGAAGAGAGTTTTCCGACGGCCTGCAGTGTCCGCTCTTCCACCGTGAAGCGCAGGGTGGCGGCGAAGCGGTAGACCCGCAGCAGGCGCAGGGGATCCTTGACGAAATTCTCTTCAGCCACCATCCGCAGCACCCCGGCGGAGAGGTCCTGTGCTCCGTTGTGGGGGTCGATGCGATTGAGCTGTACAGAGCACGGCGTGGGCGGCTCCCTGAGGACGTTTCGCAGGGGGAGCGCCATGGCATTGATGGTCAGGTCCCTTTCCGCGAGATCGACGGAGAGGGAATCGCGGCGCACCGCGGCAAGGTCGAGGATGGAGCCGTCCCTGACCAGCCGGTACACCCCGAAAGCGGCATCGAGGACGACAAAAGAGGCGCCCGTCTCCGCCGCGAACTCCTCAGCGATTTCCCGCGCGTCTCCGGTCAGGGCGATATCGACGTCCTGCAGCTCCTTGCCCATGAGCAGGTCGCGCACGGCGCCCCCCACGATGAAGGCGCCCTCGACGAACCCCCTCCTGAGGGCAAAGGCCCCGAAAAGCTCAAGGAGAATATGCATAGAGTCCTTCGGACTTTTGTATACTGGGTATATCGTGTATATCGTATAGAGCGGCTTTCATGAGTTTTCATTCTACCAGAAACGGTCAGGCGGGCGGATCGCAAAAGGGGGTCGAATCGATCTTGATGATCCCCTGCCGGATGGCGAACTTGATGAGACCGGCCCGGGAATGGATGTCGAGCTTTTCGGAGATATTGGTCTGGTGGGCGATGACCGTTTTGACGCTGATATCCAGCATATCGGCGATCTCCTTGTGCGTATACCCTTCCGCCAGGGGTTTGAGCACCTGTTTCTCCCGGTCGGAGAGTTTTTCGTAGGGGTCGTCCACCACTGCCCCCTTTCCCAGGTAGCCGCACACTACTTCGGTGGCGACGGCGGAAAAGAGATAGAACTCCCCCCTGCTCACCGCACGGATGGCGGACACCAGGTCGCTTCCCACCGCCTTCTTGAGGAGGTAGCCCGACACCCCGGCCTTGAGAAAGCGGGAAATGTACTCCTTGTCGTCGTATTGAGTGAGGATGAGTATCCTGGCCGCCTGATCGAGCTTTTTTATCTCGAGGGTCGCTTCCAGCCCCCCCATCCGGGGCATCGCGATATCCATGAGGATGACGTCGGGCTTGTGCTTCCTGAACTGCTCCACCGCTTCGATGCCGTCCGAGGCCTCCGCCACGATATCCATGTCGTCGCAAAAGCGCAGGAACGCCGCGATCCCCTCCCGCACCAGCGCGTGGTCGTCGGCGATCAAGACCCGTATCTTAGACATTTTCTCCTCCCGGCTCACTGAGTGGTACCTGTATCTCTATCTTCGTCCCTTCGCCCGCAGCGGAGCGTATCCGGAACTTCCCGTCCAGGAGGGCGATTCTCTCGCTCATTCCCAGTATGCCCAATCCCCTGCCGCTTTCCGGAACCAGCCGGAGCACCTCCTGAAGGTCGAACCCCGCCCCGTCATCCTCTATCAGGACGGTGACGGAGCGCTCGTCCGCCTTCAGCGACACGGAGACGGAGCCGGCCTTTGCATGGCGGGCGATATTGATCACCGATTCCTGGATCGTCCTGAAGAGCGTGATTTCCACCTGGGACGGAAACCTCCCGGTGTGCCTGTTCTCGATATGCACCGAGTACGGCACTCCTTTTTTCCCCAGGTGCTTTTCCAGGAGCCACCCGACCGCCGCTTCGAGCCCCAGATCGTCGAGGACCGTGGGCCTCAGGTTCTGGATGACGGTATGGATATCGTCGATGGTCTTCAGCACGAGGGCCCTCATGTCGTCGATCTTCCGTATGCCGATGTCCCCGGGGGTGAGCCTGCAGATATCGAGCTGTATCAGGAAAGCGGAAAGGTCCTGGAGTATCTCGTCGTGGAGCTCCCGCGCGATCCTCCTCCTTTCCTCCTCCTGGGAGGAGATCCCCTTCTGGAGAAGGAGCTCCACCTTGTTGCGGCTCTCCCGGATCTGTTCCGTCCTCTGCGCAACGCGATATTCCAGGTCTGCGGTGTGGCTCCGGACCTCCTCCAGCGATTCGGTGAGCCTCTGCCGCATCGTTTCAAAGCTCCTGCTGAGCACGAGTATCTCGTCGCTTCCCAGCGCGCCCACCGGCGTCGAGAGGTCTCCTGCCGCGATCCTCTCGGTGACTGCGGTGAGCTGCTGCAGGGGACGCACGATGCCCCTGCTCGCCCCCACGGCGAAGAAGGCGGAGGTGCCGATGAAGACCACAATGAGAACGAAGAAAGTCTTCCGCAGTTTTGTGGAAGGGGCGTAGATCTCCTCTTCAGCCTGGCCCACGACGACTCCCCAGGGCGCGGTCTTCAGGGGGACGAAAGCGAGGAGGTCGGCGCCCTCCCCCCGGTGCGCACGCTGCGAATACCGGTGCCTGCATGTCCTGATCCCCTCCTGTCCCGCGCGCATCAACCGCCCCAACTCGTCCTCGTGATCGTGATGCTGGAGTACATGGGAGGGGACGTCTGAGGAGAGGACCCTCTCGTTGCGGTCGATGATTTCGACATAGCTGTTCTGCTCCCGCTTCACCGACTGCAGCATCTGGGTAAGAAAGGGGTTGGTGGGGCTGAGGATCCCTCCAGCGACCCCGATGTTGTTGCCCTCCTTGTCCCGGAGGGGGACCAGGGCGAAGAGGACGGGCTTCCTGATCGGCTCGACGGTGTACACCCCGGAGAGGACGGGCCGGCCTGTTCTGAGCACCTGCGACACATACTCGATATGGGAGAGATTTCCGGCGTAGGTGTCGCGGGGCGGGTATGCGAGGA
This sequence comes from Thermodesulfovibrionales bacterium, assembly GCA_046350935.1. Classification (GTDB taxonomy): domain Bacteria; phylum Nitrospirota; class Thermodesulfovibrionia; order Thermodesulfovibrionales; family Dissulfurispiraceae; genus Nitrobium. The sequence continues at coordinate 82,725 of JAXLZK010000003.1, forward strand.
TCTCGTTGCCGTATTTGTCCAGGATGAAGACCCCGTCCGCAAAGAGGGAATAGCGGTATGCCGTCTCCAGGGCCTTTTTCTCCGTCTCCAGGGTGCCGTCTTTCAGATCGATTTTCCCCGAAAGGGAAATATCGTAGAGGCGGTTGAGGTTCTCCTGTAGCAGGATTTCCAGGGAATTGGCGATGGTGCGGGCGAGCAGGATGCGGTTCTGGAGAGAGCGCTCGATGCTCTCGCGGACGGTGATGTAGCTGATTATCCCCAATGTCGTGGAGATGACGAGCACATTGAGGATAAGAGCGACGAGTATCTTTCTCCGCATGCGGGATTGTACCTTTTTCCTAAACCATACTCCCGCACCCCTCTTCCTGTCAAGAGGCGGCATCTCCCTGGTCATAGGAGGCAGCAAGGAGTCATCGCTCTCACGGGAGATTTCTGCGTCTCTATGGCTCACTGCACTACCCCAGCAAAACTCGCTCCGCTACAACAGATGCTGGGGTGGCCGTTTCGTTTCGCTGAGAGACGCGACGAAACGCTCCCGATATCGCTCTTCCTCCCCCGCTGCCTCCTTCGGGGGGCTTTTTCGTGCTGTCTCTTTTCATCACACCTGTTCCTGCACCTCTCCGGCGGGTTTTCCGAAGAGTCTTTCGTATTCAAGGGGATGCTCATGGCGCAGGCGCTGCGTTGAAAGCGTGCCGGTAAACATTACGGTATCGATGGGGAACACCTCCGGGCTGAACACCGCATTGTAGATATGCCAGATGATGATGACGAGGAAGGCAAGGAGCGCCTCATTGGTGTGGAGCGCTTTTGCAAGGGGGATCATCTCTCCAGGGGCATAGCGGGAAACGAGTGCGGGAAACCAGAGGGCCAGACCGGTGGCGATCATCAGCACTCCGCCGACCACGACGCCCCAATATTCGAATTTCTGTTTGTAATCATAGCGGTCGCACCGCGCCGGGCTCTCCGCGAGCCCGAAATAGTAGCGGAGATTGTCGATGGCGTCGGTGAAATCCTTCTTATGGATCACCATGGACGGCTGCCATTTGAGAAAAAGGATGCCGACGGCGCCGATCAGGATATGCTGCAGGGTGAGGAGGGTAAAGAAAATGCCTGCGTAACGATGCAAGAGGCGCGTTGCATCGATGCCGCCGAGGAACAGGATGATCCCCTGTGCGGTCTCGAATTCGTGGTATTTCTGCGACAGCCCCGTGACGACCAGGAGAGTGAAGCACAGGGCGTTGCCCCAGTGCTCGAATATCCGGTACGGGTGGAACCTTCTCGCCCGGGCGGGAGCGTCGTGAAGAGCGTTCTTTTCGTTCATTGTCGTACCTCCTCGCTCATTTATTGATGGCGTAGCGCCAGATATGAAGGAGAATCTGCAGGACAAGGCCGACCACCATGAAGGGGATGAAGAGCTGGTAGCCCACGTTTACCAGGTAGACCAGGGGGGCCTTTTTGAAGCTCGGCTGGTAGTGGGAGATCCAACTGTCGGGAAAGTTGGTCGCAGCGTCCGGGTGGCATTTCCGGCAGCGGGTGAGGAGGTTCGCCTTGATCGAATTCGTGCCGGGGATGTCGGTCCTGGAGATGTCGTGGATGCCGTGGCAGTCGGTACAGACGGCGATGGGCCTGCTGCTCCCTCCCTTCCGGTAGAGCTTCAGCGTTATGCCGTGAAAGTCCTGCAGGTACGTGTCCACCACGGCAGTGGAAAGCCCGTAGCGCTCCATGATCTCTTTTCTGGCGTGGCACGTGCCGCACAGGTTCGGCACTTCGTTATGGAAGCTGACCGTCCTGGGGTCGTGTATGTCGTGCGCCTTGTGGCAGTCTGAGCAGATGGGGACGTCCGCGTTCCGTTCGGAGAGCAATGCGGCCCCGTGAACGCTCTTCTCATAGGTGCGATAGATCCCTTCGTGGCACTGGCGGCACTTCCGGGCGTTGAGGACCCTTTCCTTCCTCCCGGTGGTGACGGAGTGGGCGCCGTGGCAGTCGGTGCAGACGGGTGCTTTCAGGTTCCCCTTGAGGAGGGTATTGAAATGGATGCTTTCCATTGTTTTCGTGTATTTGTCGAAGTGGCACCTCCTGCAGCTTTCGGACAGCGCGATTGAGTAGTCCCGTTTGCCGCCGAATGCGCGCACCGGGTGCTCCTCTGAGGAGAAGCCGAAATGACAGTCGGTGCAGCTCAAATCCTTATGCACGGATTGATTCAGGAGCGTTTCGTTCATCTTGATGGACTGCCGCTCTCCGTTCCTGAATTCCATCTGCGCGTCGATTCCGTGGCAGGTGAGGCAATAATGGTTCCCCTGCGCCATCTCCCGCGTCCGGAGGACGGAGTGGGCGCCGTGGCAGTCGGTGCAGACGGTGTCCCGCGGGGCTTTGCCCGTCAGTTTCGCGTGGATCCCGCTCTTTGAGGAGGTATGGCAGCGCGTGCAGATCGCGGCGGAGGCGATGCGGTAGTCTCTCTTCGAGGCGAAGCTCCTCTGCGGATGCTTCTCGGGGGTGAAATCATGGCACGCAGAGCATCCGATGATCCGGTGGACCGACTGCCTGAGCTCGGGGAGAGTGACGGCAATGGAGAGTTTTTCGCCGTTTCTGAACGTAAGGGACTGTTCCTGGGTATGACAGAGCAGGCAGGGACGGTCCTCTTCGGGCAGGGCGTCCGTCGAGGCGCGTACGGGAAGGGGAATCAGGCAGAGCAGGATGAGGACGGCAGCATAAAGATAGCGGTACATGGACACCTCCTCATGAGGGGAGGGACGGCCGCATGCCGCGGCATCCCTCCCGGACAGGTTATTCGTCCTCAACAGGATCTCCTTTCTCCTGCATCGCTTTCTCTTCGGTTGCTTTGTGCTTCTTCCCTGTGAGGTACGCTTCGGAAGGCCTCCAGCCGAAATGGGCCGCTTTTGCGCTCTCCCGGACGATCCTCCCGAAAATGTGCTCGCCCGCTATCTTCAGGAGTGCGGCAATGCCGATAAAGGGCAGAAATACCGCGTAGACAAGGCCAAGAAGAGGTCCTGCGAAAAGGACGAAGAGGGGATTTGCCCGGTAGTACGTCACCGTCCCGTCTCCCGGCAGCACGCCGCCTCCGGTAAGGGTGACGCGCTCCCCTGTCGAGAAATTCCAGTAGCTTCCCCGATTCACTCTCTCTCCACCTATGTGTTTGAACCCTGACATGGCACACCTCCTTCTCCGGTGTATGGTTTTTCGTCCGCCTTCCGGCGCCTGTTTTGCTCCTCCCTGCCTTTACAATACCAGAGAAGAGAACATGGCTCAATTGGAAGAACTTCCTATTTCGGGGAGGTTTTTTTTCGTAGGAAAGAGGAATAAATGCCGGGACTCAGGGAAGCATGCTCGCCGCCATCCGTATCAGCTCCCGCTGAGGCACCGTGGCGGTGAGGATAAGGGTGAAATTTCCTTCCCGCCACGAAAGCTGGTGGCAGGGGGCCTCCTCCTCGCAGAGGGCGGCGACAAGGGTCCCTGCGCGGTCCCTGATAAGGACCTGGCTCTCCCGCAGCGGTTTTACGACTCTCAGTGCAGAGGAGGGGGGGCGCCCCGCCCCCGTGCCGAGCTGCTGGATAGTCATCCCCACTTTTCCCGTGTCTTGTTCGGAAAAGTACATCGTGATCGCCGTAGAGGGTTTTCTCTGGGCGACGATCTTTGCGGGAGGCCATGCCAGGTTCCGGGGAAAATAGGAGGGGAGGTAGATCTTTTCATGGGGGAAATGCGCGCGCAGCTCTTCGATGCCGGCGTACTTTCTCAAAGTGCCTTTCTCGATCGCGAGGGGGAGCCAGTTAATCAGCTTCAGCGCCCCGACCAGCACCGCGAGGAGTATGAAAAAGCAGAAGAAGCGGAGGGCTTTCTCGCCCTGCATGGTCCTTTCCTCCCGTCACACGACGAAATAGTTGATAAGGACGACGGCAGCCGCCGTCATCCCGAAGGGGAGCCAATGGCTCCCCGTGTCCTTTCCCTCTTCTCCCTGCTCAAGCCTCCTGATCCTGACGCCCAATTGCAGGGCATGCCCGTATTCCTCGAGCGACTCCTTTACCGCCGGCAGGGTCTTCCCCGTCCGGGCGGAGGGACCGGTGCGGGGGTACAGCATCCGCAGCGCTCCGGCCAATGCCTGCGGATTGCCGGTCAGCGATACGGCGATATCATCGCAGATCCGCTCCTCCTCGCGGACGATCCGCCTGAACTCCAGGAGCACCACGGGGTTGAAGAACAGCAGCACCCTCAGGAGAAACAGCACGATCAGGAGGGGCTTCCTGTTCCTTTGTATGTGCGCGATTTCATGGGCCAGGGCTCCCCGCAGCTGCTCCACGCTGAGCGCCTCGATGAGGCCTGTGGAGAGGGAAATCGAGGCGGAGGCCCCTGTCGTGGAGAGCAGGAGGGGGTCCGGGTCGGGGATGACGTAGAGGGCCGGTTTCGCCGCGCTCAGGCCCTCGGCAGCCTCAAAAGCGGGGGAGCCGGGCAGGGGGCTCGCCCCCCCGGGGGGAAATGCTTCCGCCGCAAAGGTATGCCGCAGGACGGGCAGAAACTCCTGGACAATGAACAGCAGAGCGGTAAGGACAAGGAGCAGGAGAAAAAAGAGGTGCAGGGGAAGAGTGCTCCCTATCTCCAGTCCCAGCCAGCGGCCGCTGTCGAAGAGCGCTTCCGTGCGGAAGACGAGGGCGGCACGGGAGGGGCTCAGAAAGTGGTACGCGGGGAAGGAAACGAGCGGGAGGTAAAGGATAAGGGAGCGGAAGCGCTGGCGGACCCGGGAGTTTCTGATGTTCCATACGGCGAGGGACCTGTCAACGATGATTGCGGCGATGAGAGAGTGAAGAAAAGATTGCGCAAGATACATGCCGATCCAGGAAGTAGTAAAAAAAGCGCTGCTCATTTTACCCCCCTCTCCCGGCCTTTGGCCGCCCTCTCCCTCCAGGGAAGAGGGGTCCCGAGGAAATCAGAGATTTTCTGGGGAATAGGTAGGGAAGGGGTGAGTGCCTCCGGTTGTCCTCTCCTTTTAGGGAAGACGGGAAGGGCAAGTGTCTTTGACTTCCCTCTCCATCGAGGGGAGAGGGAAAGGGTGAAAGAGGGAGTTTTGAAACAGCTTTCAGTACCACATGAGGGTCTCATAATAGGGGGTGGGGACAGTGACCGTAATATGGCCCCGCCAGGGACACCTCTCGACTTCCTCTCCGTTGTGCATGATTTCGAGGGAGAAGTCGAGTTCATCGTTCTCCTCGGCCCGCAGGTCGGCAAAGGGGATCTCGATCTCGAAGATGTCTTCGGCCGCCACCTTCCCGATCTTTTTCACGACTTCCCAGGTGTCGAGTGCTTTCTCGTACAGGACGGCCTCCCTTTCCTCTCCCGCCACGGCGAAGACGATCCTGAAAGGATGCGGCCGTACGACATTGATATGCACGGCGATCTTCTCGCTGAGCCCGGAAAAGGGGGTGACCGCGTCGATGCGCAGGTACAGATTGTCCTTGTTGAAGCCGTAATGGAGGGTGGAGATGAAGCTCTCCGACTTGTGCATGCTGCCGCCGGATCGCTTTACGTCGATGAAGGCCGCCTGGTGCCATTCGAAATAACTGGTCACCATCCCGTCGATCCGGGGAGTGATGAACCCCCTCACGAGCACCACCGGCGCAAAGCTTCTGTCCTCCAGCAGGATCGGGACGTAGAGGTGCGGAGGGACCTCCTGGCCGATCACCTTGTACACTTTCATCAGGTAGCTTCGGAAAAGCTCATCGAAGTCCGACTGGGTCTCCGTCGTGTGCTCATCGCCGTACCACCAGTTCCAGTCGCTTCCCTCCGCGGCGAAAACCGCCCGCCACGCCTCGTCAAGGTCGCTGTCGGGGTGCGCGGCGGCAAACGCTTCGAGGTCCTCCCGGGTCTGTGAGAGGTAGTCCCACGCGAGATTGTCCTCCTCGTGTCCGAGCCAGACGCCGAAATTGGCGTTGATCCAGGAGCCGGCGTGCAGGCGGGGGAGCCAGTCGCCGGGGCCCTGCTCCCGGAGGAATTCGGACAGGGTGGCGGTCCTGAACCTGCTGTCGCTGCTCAGTGCCGCGTAGAGGCAGCGGAGGAAGTCGTGCCCGTCGTTTGAGTAGTATTCCCATGCGTTTTCCCCGTCGAGAATGATGGGAACGATGTAGTTTCTGTCGTCGGGGAGGGTGTTGCGTATCTGTACGAGCTTCCCCATGAAGTCGTCCACCGCTTTCTGGGCGTTCCAGCCTGAATAGGTGAAGCCGATCAGGTCGGAAAGCTTATGGTCCCTGAAAAAGAGGGAGACCCCCTCGAACTGGTGCTGGCGGTAGAGCGTCGAGGCATCGATGAGGTGCCCCTCGGGGCCCCGGAAAGCCCTGCCGAGGGAGCGGGAGAGCACCTCCTCGTCGGAGGCCATCCATTGTATCCCCTCCCTGCCCGCGGCGCGCACCACATCTTCGCTCACCGACCCCTCCGACGGCCACATGCCCGAGGGCCGGTAGCCGAAGAGCTTCTCAAAGTAGTCGAGGGCCATGCGTATCTGTCTGACGGCGTCTTCCGGATGGGAGAACCTCCTCCGCGGAAGGCGCACCTGGGGCATGGCGATCCGTGCCGAATCGGTGTCCCACAGGAGGGGGAGAATGGGGTGATAGAAGGGGGTCACCGACAGCTCGACCTGGCCTGACTGCCCCATTTTCTTGTAGGCGGGAATGATCTGTTTCAGGATGGCGAACTGCTTCTCGATGAGCAGGCGCTTCTCCTCTTCCGTAAAGTCCCTCTGCTTCTCCATAAGCTCCCGGAGAAAGGGGTCGCTGTTCCGGAAGAGGGGGTCTATCCATGTCAGGTTGAAGAGCACCTGGAGGTCCATGATATCGCTTTCGCTGAAGTACCGGGATACCCTGACGAGGTCCCCCTTGGTGAACCGGAACCCCCGCTTCACCAGAAGCTCGTAGTACCGGGGCAGGGGCTTTATCATGTTGTCCCAGTTCGCAAGGAAAAAGTTCTCGATGATGAACATTCTCTCGTGTTCGGTGAGGGAGGAGGGCTCCTTCAGCGTCAGGTCGAGATAGCGGTCCGTGGCGCCGTTGTCCAGGTAGTCGGTGAGCTGTTCGAGGAGCGAGGGGACCAGATTGAAGGTCTGGTGGACCGAAGGGAACTCCTCGAGGATTTTCAGCATGTCGAGGTAGTCCTTGATCCCGTGCAAGCGGACCCAGGGGAGGCGGTACACCCCCGTAAAGGGGTCTTTGTAATACGGCTGATGCATGTGCCAGAGAAAGGCGATATGGAGGGGTCTATCGGTCATCTTCTTTGAACTGGAATATGTACTCGTCGGGTCTGGCCAGCCCGTATTCCTCCCGAGCCTGTTTTTCTATGTAGAAATGGTCCTCTTTCAGGGCGCCGACCTGCGTGCGGAGCGTCTGGTTCTCCCTCTCCAGGGCACCGATTTCGGACTCCAGCTTTTTTCCGACCGTGGCGAGCTGATAGTACTTGATGAAGCCCATGTCCCCGAAGACGAGAGAGTAGCAGACGTACAGGAGGGCGGCGGACATGAGGGAGAAAAAGATGACGTTCCGCTTTTTCCGCTCCGCGGTAACCTGCTGCCTGAGGTTATTGGGCCGGCTCCTGCCTTTCATCGGTATAATTATAGAATTACAACGAGGGAAATGGGAAGCAAAAACTTCCCCTCCCCTCCTGTCTTTCCGCTGTCATTGCGAGCGGAGCGAAGCACTCTCCTCTTTGGAGAATTCACCAGCTCAGAGATTGCTTCGTCGCAAAAAAGCTCCTCGCAATGACATGCAGAGAGTTTCTCAGTGTCCTGCTAATGCATCACCAGGTTGTAAAAGGCGCTCTTTCCCCTGAAGACCGCCGCTTCGCCGAGCTCCTCTTCGATGCGCAGGAGCCTGTTGTACTTCGCGATCCTCTCGCTCCTGGAGAGGGAGCCGGTCTTGATGAATCCCGTGTTGCACGCCACGGCGAGGTCCGCGATGGTGGTGTCTTCCGTTTCTCCGGAGCGATGGGAAATGACGGCGGTGTACCGGGCCCGCTTCGCCATTTCGATGGCGTCGAGGGTCTCGGTCATCGTGCCGATCTGGTTGAGCTTTATGAGGATGGAGTTGGCGATCCCCTTGCCGATGCCCTCCTTCAGTATTTTGGTGTTGGTGACGAAGAGGTCGTCCCCCACCAATTGCACCGCAGCGCCGAGCTTCTCGGTGAGGAGCTTCCACCCTGCCCAGTCGTTCTCGGCGGTGCCGTCCTCGATGGAGAGAACGGGATACTTCTCCACGAGCTTCCCGTAGTAGCCTACCAGGTCGGCGGCGGAGACCCTCCTGCCCTCGAAGGTATACTTCCCCTTGTCGAAGAACTCGGAGGACGCCACGTCGAGGGCGAGAAACACGTTTTTGCCCGGCGTATACCCGCTCTCCTTGACGGCCTGGATAATGAGGGAGAGCGCCTCCTCGTTCGTCTCGAGGTTCGGAGCGAAGCCCCCCTCATCTCCCACCGAGGTATTCAGCCCTTTCTTTTTCAGGAGGGACTTCAGGGTGTGGAAAATTTCGACGCCGGCCCGCAGGGCCGCGGCAAAGGTATCGAAGCCGGCAGGCATGATCATGAACTCCTGGATATCGAGGTTGTTGTCCGCGTGGGCGCCGCCGTTCATGATGTTCATCATGGGCACGGGGAGCTCCCGGGCGTTGCAGCCGCCTATGTATTTGTAGAGGGGCATTCCTGACTCCAGGGCGGAGGCGCGACATACCGCCATCGAAACGCCGAGAATGGCGTTGGCGCCGAGCGAGCCTTTGTTCTCGGTGCCGTCCAGCTCGATCATCGTCGTGTCGATAAGCGCCTGGTCCTCAGAAAGCATTCCCCGCAGCTCGGGGGAGATCTTCTCGATCACGTTCCTGACCGCGTTCAGCACCCCTTTCCCCTGGAACCTCTTCTTGTCCCCGTCCCTCAGCTCCAGTGCCTCCCGCATGCCGGTGGAAGCCCCGGACGGCACGATGGCGCTGCCGGATGCCCCGCTTTCAAGAACCGCCTCGACCTCGACAGTAGGATTTCCCCTCGAATCGATCACTTCGCGTGCGAATACGTCCAGTATTTCACTCATACGTCCTCCTGTGTATAGTGGCCGGCTATCGCTGCCGACGGTCTGCAGACTATTTTTTCGGCTGGTGTATCGCCTCGCCGTGAACGTCTTCCGCTGCCTCCATGAGGCCTTCGGCGAGGGTGGGGTGGGCATGGATCATGGAGGCGACCTCCCGCGTCGTCAGCCCCGCTTTGATCGCCAGTGCGCCCTCATGGACGAGGTCCGCCGCATGGGCGCCGATACAATGCACGCCGAGGACCTTATCAGTTCCGGCATCGGAGACGACTTTTATCATGCCCTCGATTTCCCCCATGGCATGGGCCTTTCCGAGCGCCCTGAACGGGAAGCGCCCCGTCCTGACCGCTATCCCCCGCTCCGCGGCCTGCTGCTCCCTGAGCCCCACCGAGCCGATTTCCGGGGAGGTGAAAATCCCCGCGGGGATCACTGAATAGTCGATTCTCTCCTCCCTGCCGCACGCGTTGCCGGCGGCGACGACCCCCTCCCGGGAGGCGACATGGGCGAGGAGCGCTCCGCCTGTCACGTCCCCGACTGCGTAGATGCCCCCGACGGTGGTTTCCATCTTCTCGTTGACCAGGATCTCCCCCCGCGGCCCCTTCCTGACCCCCGCCTCTTCGAGGCCGATATTCCCGGTGTTGAGGGACCTGCCGATCGAGACGAGGAGCTTTTCGGCGGAGAGCTCCTTGCCGTCCCCCAGGAATACGTGGACGCTCTCGCGCCTGACTTCCGCCCTCTCTATTTTCACCCCGGTCAGCAGCTTGATCTTCTTTTTCTTGAGCTCCCTTTCGAGGACCTCCGCTATTTCGTGGTCTTCAGTCGAAAGCGCCCGCGGCATGAGCTCCACCATCGTGACCTCGGTCCCCAGCTCCCTGAAGATGCAGGCGAACTCGCACCCGATGACGCCCGCTCCCACGATGAGGAGACTCCGGGGCAGCGCGTCGATCGTGACCGCGTCGTTGCTCGAAAGGATGCGTTTTCCGTCGAAGGGGAAAAGGGGCAACTGGGCGGGGCGCGATCCCGTGGCGATGATGACCGTGTCGGACTCTACGACCTCGACGGCCCCGTCCTTCCCCCGGACTTCGATCCTTCCGGGACCGAGCAGTGTGCCCGCGCCCTCGACGAGCCGGACGCCCCAGCTCTTGAAAAGGGAGCGGATGCCCCTGATCTGGGTCGAAACGATCCTTTGCTTCCGCTCCATGATCTTCGGAAGGCTCGGGGTCGCGTGCCCGAAGAGTTCGATGCCGTAGTCCTCCAGCTTTCCTGCCTTGCGAAAGGCCTCGGCGGAGGCCACGAGGGCCTTGGTGGGAATACAGCCCCAGTTGAGGCAGGTCCCCCCGACTTCCTCCTTTTCGATC
>JAXLZK010000003.1:93150-154341 GCA_046350935.1 Thermodesulfovibrionales bacterium
TGCGCCGAGTCGGGCGGCCTTCAGTGCGGCGACATACCCCCCGGGCCCGGCTCCGAGGACGGCTACCCTCACTTCGCTTCCTCTTCGATGTACTTTTCGTAGTCCCCCGCATCCAGCAGGTCGTCGACTTCCGAATCGTCCTCCATTTCGATGACGGCGATCCATCCTTTCCCATACGGGTCCTCGTTGATGATCTCCGGAGAGTCCGCAAGCTTCTCGTTGACTTCCACCACGGTCCCGCTTACCGGGGCGATGACGGACGAAGTCGCCTTCGTGGATTCGATTTCCGCCATTTCGGTGCCGGCATCCACCGCGGATTCGACCTCGGGAAGGTCGATATAGACAATATCGCCAAGGGCGTCCTGAGCATACTCGGTGATCCCCATCGTCGCTTTCTTTCCTGAAACCTTTACCCATGTGTGCTCTTTGTGGTATCTGAGATCGTCCGGATTCATGCGTTCCTCCTTGTGAGCGTCCTGAAAAATGGAATTTGAGAAATTCTTACCACAGTTTACCGCCTTTGTCAAGCTGAATGCCTTCAGAAAATCAGGTATTTCCCGCAAAAACCGCTGCTGTGCGGGGCGCGGGGCGGCCCTTCTCCCCCCTTTCCGGCAGATGCGCTTTCACCGGGGCGAGAGCGGTATGGTATCATATTTTCCATGGACGTTTTCAAGGCGAAAGCCGTCCTCTACGGACGGATGATCAAAATAACCCATTCCGTTTTCGCGCTCCCCTTCGCCTTCACCGGCGCGCTCCTCGCCGCATCGGGGCTCCCCTCCCCCGAAAAGCTTTTTTGGATCGCGGTCGCGATGGTCGGAGCGCGGTCCGGCGCCATGGGCCTGAACAGGATCATCGACAGGCAGATCGATGCGGAGAACCCGAGGACTGCGGGCAGGGAGATCCCCACGGGCGCGGTCCGGGTGCGGGATGCCGCCCTCTTCACCCTCCTCTCCTTTGCGGGGCTGCTCTTCGCCGCATACATGCTGAACCCCCTCTGCCTTGCGCTCTCCCCGCTTGCCCTCTCCGTTCTTTTCCTTTACTCCTACACGAAGAGGTTCACCTGGGCCGCCCACTTCGTCCTGGGACTCGCCATTTCCGCAGCCCCTCTGGGAGCATGGATCGCGGTGCGCGGGACCTTCGATGCGGAGATACTCCCCCTCGGTGCTGCGGTGGTATTCTGGCTTGCGGGCTTCGACGTGCTCTACGCCCTCCAGGATCTGGAATTCGACAGGAGCTACGGACTCCATTCGATTCCCCAGCGGTTCGGCGCGGGGAGGGCGCTGCTTCTCGCCCGCGTCTTTCACGGCGTCACCTGGGCGCTCCTCTGCCTGACCGGGGTCCTCTTTCATCTCAACCTCTTTTACTGGACGGGCATGGCGTTCGTTGCGGGGCTGCTGCTCTACGAGCACTCGCTGGTGAAGCCCGGTGACCTGAGCAGGCTGAACAAGGCCTTTTTCAACATGAACGGGTACATCAGCATCGCCGTATTTGTTTTTACCTCCCTTTCTCTCATAAAATGGTAGCAAAAAGGAGCCTGTTCCCTATGGAATCTGTCGATTACCTTCTGTGCGGAGAGTATGTCCTGCCGATGGACGGGACCCATCGGGTGATACGGGACGGCGCGGTCGCCGTGCAGGACGGCATCATCAGGGAAGTGGGCGCTGCCGGAGAGCTCCTGAAAAGGCACCCCTCCGCCCGCGTCAGGGAGGGGCGGGGGAGGGCGGTCCTCCCCGGTCTTGTCAACACCCACACCCATGCCGCCATGGTGCTCTTCAGGGGGCTTGCCGACGACCTTCCCCTCAAGGAGTGGCTCGAAAACCATATCTGGCCTGCCGAGGGCAGATGGCTCAGCCCCGCCTTCATCACCGACGCCGTTGAGCTGGCATGCCTCGAAATGCTCAAGGCGGGGATCACCACCTACAACGATATGTATTTTTTCGGAGACAGCACCGCTGCCGCCACGAAGAAAATGGGCATGCGGGTGGTGCTGGGAGCAGGCATTGTCGATTTTCCCACGAAAACGGGGAAGAACGCGGACGACTACCTGCGCAGCGCCGAAAAATTCATCGCGGACTGGAAAGGCGATGCGATGATTTCCCCCTGTCTCTCTCCCCATTCCGCCTATGCGTGCAGCCCGGAGACGCTCTCGAAGATCAGGAAAGCGGCGGAAAGGCTGGAGGTCCCCCTCAGCATTCATCTGTCCGAAACGGAGTGGGAGGTGCAGGAGATCCTGTCCCGCTACGGGAAGCGTCCCGTGGAACACCTCGACTCCCTCGGCCTTTTGAGCGAACGGCTTCTGGCCGCCCACTGCGTTCATCTGGACGACCGGGAGATCACGCTCCTCGCGGAGAGGGGAGTGGGGGTCTCCCACTGTGTCGAAAGCAACCTGAAACTGGCGTCCGGGATCGCCCCTGTCCCGAAAATGCTTGCGGGGGGAATACGGGTGGCTTTCGGCACCGACGGCGCCGCGAGCAACAACGATCTGAATATTTTCAGCGAAATGTCGACCGCCGCAAAGCTCCATAAAGCGGCGGCGCACGATCCGACCGTCCTCGACGCACGGACGGCTCTCCTCATGGCGACACGGTGGGGGGCGGAGGTCCTGGGGCTGGGAGCCGTTACCGGGAGCATTGAAGAGGGCAAGAGGGCGGACCTGATCGCCGTCGATATACGGAAGCCCCATCTCGTTCCCCTGTACGACATTTACTCCCACCTGGCGTATTCAGCCATGGCCTCCGACGTGGATACCGTCCTGGTTGACGGCGTGCCGGTTGTGGAGGACATGACGTTCCTGAGGGGCGATGAGGACGAAATTCTGCACAAGGCGGCGCAGTGGGGAAGAAAGATCTCTTTGTGTAATGCCCGCCTGTAATCCCTTCCCGCCCTCCCCGGATACCGCGGCCTGAAAAGGGCTCATTTTTGACGGGGTTTTATGGTATAGTGATACAGCTTTTTACGAGTCGGTCCGGCGTTTTTATCCAGGCGATGCAATGGAGGGAGAACCGGCGTGCAAGAGATCATTCTTCTGGTTGACGATACCTTGATGGTGCATCGCATTGTGGGGCAGATCCTTAAGGAGTGCGGGTACCGGCTCATCAAGGCGGAGAACGGGCAGAAAGGCTACGAGATGGCAAAGACCTGGAAGCCCGATTTGATCATCATGGATGTGGAGATGCCGGTGATGGACGGTATTCAGGCCACGGCGCTGATAAAGGGCGATTCCGCCCTTTCCCACATTCCGCTTGTCATCCTGACTTCTCTCGGCAGCGAGGAAGACATCCGGAAGGCGTATGCCGCCGGGGCCGACGGTTTTCTCAATAAGCCCATTTCACGGGACGACCTCCAGGCGACCATACGAAAGCTCCTGAACGAAACGGGCGCGTGAGGGAAGAAATGCCGGACCTGACCGCGTACATGCCCGACACCGCCTTCCTGGAGAAGTCGATGGACCTTCTGAAGAGCGTACACCGGGTCCATCCCTTCGTCCTTGACAGCGAGGGGAACGCCCTCTCCCTCGGCGACAACGGGTACGGAAAGCTTCCCGCCGCGCGGTTCTTCCCCTTCGAGTACCGGGAGTCCATCGGAGGGCTCCTCTGCACCGCAGACAGCGAGACCGCGCTGGATGCAGCGGAGCCGCAGATACGCGTCTGCCTGGAAGGGGTGAATACCCTGCTCCAGAGGGAGATCGAGATCCAGCAGATGAGCACCGAGATCCTGGACATTTCTGAATACATCAATTTTCTCTTCCAGCTCGAAAAAAAGCTCCTCGGCGTCCGGAAGCTGCACGATTTCTGCGCGCTGCTCGTCGCTGAGGTGTCCGGAAAAATCGGCGCCGACACGGCGCTGATGTCCGTACAGGACGCGGGGGGCGCCACGATCTCGATACACCGGAACCTCTCCGCCGGGGAAGCCGCCGCGCTGATGGGTCAGGAGCCCTTCTCTCTCGCCCTCTCAAAGAAAGAAACCGTTCTTTCCACCCTGCAGGACGGGTCGTCCGTGCTGGTCTCCCCCATCCACGTGAAGGAGGGGGAAATCGGCTGTATCGCCTTCTTCAGACGCCCTGAAAAGAGGTTTTTCACCTCCTACGAGAAGAAGCTGGTGGGGATAATGCATCACAGCATCTCCTCAACGGTGGAGACGCTCAGACTGTACGACAATCTCAAGCAACTGTACCTCAATACCGTAAAGTCCCTGGCCGCGGCCATCGACGCGAAGGACCCCCACACCCACGGGCACTCCTTCCGGGTGGCGCGGTATTCGATGGCCATTGCGAAGGAGCTGGACTATGCCGAAGAGGTGATTTCCGATCTCGAAATTTCCGCCTATATGCACGACCTCGGGAAGATCGGGGTGTCGGGGGCGGTGCTGAGGAAGCCGGGCAAGCTGACTGATGAGGAATACGAGGAAATCAAAAAACATCCCTCTTTCACCGCGAAGATACTGGAGCCCATGCGTCTGCCCGACTTTATCGTGAAGACCGCCGTCCAGCACCACGAGAGGATCGACGGAAAGGGGTACCCGGACGGGCTTTCGGGCGAGAGCATCATCCCGTCCGCCCGCATCGTGGCGGTGGCGGATGTCTTCGATGCCCTGACCTCCGACAGGCCGTACCGCCCCGGAATGCCGGTCGAGAAGGCGCTGGACATCCTCTGCAAGGGAATCGGTACGCAGTTCGACCGCACCATGGTATGCGCCCTGATTACTTCCCTGCAGAGGGGGCCGGAGGTGAAGGAGCTGGAGGATATCTACCCTTTGCTCGACCTCACCGATACGGTCATTCTCGATCGTTTTCTCAGCGACTATTTCACCGGACGTGCCGAGTAGGCCCTTTCTCCCCTCCTCCCCCGCTGCGGACCTCTGCGCCTCCGCCGTCTTTCTGGCCCTCTCCCCGCAGGTATGGTACTATTCATAGAGGAGCTGTGCATACACATCCGGCGCACCGGGAGCGGGAGATATGACCGACGGGAACGGGACAGTGATGATACGGTCGGGCCGCATTCTCATCTACCGGCTCTACGATATCGCCTACGAAATCGATCTTGCGCGGGTTGAAGAGAAGCTCAAGGAGGCCGCCAAGAGACTCCGGATCGAGAGGAGGCCCTTCAGCAAGGCTTTCGAGTTTACCAACCCTCCCGTGGTCTTCCAGTTGACGGACAGGGAGACGGTCATCGCCGGGGAGGAGCTCAGGGTCACTATCTACAGCAGGGCGTACGAGTACGGGGTGGTCAGCATCATCCTGGAACTCCCGATCGCCGACATGGAGATCGCCCGCCTCGAAAAGCTGGCGCTGGCCCTGGAGGGGGCGGGGGAGATCGACCGCGAATGCAGGGAGCAGCTCGCCCAGGTGGTCTCCATCCTGGGCGACTCCCTGGCAGCGCCCGAGATCAGCAGCTTCGAGGAGGACTACACCGTTTTCCTCATTACTTCCCTCTCCCCTGCAATGGACATGAACGAGCTCCTCGCCCGGTGCGACATCGCGCGGCTCCTGCTGTACGAGGAGGAGCCCCTGTCGGCCCGCATCCGCGAGGAGCTCATGGCATCGCGGTTCTCCTATCACCCGAATGACGGGGTGGTGCTGAACTGGGACAACGCCCTTATCGTGGAGCCTTCGGGGAGCATGGACATCCCGGACATCCTCGAATTCGCCAACGCCCAGTTCCTCGAACTGCGGTATTACGACCACATTGTGGACAGGGAGCTGTATCGCATCTACGAGAGCATCTCTGCGAAGGGCGCCCTCTCCATCTGGAAGATACGTGAATACGAGGCGCTGGCGGCAAAGGTGATGCGGACCGTCGCTGAGCTGACCGATATCACCGAAAAGATCGACAACTCCCTGAAGGTGACCGAGGATGTCTACTACGCCCGGATCTACATGGCGGCCCTGAAGATCTTCAGGGTGCAGGAATGGGAGGGGAGCATCAAGAGGAAGCTGGACCTGGTGGCGCGGGTGTATGATATGCTCTACCGCGAGATCGCGAACAAGAGGACAGAGCTGCTCGAAGCCGTTATCGTGCTCCTGATCGTCGTGGAGATCGTGCTGTTCGTCCTCAGAGGGTGACGTCTTCCGGTATGCCCGTCTTCTCCCTGATGCCCGCCTCCACCTTCTTCCAGTCCACCCGGTACGCCGCCCCGGCTCTTTCGATGAGCCGTCTCGCTTCCCCGTCGAGGTCCACGCCTTTTCGATAAATATCGCGGTGGACCTCGAGGTAGTACCTCCCTTTTTCCGAGACGGCGAACTTCACCGGCATATAGATGATTTCGCCGGGAGTGGCTGCATCCACCTCGCTGAAAAGCTTTTCCATATGATCGGGAAGCACCCGGATGCATCCGTGGCTCCTGAACTGGTAGACGGAGGAGGGCCAGATGGTTTCGTGGATCTCGATTCCGCTGAGGGAGGTCCGTATGATATACCTTCCCAGCGGGTTGTCCGGGCCGGGAGGGACGACCTTCTCCACCGGCTTTCCTTCCCTGACCATCTCCCGCTGAATGGACCGAGGCACGAACCATTTGGGGTTCTTCTGTTTATTCCTGACTTCAAAAAGGCCTTCCGGGGTGCGCCAGTCCGTCGTGTCCGCTGCTGCCGGCATGCCGAGACCCACCGGGAAAGCCATCGCCAGCTGTCCGTTCCTGAAGAAATAGAGCATCCTGTCGGGGATATTGATGAGGATCCCCTTCTCCCTGACCTTCGGAATGATCTTTTTCGTGTTCACCCGGAGCGTTTGTCCGATCCGGAGGCTCCCCTTCGCGTCGAGACGGTTTGCTTCCACGATAAGCGACCACTTCACCCCGAGCTTCGCTCCGATCCCCTCGATCGTGTCGCCTTTGACGACACGGTACACGGTGGTGTCCCCCACGAGACCGGCATGGCAAACGGGCGGCAGGAAAGCGAGGAGAGCGAGCGCGACCAGCATCCGTATCATGAACCGTATCCTCTATAAAGTGAGTAGTTGGCTGCGCAGGCAGGGTATTTCTACTGCGAGCGGCTGCACAGCCTGGAACGCTGCAGACTCCTATGATAAAATAATTGGAGGGAAAAATAAATCCGAAACCCGGAGGGCATGCATGGCGATGACGGACACATTCAGGGACGCCGCATCTTGCTGGAAAGTCATACTGTCGGACGTGGAAAAGAACAGGGGGCTTCTGTCCGAAATCGAACGGTTCGCCCGGGAAAACACGGCGCCCTCTCCCGTGGTGTTCGGCACCTCCGGCTGGCGCGGCGAAATAGGGACCGATTACACCTTCAATACCGTGCGGATCGTCACCGAGGCCCTCATCGAGATATTCAGAAGCAACAACGGCGCACTCCTCAGGGAAATAGGGGCGGGGGACTTCGCCGAGATCAGGAGGCGCGGCGTCATCGTGGGGCACGACAACCGCTTTCTGGGCCGTGAGTTCGCCATGGAAGTCATCGGACGGCTCCAGCGGGCCGGCATCGGGACATGGTACGCAGGCGAGGCCACGACGCCGGAATTCTCCGCCGGCATCGAGATGTCCGGCGCCGCCTGCTCCATCAACCTCACTCCCTCTCATAACCCCGCGAATTACGCGGGGTTCAAGTTCAACCCTGCGGACGGAGGACCCGCGGGAACCGGGATCACCTCGAAAATCGAAGAGATCGCCAACAGGATGATGGAGGAGGCCCTGGTCCTCGAGCCTGTACTGCCCGGCGGCGGGCCGGGGAGCGGGGCCGAAGAAGGGAAAAAAATCGATCTGCTCCAGACGTACCTGCACTTCATAAGAGAGCGGGGGACGGTGGACCTGGACAGGGTGCGGGATTTTATCGACCGGGAGGAGTGCCTTGTCTGTGTGGATAATGTCCATGGGGCGACGCGGGGGAGGGTGGAGCGCCTCGTCGGCGCCGCCGGAAAGGTCGTCTATCTGAGGACGGCGGACGACTACCTCTTCGGCGGCAGGGCGCCCGAACCGTCTGAAAAGAACATGGAGGGAGTGGAAAAGGTGCTGAAGGGGAGCTCCGCCCGCTTCAAGCTCGGCGTCATCATGGACCCCGACGGGGACCGCATACGCTACAGCGATGGGACCATGCAGATCCCGATGAACTATTTCGGAGCCATGGCCCTGCATTTCCTCCATGTATACAAGAAGTTCCCCGGAGTGGCGGCAAAGTCGGTGGGTACGAGCAACCTCGTGAACGCTATCGCGGAAAAGCTCGGCGTGCCGGTCAGGGAGACGCGGGTCGGCTTCAAGAACTTCAGGCCCTACCTGCTCCGGACCTCCCCGGAGCGGGCCATTGTCGCCTTCGAGGAGTCGGACGGCATCTCCGGATATAACAACACGCTCGAAAAAGACGCTCTTTTCGGGTTTCTCCTTGCCGTCGAGATGATGGCGGTAACCGGAAAGAACCTGGGCGCCTACCTCTATTCCCTCATGGATGAATACGGACACTACTACCCAGACCGCTCCGGCATCGCGGTGGACCGCTCCCTCGTGGGAGAGCCCCTCGTCGAGAAGCTCTCGGTGGTACAGGAGCGGTATCCGAAGGGGACGGTGACCGAGATCGGGGGCAGGAAGAGAACGGTGAAGGACCTGATCACCGTCGATGGCACGAAAGTGGTCTTCGACGACGGCTCGTGGCTCATGATACGGCCCTCGGGTACGGAGCCGAAGGTGCGTTTCTATATCGAGGCCCGGACGGAAGAGGGGAAGAAGGAGATCTTCGAGGCGGCGGAGAGGATAACGCGGGAAGCGCTCCGCTAGCGGAGCTTCCCTACATGTCGCGCCTTCCTTCGAGGGATTTTGCGAGGGTGACCTCGTCGGCGAATTCGATATCGCTCCCGATGGGGAGACCGTAGGCGATGCGCGTGATCCTGATGCCGGAGGGTTTGAGCAGCTCCGTGAGGTAGCGGGCGGTCATCTCGCCTTTCGTGTTGGGGTTCGTGGCAAGGATGACCTCCTGGACTCCGCCCTCCTGGACCCGTGCCGTCAGCTCCCGGATCTTCAATCTGTCCGGCGTAATGCCGTCCACCGGAGAGAGCGCCCCGAGCAGGACATGGTACTTCCCGTCGAAGCTCCCCGTCCTCTCTATGGCGAGGATATTGCTCGGCTCCTCCACCACGCATATCCTGCTCCCGTCCCGCGACGGGGTGCTGCAGATCTCGCACGGATCGGCATCGGTAATGTTGAAACAGACCGAGCAGAACTTCGCCTTCTCCTTCACGTCGGCAATGGCGTCGGAGATCCCCTTCGCCTCTTCCCTGGACAGGGTCAGGATGAAGAAGGCGAGTCTCTGGGCGGTTTTCCTGCCGATCCCAGGCAGTTTTGTAAGCTGGGTAATAAGATTCTCGACTATATTCTGTGTCATCGCGGTAACGGGCGGGTGCTCCCTTCTGCTTCGGCCCTTGCTCCTTTTCTCCGGCTCTCCGAGGCGGTTATTTGAAGAGGTTGCCGAGGCCGCCGCCCCCCATCCCCGGTATCTGCAGGCCCATGGTGAGCTTCGACATCTCTTCGTTTACCATCTGCTGCGCCCTCCGCAGCGCCTCGTTCGCAGCCGCGAGAATGAGGTCCTGAAGCATGTCCACATCGTCGGGGTTGACCACGTCCTTCTCTATTTTCACGGAGATCAGCTCTCCTCCTCCGTTTGCGACAACGGTTACCATCCCGCCTCCGGCAGTCGCCTCGACCGTCTTGGTGCGGGCTTCTTCCTGCATCTTCTGCATCTGCTCTTGCAGTTTCTGGGCCTGGCGCATCATGTCTCCCAGCATTTTCTTAGACATTTTCTCCTCCTTTTTTGACGGGTATGATATCCACGATCCGGCCTTCGAACAGTTCGAGGGCCTCCCTGACGACGGGGTTCTGCATGACCTTGTCTTTCAGGTCCTTTCTGCTCGCGGTGGGGGTCTGCGCAGTCCCTATGCTGATGTCCACGGTTTTGCCGCAGAGCTCTTCGAGAGTCCTGGCGACCGTCGGAAGGCTCTCCCGCACGGAATCGGCATGCACCGAAAATCCTCCGTTGAAGGTGAGGGTGATTTCGGTCCCCTCCGCGGAAAATACCGCTTCCCGCAGCTTGCTCGCAAGGGGGTGATTGGTTTCGTCGATCCTCTCGATAGCGCTGCTCCATACCGCGGAGGAAAGCGGCAGGTCGCCGGTGTGCCCCGGTGCGGGAGGTGCGGGCGCCCCTTCAGGAGAGGCTTCCTCTCTTCCGGGGGGCGGATCTCCGGTCTCTTTTCGTTTTTCGCTGCGTTGTCCTTTTTTCTCCGCACCCTCCTGTGGGGAGGCCCCTCCGCCGGGACTCTTCAGGACCGGGGGAGCCGTCTGCGCCATAGGGATTCCCGGACGGGTCCCCTGCTGCCCGCTTCTGTCCTCTGCTCCCCCGAGCGCCCGGAGCGCCTCGTCAATGGCCGTGAAACGGCTCAGGAGACTCAGGCGGATAAGGGTCATCTCCAGAGCGATCCGCGGGTAGAAAGCGCTCCTGATGCCCGGCTCCGCCTTGATCAGTTCGGAAAGGAGGAGCGCCATATGCTCCTCGGACGTCTGCTCCTTCAGGGAGGCGATCGCCCGCGACTCCTCTTCGCTTACGTCCATCGTCTCTTCCATCCCGCCGGCGATTTTCGCGACGAGGAGGTTCCTGACGAACTGCAGCAGGTCCCGGGTGAAGCTCTTCAGGTCGGTTCCCGTAGTGGTGAGCTCGGCGATGAGAGAAATGATTTCCTTGCGGTTGCCGCCGACCACCGCCCCGGTGATCCGCGCCATGGTCTCCACGTCGGTAATGCCGAGAAGGTCCTTGACGTCCGCCGCGGAAATCGTATCGGAGAAGGAGGTCACCTGGTCGAGGATGGTAAGGGAGTCCCTCATGCTGCCGTCGGCCGCGCGGGCGACGATATCCAGGGCGGCAGGCGCTATGGAGAGCCCCTCCGCCTCGGAGATGGATTTCAGCCTCTCCTTTATTTTCTGGACGGCAATGCGGGTGAAGGGGAGATGCTGGCACCGGGAAAGCACAGTGGGCGGTATCTTCTTCGGCTCAGTGGTGGCGAGCACGAAGACCACATGGGGAGGAGGCTCTTCCAGGGTCTTCAAAAGGGCGTTGAAAGCGGAGGCGGAGAGCATATGCGCCTCGTCGATAATGTACACCTTGTACCGGGCGCCGGAAGGGGCATAGCGGACCCGCTCCCTGAGGTCCCTGATATTGTCAACTCCCGTGTTGGAGGCCCCGTCGATTTCAGAGACGTCCACGGAGGCGCCGCCGGCAACCTCCAGACAGGAAGGGCACTGCCCGCAGGGATCGGGCGTCGGTCCGTTCACGCAGTTGAGGGCTTTTGCGAGGATCCTCGCCGTGGTGGTCTTCCCGACGCCGCGGGGGCCGGAAAAGATATAGGCGTGGGCCACTTTCCGGGAAGTGAGGGCGTTCTTCAGAATGCGCGCCACATGCTCCTGTCCCGTCAGGTCGTCGAGGGTCTGCGGTCTCCACTTTCTCGCTAAAACAAGGTATGCCATAACTCCTCATCGCGTGAATGGCCCCCCTTCCACAGCGGATCCATGATCGTCCGTAGAGGAGGGGAGCTTTCCGGCTATGGAGGTGAGGCGGTCCTGTTTTTCCTCAGCCGGCGGCCGGCCTGCCCGGCGTCACGCCCATTGACCGGCGGTGCGGGCAATGAGCATCAGCCGTGAACAAGGTAGTAATATGGGACCGGCTTGCTGCGGCACCCAGACGAAGCGCTTACCGTTGCTTCCTTCCGGACCTGGCGGAGTTTACACCGGCCTGCTGCGCAGGGCCAGCCCCCGGCTGAGGAAAAACATATGGCGGAGAGGGAGGGATTCGAACCCTCGGTGAGTGTTAGCCCACACACGATTTCCAGTCGTGCACCTTCAGCCGCTCGGCCACCTCTCCAACTGGTGTTGATCTTGTCCGTTTCGTATGGTACTGTGGTATCTATTGCGATACCGGTGAACGAATCGTTTCAACGTTCCGACGGGACTGACCGTTGTCCGCTGCTTTCTTATTCCGTCAAACGGGCCGTATGGCCGGAACTCCGGATGAAAGGGAAAAGGGACCGGCACCATCGGAACTCTTTATTGTAAGATTTTATACCGAAAAAATCCAGTGGGCAGTAAAGGCCGGGCTGTGGTATACTTTCAAGGTCTTGCGGGCTTCTTTCCTGGTCCGGATGTTTATAGTAAGGAGTGAAAGAATGAGAGTAAAAGCTTTTACAGCAGCAGTGGTAATGGTGGCGGCATCGATGGTAGGCCTCTACTACCACGTAACGGAGAAGGACACAAAGAAAGTTATTATAAAACAAGAAATAAGGAGTTCTGCAGCGTTGCTGGAGCCCCCGGCTGAAAAAGAGTCCTCTTCGACCCAGCCGGTGTATCAGTTCAGTGCTGCAGCCCCTTCCTCCGTCGGGCCGGCTGATGTTTCCGCCCTGATCTCCCGCTATCTTCCGGGAAAGCAGGACGGCTTCGAGACGCGTCTCAAGCTGAGCGAGGCGCTCTATGAGAATAACTATGTTCCCGATGCTCGGGGAATCTTCAATTCCCTCAGCGATGCGGACGTATGCGGGCTTATCATCTCGAAAGCCCCGGGAACCCGGTGCGAGGGAGACATGCGGGCAAAGCTGGGCGAGCTGCTCTATGCCGACGGCTATCTCAAGCTGGCGAAGGATCTCCTGACGGCCCTGGTTTCGGAATCGGCGGCCCAGATGACGAATGTGGGGATCGATACGTTCAAGACCTTGAGGAGCGCGTACCGCGCTCTCCGGGGAAATGGCGAAATACGAGTCCCTCATCGAGTCCGTTCCCGAGTCGTACCCGCTGAAGCCCGAAATCCTTGCGGATGCCGCCAATTTCTATGCGGAGGAGGAACAAGGAGAAGGCGAAGAGTATTCTCACAGCCGCCCTCGACAAGTTTCCGCAGAATATCGCCCTCCATTCCTTCATGGAGAGCCGGTTCGGAGTGGAGTCTGTCCAGTAATCGGGGAAAACGTAGTCCTTCAGGGCGAAGGAGCCTCCCTTTGCCCTTTTTGAAATATGGCGAGCGGAGAAGAGAAGGCCTGGGAGATACTGGCGACCCTTTCCCTGAAGAGGTGTGCAGGAACGCACAGGCAGCCTACGACGAAGGGGCCGGGGCGTATACTCTTGTCTCTTGTGGGATGGAGGTCTGCATGCTCCGCGGGAGAGGAAAATCTGCAGCAGCGCTCCCGGCGGCGACATGCTCCTGCAGAGATTGGCCTATTTCTTCAAGCTCTCCGCCCTGTGGTATCTCTGCAGCGCTAAAGATATCGCCCTTTCGGGACGGTTGGTGAGTCCTGTCAATCTGGGGGGAGGGCAGCTCTATTTCAGGGGGCTCCCACGTGCTCCCCAATGAAAAGGTCGCACAAAAATACGGATCCGACGCGGCGGGGTTCATCGCCCGGGGCAGAGAGCTCGCCGGCGAGGTGCTGGAGCACGGCGACGCCGCCGTCAGGCTTTTCCGCTGCCGCGGGTACCCGTTGTGTTGATCCTATGGCTCGAAGACGAGGAGTTTCCGCCCCGGGTGGACCTTCTCCTCGACTCCACCTGCGAGCTGCAGCTTCCCTTGGACATCGTCTGGTCCATCGCCATGCTGAGCCTCCTGGTCATGCTCTGAAAAAGCGGCTTCACTACCTTCTTTACTTGTGCTACTATTTGCGACACTGCAGAAGCCTCAGAACGTCTACCAATAATGAATGTATTAGGGAATCTGTCATTCCGGCTTGTCCGGAATCGTTTCCCCGAAAGGATTCCCGACGCGCTTCGCTTGCGGGAATGACCGAAGAAAGATTCACTCCGGGAGCGGCTTTTGTTCATTTTTGTTAGATACCCTAAATCAAAGAAATTACGAGATGAAGTATACTATTGCATAGGTAAATGGTAGGCTATATCCGCACTCTCCGCAGATAGCCTTTTTGCTATATGTCGTAGAATACGTAGGAAAGAGGGAGGCACAAAGTCATGCAGATAACCTTAGCTTTTCACGAGATAATCTCTTGGATTCTTACTGCAATTTCTTTTGCTCTTTTTATCTATGAGCGAAAAAGAAATAATCTGATCCCCTTCTATATGAATCTTCAGGGGCTGCTGAAAACTTGTCATGCAAAAGCTGTTTTTTATTGGCAAGTAGCAAATCACTGCAAGGAGACATTTCATGATGACAGTAAGACTAATATAATAATGTGGCAATCTGTAAGCACCGATTTTGAGGCATTGAAGCAAACTGTCATGGGTATAATGAAGGCAGTAGAACCCAATAGGGACATGCCCTTTAACGACAGAGATTATACATTAGTGAAAGCTCCTGAGTTAAGCAAAAAAGAAGATATAAGTTCATAAGGGGTCTCTGTACAGAACATAGTGTCCCTGAGACACCACTGTCGTTGTAAAAGAATAAAACGATGAAAATCAAGTATTTCTCCGATACGGATACTGCCTTGGTCGAATTTTCCGATAATGAGGTTGCTGAGACAAAGGAAATAAATGAAAATGTTTACATTGATTTGGATGTCTCAGGGAATCTAGTGTCGATGACCATAGAGCATGCCCGACAAAAGGCGAGTCTCCCGTATCTGTCTTTCGAACAGATAGGGGAGAAAACCTGTAAACCCCTTTAACGGGCAGAATGAAACGTCGCAATAGAGAGTATCTAGATCAAGATCAAGAGCTCCTTTATAAATCAGCATCTTTTCCCCCCTCCTCTTCTCTTTGGCCTGCTGAGAGGACCTGCAGCAGGTTCCGGGCAAGATAGAAATAGCGCTGGAATCTCTCGTCGATGTAGTCGCGATAGGTGTTCTTGTGCGGGATGAAAAGTCCCTTCTCATACATCAGGGTAACCTCCGCGAAGATGCCGTCCTTCAGGTATACCCGGTGGGAGAAGTCCTTCGTGGAGGCGAGGACGAGCTTTGCAGGGGTGAGATAGCCGGGATCGAGGTTGACGGTCCTCTTTCCCTCGAAGGTGAACTTCTGCTCTATCCTGTTGGTGAGGAGCTTTATCGGAGCGAGGGCGTCCTGCTCGATCAGTTCTTTGAAAAAGACGAATCTCCGGTACAGGGGCTCCCCCATCTCGTTCCGGTAATAAGGGGAATAATCCCATGGGAGGGGAGGGGTCTCCATGACCGCCTCACCGAAGCAGGCATCGAGGTCGCGGAGCGCCTCGTCATAGCGGCTCTCCTGCACGTAGAGAATACCGGCAACGAGGAGTGCCCTGGAGCGGAGCAAAGGGGTACCCACAGTGCTCTTTCCGGCCGCTACTGCGGTTCGGAGACCAGCGAGGCGAGGGTTGCCCGTACCTGCGGGGCATCCCACTGCAGGGGGCCCACGATTTTCTGTTTCAGGATGCCTTTTTTATCGATAACAAAGCTTTCGGGAACGCCGGTAAGCCCGTACACTTTCCAGAGATTCATCGTATCCACCAGGACGGGAAAGGAGAGGTTGTTCGCCTTCATGTAGGCCAGGGCCCTGGCGGGCTCATCGTTATACAGGACGGAAACGAAGACCAGTTTATCATTCCCCTTTTCGGCGTTGAGCAGGTTCTGCAGGGAGGGGTTTTCCTCTTTGCAGGAGTCGCACCAGGACGCCCAGAAGGTGACGAGGACCACCTTGCCCCTGAGCTCGGAGAGTTTCCAGGTCTTCCCCCCGGTGTCCCGGAGAGTGAAGTCGGGGGCTTCGAGCCCTGTTACCGCCTTTTGCGGCGCCTGCTCTCCGGAGTGCTCTCCTGAACGGGAAAGGAAAAGGATGAATGCGATTCCGATTGCGAATACGAGCAGCAGGATAGTTCCTTTGTTCTTCATCAAGACCCCCTTTTCACAAGGAAGTCCCGCAGAAATCACAGGGATTCCTGCGGGACTTCGCTATGGAACGCCTCGCGTATTTTTTATCAATTAACGGAAACCAGGACCGACTCCTCCGCCTCGGAGAAGAGGATCTTCTCACCCTCAAGGGTCACTTTCACCACCGCGGTGTTCTTGAAGTTTCCCTTGATCAGCTCTTCCGAGAGGGGATCTTCAATCTCACGGTAGATGGCCCGCCGCATGGGGCGCGCCCCGTACGTAGGCTGGTAGTACTTGTTGAGGAGCCATTCCTTCACCTCGGGGGCCACATCGATGGTCAATGCATGCTCCGTCAGTTTCTTGTTCGTCTCGACCAGCAGGAGGTCGATGATGGACAGCAGCTGCTCCTTTTCCAGCGGATGGAAGACCACGATTTCATCGACACGGTTGAGGAATTCGGGGTTGAAGGTCTTCTTCAGCTCGGAAAGGACGTTGTCCTTTATTTTCGAGTAGACGTCATCCGAAGCCGAGCGCTGGAACCCGAGGGGGGTTGCCTTCTCGATAATCCTCGCCCCGAGGTTCGAGGTCATGATGAGGATGGTGTTCCTGAAATCCACCTTCCGGCCGTAGCTGTCGGTGAGCACGCCCTCGTCCAGGATCTGGAGGAGGGTGTTGAACACGTCATGGTGCGCCTTTTCGATCTCGTCGAAGAGGATGACGGAATAGGGCCTCTTTCTCACTTTCTCGGTAAGCTGGCCTCCCTCTTCGTATCCCACGTAGCCGGGAGGCGCCCCGGTCAGGCGCGATACGTTGAAGCGCTCCATGTACTCAGACATATCGACCTTGATCAGGGCGCTTTCGTCGTTGAACATGAATTCCGCCAGTGCCTTTGCGAGCTCGGTTTTCCCGACGCCGGTGGGACCGAGGAAGAAGAAGGAGCCGATGGGACGGTTCTTGCTCTTCAGTCCTGCCCGCGACCTCCTGATCGCCTTGGCCATCGCCCTGATGCCTTCGTCCTGCCCGATGATCCGCTGGTGGAGGATCTCCTCCATCTTGAGCAGCTTCTCTGACTCGGTCTCCTCCATCTTGTAGAGGGGGATGCCGGTCATCTTCGAGATCGTGTAGGTGACATCCTCCTCGCCGACGACGGGGACCTCCTTGTTCAGCGAGTCTCTCCACTTCTTGTACTGGACCTCGTAGGTCTTCTTCAGCTTGTCTTCCTGCGTCCGGATGTTCTGCGCTTTCTCTATGTCGTGCAGCCTCACGTAGAGGCTTTTTTCCTTGGAAAGCTGGATCAGCTCCGTCTCCATGTCCCTCAGCTCCTGGGGCATGGTCGATCTCTTGAGCTTGATCCGCGAGCCGGTTTCGTCGATGACGTCGATCGCCTTGTCGGGAAGGAACCTGTCGGTGACGTACCGGTCGGAGAGCTTGACGGAGGCGATCACGGCTTCGTCGTTTATCTTCACCTTGTGGTGGTTCTCATACCGCGGCCTGATCCCCTTCAGGATCTCGATGGCGGTCTCCACCGTGGGCGGCTGTATATAAATGGCCTGGAATCTCCTTTCGAGCGCTCCGTCCTTTTCGATGTATTTCCGGTACTCGTCGGGAGTGGTCGCCCCGATGCACTGCAGCTCGCCGCGCGAGAGGGCGGGCTTCAGCATGTTGGACGCATCCACGGAGCCTTCCGCAGCCCCCGCACCGATGAGCGTATGGAATTCGTCGATGAAAAGGATGACGTTCTCGGACTGGAGGATCTCCCGCATGACCGCCTTCAGCCGCTCCTCGAACTGCCCCCTGTACTTCGTGCCCGCGATGAGGGCGCCGAGGTCGAGGGAGATGATCCTCTTGCCGATGAGCGTATCGGGGACGTCTCCCGCCACGATCTTCTGCGCAAGGCCTTCCACGATGGCGGTCTTGCCGACGCCGGGCTCGCCGATAATGGCGGGGTTGTTCTTTATTCTCCTCCCGAGGATCTGGAGCACCCTCTCGATCTCGTCCTCTCTGCCGATGACCGGGTCGAGCTTTCCCTCGACCGCGAGCAGGGTGAGGTCCCTGCCGAATTCGTCCAGCGCGGGAGTATTCGTCTTTCTCCGCTCCTTCTGGTGAGACTGCTGGAACTGCGGCTTGATGGCGAGATTGATGGTCAACTGCCGCGCGGCGAGGAGGTTGGCGCCGAGGTTCCGGATGATCTTGCCGGCGATGCCTTCGTCCTCGCGGATGAGGCCGAGGAGCAGATGCTCGCTCCCGATGTAGTTATGGCCCAGAAGGCGGGCCTCCTCGATCGCGAGCTCGAGCACTTTCTTGGCCCGGGGCGTGAACGGGATATCCCCGAACGTCAGGAGATTGCCGCCCACAGGAAGGTTCTTCTCGATCTCGAACTTCACCTCGTCTATATTCAATCCCATCTTCTTAAGGATGGTAATGGGGACGCCGTCTTCTTCCCGCAGCATCGCTAAAAGGAGATGCTCGGTGCCGAGGTAGTCGTTGCTCCTCCTCTCGGCTTCTTCTTTTGCATATATGATAATCTTTCTTCCTCTTTCCGTGAATTTTTCGAACATCTTTTTCACCTCTAGAATGGTATTCTACAAAAATTTTACTTGTTTTCAGAGGGTATTGTCAACGAACTGCCCGGTTTGCCTTGTTTTAAAAACCTTTATCCATTATGCTATCCGGTATGTACGCCGATGTGGTTTTCCCTTTGAAACTTCCGCCGCTCACCTACAAAGTGCCTCCCGGGATGCCCCCGGACCTGAAGGGCAGGATCGTGCAGGCGCCCCTCAGGGGGAGAGCTGCGTACGGCCTCGTTGTCGGGGTGTACGGGGAGGAAGAGAATACCGTGAGGAGGGAGCTGAAAGAGCTGCGGAACGTGCACCGCGTCTTTGCGAACGAACAGGCCGTCCAGTTTCTGAAATGGCTTTCTTCCTATTATATCACACCGATAGGGCTTGCGCTGAAGAGCAGCTTTTTCGAGGAGGCGCTCGCGGGGAGAGAGCTGGCGGGGAAGCGCAGGGGGAAAAAGGGCGGAGGAGCGGGAGATGCGCACCTCCCTGCACCTCCCGCTGCCTCGCCGCACCCTCCCACTGGAGAGGCGTGGCGGTCCGAACTCCCTGATTTCGGAAGCGCGGCGGACGCGGTGCGGAAGACCCTGGAACTGGGGGGCTACCGCTCCTTTCTCCTGCCCGCACCTTCGGCGGCGTGCGAGCATCTCTTCCTGCTCGATCTCCTCAGGAGAGGAGGGGACGCTCTCCGGGGGGTCCTCGTCCTGGTGCCGGAAATCGGCCGGATTCCCTTTCTCGAATCCCTGCTGAAGCCCTTTCTGGGCGAACGCCTCTGCGTACTGCACAGCAAGCTCAGCAAGGGGAAGAGGGTGGAGACGATCGACAGGATTCTTTCGGACCGGGCGGACGTGGTGCTGGGGACGAGGTCTGCGGTGCTCGCACCCCTGGGAGGCCTTTCACTCCTCGCGGTCCTGGGAGAGCATAGTCCTTCGTATAAGGGCGAGGAGCGCCTCAGATACAACGGCAGGGATGTGGCGGTGATGCGGGGGTTTCTCGGGAGCTCCTGCGTGCTCCTCTCATCCCCCTGCCCCTCCATCGAGTCCGTCTATAATGCCCGGATCGGCAAATATACCCTGCTGCACGGGGGAGAGCGTGCGGAGAGCGGAAAAGAGGGGGGCAGGGCGCGGGGGAGAATAGGGCCGGTGAGCGGAGGAGAACGCCCGACGATAAAGGTGGTCGACATGAAAGCGGAAAGGAAAACCTCCTCCTCTCTTGCCGCCGAACTGATCAAAAAGGCGCGGGACCTTGTCGCCGGAGGGGAGCGGCTCCTCTTTCTGGTGAACAGGAAGGGATATTCACTGATACGCTGCAGCGAGTGCGGAGGCGTTCTGCACTGCGCGAAATGCCCTGTCTCCCTTGTTTTCCGGAAGGGAACGGGGACCGTGCAGTGCCGTTTCTGCGGGGACGCCGGGTCCGTGCCGGATGTCTGCCCCACATGCGGCGGGGCGGGGCTGACGCCGTTCGGCGCGGGCACGGAGAGGATACGTGAAGAGCTCGAAACCCTGCTCTCCGTGAGCGCGCTGGTGCTGGAGGGAAAGCAGGAGGCAAAGAGGGGCGCGCACAGGAAGGGACGGGTGAAAGCCGCGCCTGTCTCTCCTGAGGCCCTGGCCCTCGATATCGATACCATGCCTCTCATCGTCGGGACCGCCTATGCGAAGCGTCTCGGACATTCCTGCGCTCGGGAGGCGGCTTTCGGCGCAGCGGCGCTTCTCGACATGGACCTGATCCTCTCGCAGCCGGACTTCAGGGCGTACGAAAGGGCCTTTCAGGAGGTCATGCAGGTTGCGCGGATGGTGAAGCCCGGGGGCGTCGTGTATCTGCAGTCCTCTGCGCCGAAGTCCAAGGTCATGCGGCTGATAAGGAGCTGCGATTTCGACGGCTTTTACGATTTTGAGCTGGCGCAGCGGCAGGCCCTCGGATATCCCCCCTTCGCGAGGATGATTCTGATCACTGTCGCAGCTGAAGAGGGCCGGGAGGCGGAGACCCTGCTGGGGGAGATGTCCGCCGCGGGCAGTGCAAAGGGAATCGAGGTGTTGGGTCCGGCAGAGGTCCCCTGCCCTTCGAAAGCCCGGGGGCGCTGCTTTCATCTCCTCCTGAAGGGAAAGGAGAGAAAGGCGCTGCACGAGGCGGCGGAGGAAATGGCGCAGAGGGGTGAAGGGGTCAGGGGCGTGCGGGTCAGCATCGATGTCGATCCGCTGAAAGTATGAGGCAGGCAGGGTATCCGTTTCTGTTTGCGCGCCCCCTGTTCCCCGGCGCAGCGGGAAAATTCCTTTGTAAAAGAGTATAATCCTCTTGTATCGCTTCATCTGCATCGTTTTGAGCTTTAAGGCTTTGAAGGAGAATCGCTTTTCAGGGGTTGCCTATGGACAGGACCGACAAGAGAAAAGGGCTGGAGATCATGGCTGAGTTTGCGGAGATGTGCAGACAGATCGAATCCGTCGAACGGTTCGAAGGCGCGCTGTTGTCCCTTGCCGGGAAAGAGACCGGGGATGAGAATAACGCGGAAGAACGCGCGCTCCACGACTTCTGTTCCGCAACGGAATGTACGGTGGTAAACAGGGCGGGAGAGATTGTCGTCATGAGCGAAAGTCTGATGACCCTCTTCAGGGCGGCTCCGGGAATGCGGTACGAAGCGGTATGGGAAAAGGCTTTTGAAAAGAGGGCCCTGGATGCGGAGGCCCCCCTCCGGGAGATCGGCGCTCTGCTGAACGGAGAGAAGAGGAGGGTCATCGCAGGGTATCCCTACGCCGCACCGGGGGCTGCGCCTTCAAGGACCGTCTGCTGGTTTCTTCTCTACTCCATTCCCCTGCGGGCAGTCCCGGGAGGGGCGATCGTCCTCCACATCGACATTACGGACTGGAAGAGCGACGAAGAGGACGCCCGGAAAAACGGGGAATGCTACTGCTCCATCGTCGAGAACCAGAACGAGCTCATCTGCCGCTTCCTCCCCGACGGCACCCTGACCTACGTGAACGACTCTTTCAGTGCGTACTTCAAAAAGGCGAAAGAGGAGCTTGTGGGGAAACCCTTCCTTCCTTTCGCTCCCGAAGAAGACCTCCGGAACATTGAATATCACCTCTCCCAGCTCGGGAAGGTCACTCCCTCCATGCAGTACGAGCATCGCTTTCTTATTCCCGGCAAAGGGGATATCGAGGTGCGGTGGCTGCGCTGGAGCGCCAAGGTCCTCTACGATGCCGCCGGAGAGACGGCCGAAATCCAGGCGGTGGGCTGGGACATTACCGACAATAAGCTCCTCGAAGAGAGGCTCCTGGAGAACGAATACCAGCTCAATCACCTTGCCCACCACGATCCTCTCACCGGGCTGCCCAACAGGATGTATTTTACGAACAGGCTCCAACAGGAGGTGGTGCGCTGCAGGCGCTACAGCCACGCCATGGCGGTGCTCTTCCTCGATCTGGATAATTTCAAAAAGATAAACGACTCGCTGGGGCACGATGTCGGCGACCTCCTCCTGAAGGAGGCTGCGGAAAGGATACGGAGCTGTCTGCGCGCCAGCGACGTCGTCTCCCGCCTCGGCGGGGACGAATTCACCATTATCCTGCCTGAACTCGAAAAGAACGGGGGGGCCGCCGTGGTGGCGCAGAAAATCATCGGGCAGGTTTCCCGGCCTTTCCTTATCGGTCAGTACGATCTCTATATCACCGTGAGCATCGGGATCGCCCTGTACCGCCTCGACGGCGAAGACGGGGACTCCCTGGTCAAGAACGCCGATACCGCCATGTACCACGCGAAGTCCCTGGACAAGAACAACTATCAGTTCTACAACGCCCGCATGAACACCGTGACGGTGGAGCGCCTTGCCCTCGAGAGCGAACTGAGGAAGGCGCTGGAAAACAACGAGTTCGTTCTTTACTATCAGCCGCAGATCTGTATCAAGTCGGGGCAGATCATCGGGGTCGAGGCGCTGATCCGCTGGCAGCATCCTGTACGGGGTATGGTGCCTCCCATGCGGTTCATCCCGGTGGCCGAGGAGACCGGGCTGATCATCCCCATCAGCGAATGGGTCATCCGGACCGCCTGCGCGCAGAACAGAGAGTGGCAGAAAAAGGGGTTCCCCTCGCTCACCATGGCCGTCAACATCTCGATGAAGCATTTCAAACAGTCCAACCTGCTGGACCTTATCGACGGGACCCTGCGCGAGACGAAGCTGGATGCGGTATGTCTGGAGCTGGAGCTGACGGAGAGCATCGTCATGCACAATATCGAGGCCGTCATCGGCATCCTCCGGAAGTTCAGGGAGAGGGGCGTCCATGTCTCGATCGACGATTTCGGCACAGGGTATTCCTCCCTGAACTACCTGAAGCGGCTCCCCATCAACAAGCTGAAGGTGGATCAGACCTTCGTGCGCAATATCACCGCGGACTGCAACGATGCGATGATCGTGAAGACGGTGATCGAAATGGCCCACAACCTCGGGCTGAAGGTGATCGCGGAAGGGGTCGAAACACTTGAGCAGGTGGACTTTCTCCGCTCCCTCGCCTGTGACGAGCTCCAGGGGTATTTCTTCAGCAAGCCGCTGCCTGCCGAGGAGTGCGTAAAGCTTCTGGAGGTTCTGCGGTTCATCTCCTGAGAGGTCGCTTTTCTTCGGCATCTCCGCCGGAGGGCGTACCATATTTAAATTTATAAAACAACAAGATGCGTCCGAAGGATCTCCCTCTTTCCTGCAGCAGTTTCCGACGGCTTTCTCGGTGATTTCGATCACATAAAAGCCGCAGAGGCGGGAGGTAAACTAAGGCGCTTTTTTGAGGGGTCCGGCTTTTGTGAACAGGAGCAACCGTTGAGAGCATGAGAAAAAGAGTTTTCCTGTCGTTCGCAGTTGTTATCCTCCTTCTTGCAGGGACCCCGGCTGCCCGGGGAGAAAGAGGCGGACAAGAGAGTCCGCAGCAGGTGCGCGTCCCCATTCTCCTCTATCACCGCTTCGGCCCCACCGTCGCCGACAGCATGACCGTACCCACCTCCGTCTTCGAATCCCATCTGAGATACCTTCGGGAGAACGGATACACTGTCATACCCCTCCGACACCTGGTGAACTACTATCTCGGCAAGGGGCCGTCTCCGGCGCCGAAATCGGTGGTGATCGCGGCTGACGACGGGCACAGGACGGTCTATACCGACATGCTCCCGCTGGTCAGGAAATACCGCGTTCCCGTGACGCTCTTCCTGTATCCTTCCTGCATTTCGCACGCTTCGTATGCGATGACCTGGGACCAGATACGGGAGCTGAAAAAGACGGGGTTTTTCGACTTCCAGGGGCATACCTACTGGCACCCGAACTTCAAGCAGGATAAAAGAAAGATGTCTCCCGGCGAATACGAAAAATCGGTGGAGATGCAGTTGGGAAAGTCGAAGGAGAAACTCGAAAGGGAGCTGGGCGTTTCCGTCGATATGCTTGCATGGCCTTTCGGCATCTACGACGACCATCTTCTGGCAAAAGCGGCCGCTGCAGGCTATGCAGCCACCTTTACCATTGAGGCGCACCATGCAGGCGGCTCCGATAGGGCCATGAAACTGCCGCGCTATCTGTTGAGCAGCGCGGACAGGGGAAAGGCCTTCGAGAGGATACTGAAAGGCGGCGCCCGGTAGCACGGAACCCCGCGGCGGGAAGAGAGGCATTATTCATTTTTCAGGAGGCGGCAAGAGAGGATGAGCAGGAGAAGCGCGGGTTTTTCGAGAGTTGCGGCGGCAGTTCTTTTCGTGCTGTTTGTACTGCCGGCGGTCGTCGGTGCAAACGATGCGGTGACAGGGAGGATAGTGGATCATCTTACGAAAAAGCCGGTCAGGGGCGCACTGATTACCGTGGGGAGCGAGGTGGTGCAGTCGGACGCTGCGGGGCTGTTCACCCTGCGGGCGGCGGCGGGCAGGATCGGGGTGAGGGCGCCCGGGTACCAGAGGGCGGAAATGCCGGTCCCCGCATCCGCGGGCAGGGCTCCTTTCGAAGTGCGTCTGCAGCCCTTCTCTCCGAAGGCGCTCTACCTTACCTACTTCGGGATCGGCGATCGCGGGCTGCGGGGGAACGCGCTGAAGCTCATCGGTGAGACCGAGCTCAACGCCCTCGTCATCGATGTAAAGGGAGACAGGGGAGTGCTTACCTATAAGAGCTCCGTTCCCCTCGTGGCGCAGGTCGGCGCCCAAAAACAGGTGATTGTCAAGGACGTACGGGGCCTTATCCAGTCCCTGAAAGAGAGGGGGATCTACACGATCGCGCGGATCGTCGTGTTCAAGGACGATGTCCTCGGCGCGGCGCGGCCCGAGCTCGCGATACGGACGCAGGAGGGGAAGATATGGCGCGACAGGGAGAACCTCATCTGGGTGGACCCCTCCCGGAAGGAAGTGTGGGACTACAACATCCAGATTGCGATGGAAGCCGCCCAGAACGGGTTCGACGAGATCCAGTTCGACTATGTCCGCTTCCCGGACAGGCGCGGGCTGAAATTCGCCGTGGCGAACACCGAAGAGAACAGGGTGAATGCCATTTCGGGGTTCCTCACGGAAGCGAGGAAGAGACTGACGCCGTACAATGTCTTTCTGGCGGCCGATATTTTCGGGTATGTCCCGTGGAACCTCGATGACACGCAGATCGGGCAGAGGCTCGACAGGATCGTGCCCTGCGTGGACTATGTCTCCCTGATGCTGTATCCCTCCGGCTTCCAGTTCGGGATACCGGGATACCGGAATCCTGTGGCCCACCCGTACCACATTGTTTCCCTCTCCCTGAAGCGGGCCCAGGAGCGGACGAATATCCCGACTGTCCGTTTCAGGCCCTGGCTGCAGGCTTTCAGGGACTATGCATTCGACAGGCGGTACTTTTACGGTCCGGAAATCCGTACCCAGATAAAGGCTGCCGAAGAGTTCGGCTCCGGAGGCTGGATGCTCTGGAACCCGCGGAACGCCTATATGGCGGACGGACTGAAAAGGCGGACGCTTTCCGGAAGCACGAGCGCGAAGCAGAATGGCTCTTCCGGATAGAGAGAGCAGATTCCGGGGAAGGGAGCGGACCCCCTCACTTTTTCTTGCGGCGCTCCTTGTCCTGGCAGGCCTGGTGTGCCCTCCGCCTGCACCGGCTGAGGGTTTCGCGGAGCCCTCTCCCGCCCCTGCTGCGGAGCAGTGGGCGCCCCTTGCCGGCATCGCTGAAGGCGGTCCGCGAAGGAAAGACCCCGGGGTCGTCCTCCTCGTCGGCCAGGGGGAGGTGCTCTACCGGGGGCGCTCGGCCTCCGTGCAGTGGAGCTGAAGGAAGATCCCCATGACCGGGGACACTCTCTTCGACGCCGCTTCCCTCACCAAGGCGGTCGCCACTACCACCGCGGTGATGCGCCTGGTCGAGCGGGGAAAGATACGCCTCGATGCCCCTGCCGCCCGGTACTGGCCCGCCTTCAAAGCCAACGGCAAGGGAGAGATCACTGTCCGCCATCTCCTCACGCACTATTCAGGGCTGCGGCCCGATCTCAGCCTGCAGCCCCGGTGGTCCGGTTACGGGACAGCCCTGAAGAAAATCACGGCGGAGAGGCCCGTTTTCCCGCCGGGCTCTGACTTCCTCTACAGCGATATCAACTTCATCGTGCTGGGCGAACTGGTGCGGAGGGTCTCCGGCATGCCCCTCGATGCGTACTGCGCGCGCTTCATCTTCAAGCCTCTCGGCATGCGGGATACCCGCTTCAGGCCCCCGGCATCCCTGCGCCGCCGTATCGCTCCCACCCGGTACTACAACGGCCGCTTTCTGTGCGGAGAGGTGCACGATCCGACCTGTTTTGCCATGGGAGGCCTCGCGGGGCATGCGGGTCTCTTTACCACGGCGGACGATCTGTCCCTCTTCGCCCGGATGCTCCTGAA
This sequence comes from Thermodesulfovibrionales bacterium, assembly GCA_046350935.1. Lineage (GTDB taxonomy): Bacteria > Nitrospirota > Thermodesulfovibrionia > Thermodesulfovibrionales > Dissulfurispiraceae > Nitrobium. The sequence goes on from JAXLZK010000003.1 coordinate 119,294, forward strand.
CGGGGGCTCCCTGGGCGGCGTGCGGATACTGGAGCGGCGCACGGTGGAGGAGATGACCACGCCGCAGTCCCCGCAGGGAAAGAAGCGGCTTCGGGGGCTCGGGTGGGATATGGATGCCCCCTTCGCCTCCAACCGGGAGGAGCTTCTCCCGGTCGGGTCCTTCGGGCATCTTGGCTATACAGGCACCGCCCTCTGGATAGACCCGGTGACCGGAACCTATATCGTCCTCCTGACCAACCGCGTCCATCCCGATGAGAGGGGCGATGTGAAAGAGCTGAGAGCTGCGGTAAAGAAGGCAGTCTCCGACATCCTGGGGCCGCTCACGCAGGAACAGGTCCTCGAAGCGCGGCCCTCCCTGACCCGGTGGTACGAAAGGGCAGGGGAGTATCGGCTGCAGAGCAGGCGCGGTGAAAGGGTGCTGACCGGTATTGATGTGCTCAGCGCCCGGGATTTTGCCCCGCTGAGGGGCCTGCGTGTGGGGCTTATCACCAACCATACCGGGCTCGATGCGAGGGGGAGGCGCACCCTGGACCTGCTCTACAACGCTCCCGGTGTACAATTGGCAGCCCTTTTCAGCCCGGAGCACGGGCTGTACGGCACCGCGGACGAGAGGGTCGCTTCCATGAGAGAACCGGTGACGGGGCTCCCGGTGCACAGCCTTTACGGGGAGGCAAGGAGACCCGCCGGAAAGATGCTCGACGGGCTCGATGCGCTGGTGTTCGACATCCAGGATGCGGGGGTCCGCTTCTACACCTATATTACTACCATGGCGTATGCGATGGAAGCGGCTGTGCAGAAGGGGATCCCCTTCTATGTGCTCGATCGCCCCAATCCCCTCACCGCCGCGTCGGTGCAGGGGCCGGTGATGGACGGGGAGTGGAAGTCCTTTACCGGCTACTTTCCGCTCCCCTTGCGCCACGGGATGACGGTAGGCGAGCTTGCGGAGCTGTTCAACGCGGAAAATAAAATCGGCGCGGCAGTGCGCGTTATCAGGATGGAGGGGTACGACCGCGCCCTATGGTTCGATGAAACGGGGCTCCCGTGGGTGAACCCCTCCCCGAACCTGCGCAGTCTGACCGAGGCCGTCCTCTATCCGGGAGTGGCCGTGGTGGAGGGGACCAACGTAAGCGTGGGACGGGGGACCGACTCCCCTTTCGAGCTCTTCGGCGCGCCCTGGATCGATGCGGAAAGGCTCGCCGCATACCTGAACGGCAGGGCCGTTCCCGGTGTGCGCTTCGTCCCCGCTGATTTCACCCCGGGGGGCGCCCCTTACAAGGACAGGATCTGCCACGGGGTGAGAATACTCCTCGAAGACAGGCAGACCCTCGATGCGGCGCTCCTCGGGGTAGAGATAGCAAAAGCGCTGTACCTCCTCTACCCGCGGGAGTTCCAACTCGAAAAGATAGCGGGCCTCATCGGGTCCAGACGGGTAGTGCAGGCCATACGGGAGGGGGAGGACCCTTCCTCCATCGTGCAGCAGTGGCAGGGAGGGCTCGATCGGTTCAGGAAGCTCCGCGAGAAGTACCTCCTCTATTGAGCCGCCGCTATTGAGCCAGGGCAAACGCATCAAAAACAGGTGGTCGGTGTGTATCCCCTTGGGATTGCTTCGCTCCGCTCGCAATGACTGTCATTGCGAAGGGTTGTACCCTGAAGCAATCTTGTTGTTTTCTCGTGCATTGTTTTTTGATGCGTTTGCCCTGTCTATTGAGCCCCGGCTTCTTGACACGCTTCTCCATACGGTATAGCATTTTAATAACAACCACTACGTAATCCTGCAGAAGGCCTCCCTCTCTTTCGCTTCCCCGGTTTTTTTCCCCGCGCCCCCGGACACTCCACCGAAAAGCACCTGTTGTTTCCGCTGCGAACGCTATGCGCTGAAAGGAGGACTACCATGGCAGATTCGGGAATGCCGCGCGAAGACGAGGCGCTCCGGTTGCGGAACATCGGCTCCCTTGCGGACTCCCCCGTCGTATCCGGAGAGGGCGATGCCGGCACGGTCAGGGAGTTCTACTTTGACGACGACGTCTGGGCGATCCGGTATATCGCCGTCAATGCGGACGGATGGCTGCCGGGGAGGAAACTCCTTCTCTCCCCTTTGGCATTGAAGAGCTCCGATTGGGAGGTGCCGAAGCTCGCCGTTCCGTTCACCAGGGCTGAGCTGAAGGCTACCCCTGCGATCGGCCTCGACGCCCCCGTCACCCGGCGCCACCAGATAGACCTGTACGTGTATTACGGGTGGCTCCCCTACTGGCTTGAGGCGGAGTACTATAACGTATCTCCCCCTCCCGCGCAGGTGGAGTCGCAGCAGAGCCCCGACGAGGAGCAGGCTGCAGACCCGCATCTTTTCGGCTCGCAGGAGATGATCGAGTTTCGTATCGAGGCCCTCGACGGCGACGTGGGGCATATCGAGGACTTCATCATGGATGAGGACGACTGGATCATCCATTATCTCGTCGTCGCGCTGGACGATCCGAACCCCGAGGTCGAGAGCCCCAAAAGTGTGCTGATCTCCACCGAATGGATACAGAAGGCGGTGCGGAGCGAAGAGAGGATCTATGTCAATCTCGACAGGGAGAGGGTGGCGAGCAGTCCGGTGTACGATCCTGCGCTCCCCATCACCAGGGAGTTCGAGCTCGAGATCTACGACCATTACGGCAGACCCCGCTACTGGGTCGAGGGCGCCGATACCGAGGAAGAGGATATGCGGTCTCTGAGCTAGGGTAGGGGCTCGCAGACCCTGATCGGAAGGGCAGGACAAGGCTTTCTCCGAATTCAACCACCATAAGGACCGAAAGGCCCCCGTTAGAGGAACGGCTTTGGAAGGTGCGGACGGTCAGACCAGATACTGGCCCACCGAGCAGATGCCCCAGGCGAGCCCGACGCACGCGGGGATTGTCAGCACCCACGCCATGACGATATTGCCCCCCACACCCCACCGTACTGCGGAAAATCTTTTCGATGCCCCCACTCCCATGATGGTGGAAGAGATGACGTGGGTCGTCGAAAGGGGGAGGCCGATCCGGGAGGCGATTTCTATGAGGGAGGCCGACGCTGTTTCGGCGGCGAAGCCATGGATGGGCTTCAGGCTCACGAGGCGGGCGCCGAGGGTCTTGATGATTCTCCAGCCTCCGAAGGCGGTGCCCATCGCCATTGCCACGGCGCAGATGACGATGACCCAGAGCGGAACGGTAAAGCTGTTCAGTTTGTAGTAGCTTACAAGGGCCATGGAGATGATTCCCATCGTCTTCTGGGCATCGTTGCTGCCGTGGCTGAAGGCCATGTATGCTGCGGAGATCACCTGCATCCTGTTGAAAATGCTGTTGACTGTTGCGGGAGCAGTGTTCCGGAAGAGCATGATGAGAAACTGCATCAGGAAGTAGCCGAGGACAAAGGCGAGGATAGGGGAGAGGATAAGGCCCAGGAATACTTTGTATACGCCCGTCTTGATGATGACCGACACGCCCGAGGTTGCAATGGCGGCTCCCACAATGCTGGAGAGGATGGCGTGGCTGGAGGAGGTGGGGAGTCCCAGATACCAGGTGATGAGGTCCCAGATTATGGCGGAGAGGAGGGCTGAAATGACGGTAAGCTGGGTGATGCCGGCAGATTCCACGATGCCCGCCCCCACTGTTTTCGCCACCGCCGTGCCCGACAGGGCTCCCGCCAGGTTGAGGCCGGCGGCCATTATCACCGCTGCACGCGGGGAGAGGACGCGGGTGGAGACGGAGGTGGCGATGGCGTTGGCGGTATCGTGGAAGCCGTTTATGAAATCGAAGACGACGGCGAGGACGATGACGCCTAGGAGAAGGAAGTAGGAATCATGCATGTTTGAGAACGATGGCTTCGATGATATTGGCTACGTCCTCGCAGCGGTCCGAGGCGTCTTCGAGGATCTCGTAGATCTCCTTCCATTTGATGATGAAAATAGGGTCGTTCGTCTCGTCGAACAGCTTGCCCAGCGCATCCCTGAAGTCCCTGTCGATCCGGTTCTCGAGCCGGTTGATCTCGATGCAGAGCTCCTGGACGTGCGGGTAGTTCTTTTCCTTAAGCTTCCGTATGGTCTTGTTGATGACCTCGGTGGTCAGGAGGAGGTCCTTCGACATCGAGACCGCTTCCGGCGTCGCCTTCCGGATCCTGAAGACGGTCATCCTGTCCACTGCGCTCCAGATGAGGTCGATGACATCGTCCAGCCGCGATGCAAGCGCATAGAGGTCCTCCCGGTCGATGGGGGTAATGAAGGTCTTGTTGAGCTTCTTCATGATGTCGTGGGTCAGCATGTCGCCTTCCTGCTCCACCTCGTAGATTTCCTTGGCAAGCGCCTCCATTCCCTCGCCTCCGCTTTCCATCAGGGATACAAGGAGGGTTGCGCCGCGGGTAACGTTCGAGGCAACTCTATCGAAGAGCTCGAAAAAATCTATTTCTTTGGGAAAGAGTTTCATAAAGAGCCGGTTGTCCGTTAGCATAAAAAAATCGGAAACATGAAGTCAAACGAAAATTGGCGGCCGGTATCCGGACTGTTGAAAACTAAGGATAAAGTGTATGCACCCGGCAGAGGGAATCGTACGTCACAGAAAAAGCGGAACTTTTTTCCGTTCCAGCACGGCCCTGGCTGCCTCGATGTCCCGCCTGATATGCTCCTGAAGCTCCGGAACGCCTGAAAATTTCTTCTCGTCGCGTATTCTGTCGACAAAGTGCAGACGCAGCGTCTCCCCCACGATGCCCCTGTTGAAGTCGAAGAGATGCACCTCGTAGCTCATTACTCCATCGGGGAAGGTCGGGTTCTTCCCGATGTTGGCGACGCCGTCGAAGACCTCGACACGGGGCGGCGCATGCCGTGAGGCGGCGGAGGCGGAGCGGCGGTGCGGGCCCTCCTTCAGGGATGCCCGCACCGCATAGACCCCCTCCCGCGGGATAAGCTCGTGGGCGGTGCTCAGGTTCGCGGTGGGAGTACGGAGCAGCGGACCGCCCCTGCCTGCGCCTTTCACCACGTCCCCTTCGATGTGGTACGCCCTCCCCAGCATGCATGCCGCCTCGCAGACGCGCCCCCGCAGGAGGGCGCTCCGCACCCTGCTGCTGCTCACTTTCTCCCCGTTCACCTGCGCATAGCGCACGACGCTCACTTTGAACCCGTACTTTTTCCCGCGGGCCCGGAGCATGGCGGTGGTCCCCTTCTTCCCCTTGCCGAAAGAGTAGCTGTGCCCCACGATCACCCAGTGCGCTCCGATCTTTTCCACGAGGACCTCCCTGATGAAGTCGTCGGGCGTCAGGTGCGAAAAGCTCTTGTCGAAAGTGATGCAGATGAGGACCTCGATTCCCATCCGGGCGATCAGCTCCCGCTTCTCTTCCTGGGTGGTGATCATCTTCAATCCCCTCTCCGGGGCAAGGACCCTCACCGGATGCGGAGAGAAGGTGACGGCGATGGGGGTGCCGTTGATCTCCGCGGCCTTTTCCGCAACCCTGCGGAACACCTTCTGATGCCCCCGGTGGACCCCGTCGAAATTCCCGATGGTGACTACGGGATTCGGGTAGTGCAGCTTCGAGGTGAGCCGTTCAATGATCTCCATTGTCCCTTCCCGGCGGGGCGCTCCTCTCCCGCGCTCCTTTGCTGTCCGCCTGGGCCGCTAATTCCCCAAAGACATACTCCACCTGTTTTCGGGTATCGCCCGGAGTGCGGCTGTTGTCGATCGTATAGTCGGACTTCTCCCGTTTCATGCCGATGGGAAACTGGCTTTGCAGCCGCCTCCGCGCCTCCTCCTCGGATATGCCCTTCGCGGTGAGGCGCCGTACGGCGGTCTCTTCGGACGTGAACACCGTTACGATCCTGTCGAACCTGTTCTGGTATCCGCGCTCGAAGAGCACCGGGGCCTCCACGATCACCACGCGTGCGCCGCCGGCGGCCAACGATCCGACTTCCTCTTCGACCCGGGCGAAAACACGGGGATGCAGGATATTTTCGAGGCTGATCCTGAGCGGGGGATGCTCGAACACAAGGGCGGCGAGCGCCCCCTTGTCGAGGACCCCTCCTTCCGTAATCTCCTCGCCGAAGGCCTTTTTTAGCTCATAGAGGACGGCAGGGTCGGAGAAGAGCTCCCGCACGATAGCGTCCGTGTCGATGGTCGCAGCTCCCAGCTCCCTGAACATGCGGGCCACCGTGCTCTTCCCCATCCCGAAATTCCCCGTGAGGCCGACAATCAGTATCCTCTTTTCTTGTTCCATCAGGAGCGGCCTTCCGCCTTTGCCCGCAATTCGGCAATCTTTCGCAGCGCCTTCTGCGGAGTGAGGGATTCCATGTCGATGTTCAGCAGCTCCGCGGCAAAGGCGTCGGTGCCGGAGAAGAGGTCCAGCTGCGCGACGCGGGGGGACAGGGACTGCACTTCCTTCCTTTCGAGCTTGTCCAGCACGACTTTCGCCCTCTCGATGACCGTCTCGGGGAGGCCGGCCAGGCGTGCGACCTGGATGCCGTAGCTTTTATCCGCCGGCCCTCGTTCGATCTTCCTCAGAAAGATGACCTCGTCTCCCCACTCCTTCACCACCACATTATAATTCCTGACTCCCTCCAGGGCGACGGCGAGGTCCGTCAGCTCATTGTAGTGGGTGGCAAAAAGAGTGCGCGCCTGCACCGTGTTCGCAAGGAACTCGGCGACCGCCCACGCGATGCTGATCCCGTCGAAGGTGCTCGTCCCCCTGCCCACCTCGTCGAGCAGGATCAGCCCCCTGCGCGTCGCATTGTTCAGGATGGTGGCGGTCTCGATCATTTCGACCATGAAGGTGCTGTGGCCGCGGGTGATGAAATCCGCTGCGCCGATGCGGGTGAAAATCCGGTCCACGATCCCGATGGTCGCGGCGGCTGCCGGGACGAAAGAGCCGATCTGCGCCATCAGTACGATCAGGGCGATCTGCCGCATGTACGTGGATTTGCCCGCCATATTGGGGCCGGTGATCATCAGCAGTCTGTTGTCCCCGCAATCCAGATGGGCGCTGTTGGGAATGAACCTCTCGTCCATGGAGGCGACGGCATGCGTGGTGATGAGCCTTTCGACCACGGGATGCCTGCCGTCCCGTATTTCGATGACGTCGTCCCCGGTGACGACAGGGCGCACATAGTCGTACCGTTTTGCGACGGTGGCGAGCGAGAGCAGGAAATCGATTGCGGCGATCTGCAACGAGGTGTTCAGGAGCGGGGGGGCGAACTTCACCATCTTTTCGAGGACACCCTGGAACAGTTCGTATTCGAGCTCCCTGAGCCTGTCTTCCGCCCCGAGGACCTTTGCCTCGTACTCCTTCAGATCGGGGGTGATGAACCTCTCGCCGTTTGCAAGCGTTTGCTTCCTGAGGTAATCGGGGGGGACGAGAGAGAGGTTCGCCTTGGTGATCTCGATATAGTAGCCGAATACCTTGTTAAACCCCACTTTCAGGGAGGAGATGCCTGTCCTCTGTCTCTCCTCGGCCTCGAGGCGGGCGATGAAGTCCTTGCCGCTCGTCGAAATGTCCCTGAGCTCGTCGACCTCCCTGTTGTATCCCTTGCGGATGAGCCCGCCTTCGCGCGGGTTCGCCGGAGGGTTCTCCGCGATGCCGAAGGCGACGAGGTCCCCGAGTTCCGCGAAATCGGAGATCCCCTTCCCGATCTCCCTGATGTAGGCATCCGCGGAGGACAGAAGGCATTTCCTGATGGAGGGCAGATGATCGATGGAGCTTTTCAGGGCGACACAGTCGCGGGGTCCCGCCGTCTTTGCGATTACCCGCGCCGTGAGCCTGTCGAGGTCCTGGATCTTCCGGAGAGAGGTCCTCAGCTCCTCCGTCAGCTCGTAATCTTCGATGACGGCGCCGACCGCCTCCTGCCTTTTCCTGATTTCCTCCACGGTGACAAGGGGCTTGGTAAGGGCGCTGCGCAGGAAGCGCCCTCCCATGGGAGTGAGCGTCTCGTCGAGCACCCAGAGGAGGGTCCCCTCCACGGAGCCGTCCCTGAGATTATGGAGCAGCTCAAGGTTCCTCTTGGTCACGGCGTCGAGGAACATGCAGGAGGAGGGGTTCAAAACCGAAATCTTTTTGAAAGGCAGAATCTTTTGCGTTTCCTCCAGGTAGGAGATGAGCGCTCCGGCCGCTGCAACCGCCGCATCCATGCCTCCGCACCCGTACCCGTCGAGTGAGGAGACCCTGAAATAGCGAAGCAGGGTCTTGTAGGCTTCCGTATGGTCGAAATACCAGTCGTCGTAGGGTGAAACGAAGGACCCCTTGAGGATTTCCCGGTAATGGAGATTGTCCTGCATGCTTGCCGGGCAGAGGATCTCCCGGGGCTCGCACCTCCCGATCTCGTCCTCCACCGGCTTGTCCGTTTCGTAGAGGGTGAACTCTCCGGTGGAGAGATCGGCGACCGCGATGCCGCACCGGTTCTGATAGGGGAAAATGCTCATGATATACGCATTCTCCTTGGGCTGGTCCGGCGTGTGGGTGCCGGGGGTGATTACCCGCACCACTTCCCTCTGGACGATGCCCTTTGCGAGCTTCGGGTCTTCCACCTGTTCGCAGAGGGCGACCTTGAGTCCTGCCTTGATGAGTTTGGAGACATACGCGTCGACGGAAAAATAGGGGACCCCGCACATCGGGGTGGGATCGTCCTTCCCCTTGTCCCTCGTGGTGAGGGCGATCTGGAGCGTGCGGGAAGCGATTTTTGCGTCCTCGCCGAACATCTCGTAAAAATCGCCCAGCCTGAAGAGCACGATGGTGTCGTGGTACTTCTCTTTTATGCTGAAGTACTGCTTCATCAAGGGCGTCGGTTCCGACACGTTTTCACCTCTTGTCTTGTTTCATGCTGTGCGCTTGGGGGCATGGGCCGTGGGAAGGCTGAAAGCGCCTTTCGCCCGGTCGCGCTGCGAAGACAGCCTGCTACACACCCTAAATTATACTACAGACCGCCGAATGATTTGAAATTCCGCGGGAAATGGCTCTCCTGCTCTTTCGGAGCACTACGGAGAGGCCTTTTTGCACTCAGGGGGCCCGCAAAAGCAAAAAATTCGGGGTTTCTGGTACAATAGCGGCAATTTTGCGGGGGCTATGAGGTACACGATGCAGCAGAACGGACAGAGCACCAGAGAGGTGGTGTTGAACCGCCTCCTCAGGAATAACGATTTTCCTGCCATGGCCAATACCGTCGGTCTGATCGGTAAGTTCAAGGAGTCGGAGGACGCTTCCGTTTCCGAATTCGCCAATCTCGTGCTGAAGGACCACGCGCTGACTTCGAAGGTGCTCAAGCTGGTGAACAGCGTGAGCTTTTCGCAATTCGGTGAGGTGACCACCATCTCCCGTGCGATCATCCTCCTCGGGTTCGAGAGTATAAAGAATATCTCCCTTACCCTCATGCTCTTCGACCAGCTGCAGAAGAACAGCCCGAATGAAGAGCTTGTCGAGACGCTCATGAAGTCTTTCTACAGCGGGATCCTGGCGCAGAAAATAGCGCAGGAGACGGGGTTCGTCGACAGGGAGGAGGCGTTCCTCTGCGCCCTTTTCCATACCTTCGGCAAGATGATGGTCGCTTTTGCGTGGCCCGAGAAGATCCATGAAATAAAAGCCTTCAGCAGGGAGAGGGAGGTGTCGGAAGAACTGGCGGCTTTCTCCGTCCTGGGGGCGCCGTACGAGGAGTTCGGGATGACCATCGCAAAGGGATGGAACTTCCCCTCCCGGATCGTACAGAGTATGCACCGGATGCGGGAAAGGGAAATCACCGGGAACCCGGGAGAACTGGACCGGCTGAACAGTATCGCCACTTTTTCCAACGAGATCACCGGCATTCTCTCCTCTTCCCCCGGCCCGGCCGAACAGGAGGAAAAGATCGGGAAGCTCGCCGCCTCGTTCAGGGAGCATTACGGAGAGCTGCAGGGGAAGCTGTCCGGTATTCTCTCCTCCTCACTGCAGGACATGGCGGACTATTCCTCCCTCTTCGATATCGATCTCGGGGAAGTTTCGTTCGGCAGGCAGCTTCTGCGGGGGGCTGACGGAGAGACGAAGACAGGGAAGGCGGAGCGGGATCTCTCCGCGTTGGACGCCCTGGCCGAGTCGTTGGGGACCATCGACTCCCTTCTTGAAGCGCAACAGGAAGTTACGCCGGAGAGCATCTTTACCAAAGGTATTCAGGAGATCAATAATTCCATTCTCAGCAGCTGCTCGCTGAACGATATTATCAGGATCGCCCTGGAGACCATGTACCGCGGCATGCAGTTGTCGGGCATGTCGCGCGTGCTGTTTTTCATCAAGGATACGAAGGCCTCCGCAATGAACGTACGGTTCGGCTTCGGCAGCGGGATCGAGGAAATCAGAAAATGGTTCAGGGTTGATTACGGACAGTCGGACGATCTGTTCAGCGTGTCCGTCCTGAAGCAGAAAGACCTGGTTATGAAGAACATCGACGATCCGGAGTTGAAAAAGCTGCTTCCGGAATGGTACCGGGCCCGTGTTTCCCCCCGTATTTTCGTCGTCCTCCTTCCCATTACGATCAGCAGCAAGCCGATAGGCCTGTTCTATATCGAGGGGGACAGGGAGGGCTTCGGGAAGATCGCCGGCAGCCATTTCAACTACCTGAAGATCATCCGCGATCAGGCAGTGGTGGCGATACGACAGAAGCAGGGGTATTAGGGTGTGTATACACACTTCGGAGTTTGCTCTGCACACGCCGGAACCTGCCTGCATCCCCGGCCCGCCTTCCCGCGGAGTCTCCACGGACATTTCCCGCTGAAGACTCCGCCGAGGAGAATATGGACCCGTTGATTGCGTGTGCGATAAAGGAAGAGATCCTGAGGAACGTCTTGAAGACCCACCGCACTCTTCTCCTTACGGGGTGGCCGGGTACGGGCAAGACCACCACCGCGCTGAAGGTGAGCGCTGAAGAGGCCGCCGTCGCCTATTATAGCGAGGCCGGAAAGGGAGTGCCCTCCCTTTTTGAAAAGGACAGTGATACCGTTTTGAGGGTGCGGGACCTCTCGGAGATGAGCGCCCCCTCCGGGAGGGTGCTTGTCGTCGACGATGTCGCGGCTGCCGCGCCCCCCCTTATCTCACTGCTCAGCGAGGGGCGGGAGAGCCGGAAGGTGATCGTCATCGCCACGATGCTCAATGCGGTCAGGGAGCTTCTTTCTCTGGTGGATGCAGTGGTGCGCTTCAAGAGCACCACCGCCGAGCTGCTCCATTCGCGTCTCCGCGATCTGCATGCCCGCAGCTCCTGAAAGGCGCCGCGCGGGTGCGCCCCCTCGGCCATTTCCCTCACTGCCGCGGCAGTGCGCCACTCAGCAGGCGGTATGGTTCGCTCCTCTCGCACGCCCATTTCCAGCCGCACGCGATACAGAATGCCTTATGCCAGAGAGGAAACACCGGCGGAATCCTCTCCCTTATCTCCCTCCATGCCAGTCTTTCTCCCGGCCGTACGCGGAGCAGTTCCATCGCCCTTGCGTCCATTTCCCTGATCTCCGCATCGGCCTGCTCACTATGGGAGCATCTGCCGTCCTCAAGGGAGGGGCATTGAGTGCAGACGGCGTCCGCGCCAATCACCGCCTCGGCTCCGCCCCGCTCTACGGCGCTGAGGACCTGCTGCAGGTTTTCGACGAAGGCGGGGGTGTACCCCTCTCCGGAGTAGAAGTGGAGGCAAAAGAGATGGTGTCCCCTCAGTCTTCCGAGCCCGCAAAGTTTCGTATTTTCCATATCCTTATTCATTATTCATTATATAGTAAAATGGAGTGATGAGACTCTATCTTGCCGCCGCTTTCTCCCTGAAGCGGCTCGAAACCTATGCCGTGTACGACAGGAAAGGGGATGAGCTCTACGAGCTGGACGAGGAGGCCTTCCGGTTTCTGGAGAAGTGCTCCTCCCCGGAGGGGTGCGGAGAGTCTTCGCCCCGCCATCGGGACTTCATCGATTACTGCCTTGCGGAGGGTATCCTGAGCACGCACGCCGTAACGGTGAAAAGACCTCTGCCGGTGCCGGCGGGGTCCCCCTCCCTGCGCTACCTTGAGCTGCAGATAACGGAACGGTGCACCCTGCGGTGCCGGCATTGCTACCTCGGAGAGACAGAGGGGCGGGAGCTCCCGACAGATGAGATTGAGGCGGTCCTGCACGAGTTCGAGGAAATGCAGGGTCTCCGCCTGCTGATAACGGGAGGAGAACCGCTGCTGCACCACGATTTCGACGCGGTCAACAGGCTGCTTCCTGCCTACTCTTTCCGGAAAGTGCTGTTTACCAACGGAATGCTGCTGCACGACGGGGTGCTGCAGACCCTGAATGTCGATGAAATACAGTTCAGCATCGACGGGATGGAGCAGGGGCATGACGCCCTCCGCGGTGCAGGCTCCTACCGGGCGCTCCTGGGCAGAGTGGAGAGCGCACTGCAGGCGGGTTGGGACGTTTCCGTAGCGACCATGGTCCACCGGGAGAACCTCGGCGAATTCGAGGAGATGAGCTTCCTGTTCAGGAGAATGGGCATCAAAGACTGGACCGTGGATGTGCCAAGCCCCTCCGGGCGGATGGCGGAGAACCCCCTTCTCCAGGTCCCTCCGGAAAAGGCGGGGCGCTTCCTCGCTTACGGTTTCGGAGGGGGGATGCATGGAGGGGGGGAAGGCTTTGCCTGCGGCCTGCATCTCGCAGCGGTGCTGGCGAACGGGGCTGTAGCGAAATGCGCCTTCTATGCGCATGCCCCCTCGGGCAGCATCCGCGAAGGATTGAGAAACGGGTGGGCGGGGATCCGGCCTCTCCCGCTGGCAGAGCTTGAATGCTCTAAAAAAGGGTGCCGGTTCATCGAACTCTGCCGGGGTGGGTGCCGTTTCCGGGCTTCCGCCGCCTCGGGGGGGGAGGGCGAAGGGCAGTCCGGGACGGGGAATGAGAAGGTGGATAGGTACCGGTGCTGCGCGTACGATACATATGATACAATGAATCAACGGGAGCATGAAGCCCCCGGGTAACTCCACGGGAGGTGTACGGGTATGAAAATCAGGAAGGTGTCCAGAAAAGCCGCGACGACCTGCAAGTGCAAGGGCTCCTGCTAGGCCTCTTTCGCTTTCCGGCCTGTGGGGGGAGGAGGGCGCGGGCGTCCTCCTCCCCCGGACTCCGCCGGCTCCCCTTTACTTTATCTTTAAAAGCCCGGTGTGCGATAATAAAGGCATGTGGCTACGAATCGTTTTCGCGCTTTTCCTGCTTTTCACCCTGTCCTGTGCCTTACCCCGCAAGCCGGTAATCGCCGCCGGTGAGCCGCGCCGGGAGGAAGTGCTCCCCCGTGCCGGGGAGGCCTATCTCGAATATCTCCTTGCATACGAGTCAGAGCTTAACGAGAAGTGGGGGGACGCACTGGCCCATTATTCCAACGCCCTCACCGTCGATGCTGAATCCCTGCACCTGAAGACCCAGGTGATCACCATGCTCATCAAACAGGGAAAGATACCCGAGGCTGCGTCGCGTCTCGAGAGCCTGACCGCGCAAAACCCCTCCTACATTCCCGGGCTCATGCTCCTCGGCGAGCTCTATAACGCCCAGAAAAAGGCGGACGAGGCCATCGCTGTCTATAGGAAAGTGCTTCTTCTCGATCCCTCCAGGAATGATGCACGGCTGCTGATGGGGGTGCTCTTCTCTGCGAAGGGAGATGCGCAGGGCGCCCTGGGAGTTTTTGAAGAGGTCTTGAAAAAAGACCCTGACAATGTAATGGCCCTCTATTACGCCGGCACCATTTCCCTCGAACGGAAGGAGTACGGAAAGGCGGATTCCCTGTTCAGGAGAATTGTCGAGCTCCGTCCGACCTTCGATGCTGCGTACCTCAACCTTGGGCTCAGCTATGAAATGAGGGGAGAGGTGAAGACCGCCGAAGAGTACTACCGGAAGGCCCTCGAAATCAATCCCGTGAATGCTTTTGCCCGGGAAAGACTGGTGCAGATGTTCATCGCGGGCAAGTCTTACGACAAGGCGATCAGTGAGCTGGAAAGCGTCCTCGAAGAGGCGCCCGACCACTACGAGACGCGCCAAAGGCTGGGCCTCCTCTACCTGCAGGAGCGTGCGTACGAAAAGGCCGCCTCGACATTCAAGGCGCTCCTGGAGGCCAAGCCCAACGATATAACGGCGCGCTACTACCTCGTGCTGGCACTGGAAGAAATGGGCAAAATCGAGGACGCGGTGGAAGAGCTGAAGAGGATCGTCTCCCTCGACCCCAAGAACCTCAACGCCTTCTATAATCTCGGCTACATTTATTCAAAACAGAACCGCCATGCCGACGCTGCGAAGATCTACGAGGAGGTGCTGAGCTTTGAGAAGGGCAAACCCGAGGTGTACGTCTATCTCGGCGCGGCGTATCTGCAGGTGAAGGAGTATCAGAAGGCCGAAGAGGTTTTCAGGCAGGGATTGAAGCGCTTCGATACCAGCGACGACCTCCATTTCAATATGGCGGTTCTTTTTGAAAAGAAAGGGAAGTTCGACGATATGGTTGCCGAGCTGAGGCGGGCCATCGAGCTCAATCCGAAGAATGTGGACGCGCTGAATTACCTCGGGTACAGCTATGCCGACAAGGGCATGCACCTGGCCGAGGCCCTGACGCTCATCAACAGGGCGCTTGAGCTGAGACCCGACAGCGGCTATATCATCGACAGCCTCGGCTGGGCCTATTTCAAGCTCAACAGGCTGGACGATGCCCTGAACAGCCTTCAGAAAGCACTGAAATACGTTGCGGACGACCCTGTCCTGCACGAGCACATCGGAGACGTGTACGCTGCCATGGGCAGATACGACAAGGCCCTCGATGCCTGGCATGAAGCGCTGAAGTATCATGAAAAAGAGGAGGGGATCGAGCCGAGGGTGCAGGAGAAGATCAGGAACCTGGGAAACAGGGACGTCGTCCGGTAGGATGTCCGCCGCCGTGCGTTCCCCCATGCCCGCGCCGATGCTTACGGTAACCGCCCCGGCAAAAATCAACTGGTCCCTGGGAAACAGGGACGTCGCCCGGTAGGATGTCCGCCGCCGTGCATTCCCCCATGCCCGCCCCATGCCCGCGCCGATGCTTACGGTAACCGCCCCGGCAAAGATCAACTGGTCCCTGTATGTCCTGGGCAGGAGGGAGGACGGCTACCATACCATCCTTTCCCTGATGCAGCGTATCGGGCTCTACGATACCCTCACCTTCGAAGCGTCGAGCCGTCTTGAGCTCCATGCCGCTATGGACCTTCCCCCCGAGCGCAATCTCGTTTTCCGGGCCGCTGCAATGCTGCGGGAGCATACCGGGACGAAAGCAGGAGCGAGGATTACCCTGAAGAAGGAGATCCCCGCCGGTGCCGGTCTGGGAGGGGGGAGCAGCGATGCAGCCTCCGCCCTTCTGGGGCTGAACACGCTGTGGGGGCTCGGGCTGAGCCGGAGCGAACTGAAGGAGCTGGGCGGCAGGCTGGGGTCCGATGTCCCCTTCTTCCTGGAAGAAGCCCCCCTTGCCGTGGCGGAAGGGAGGGGCGAGGTGCTGAGCCCTCTCTCTCTTGCCGCTTCCTACTCTGTCCTTGTCGTGCACCCCGCCTTTTCTGTATCCACTGCCTGGGCCTATGGCGCCCTGGATGCGGCACTACGCTCCGGCTCCTCCGGCACGCCGCGGGAATTGACAAAAGCGGACAATTCCATGAATAATATCAAGTTCATATATGAGGCGCTCGCGGCGGGCTTTCTTCATCGTCTCTCTTCTTTGGTCCATAACGACTTTGAAGAGGTGGTATCCGGTGAGCACCCCGTTATCGGCGCCATAAAGGCGCGTATGCGGGAGCAGGGCGCCGTGGTCGCCCTGATGAGCGGCAGCGGGTCCGCGGTTTTCGGGCTTTTCGAGGACAGTGAGCAGGCCCTGTCGGTCTCCCGGAGTTTTGCGCCGTTTTTCAGCAGAGTAGCGGAGACGTTGTCCGCAGCCCCCGAAAGGGCGGGCTCGTCTGCTGCGCTGCCGTGATCAGGCAGTTCTGCATTCCGCCCTGCTGCGGATGCGCGGAGATTTGGGGCGTCGACAAGCGGTAAGTCAGCAGATTTTGGATCTGCCATTCCCAGGTTCGAATCCTGGCGCCCCAGTTAAATAAAAGAGAACAGAGGGGAGGCATAGAATGTCCGACCGTATCAAGCTGCTCACGGGGAATGCAAACAGGCCGCTCGCCGTGAAGGTGAGCGAGCACATCGGCGTGCCCCTCGCCGATACCGCGGTAAACAGGTTCAGCGACGGCGAGATAACGGTGCAGATCAACGAGAACATCAGGGGGTGCGACGTATTCGTCATTCAGCCCACCTGCTCGCCGGTCAACGAAAATATCATGGAGCTGCTCCTCATCATCGACGCCCTCAAGCGCGCTTCGGCGAAGAGGATTACGGCGGTCATCCCTTATTACGGTTATGCGCGGCAGGACCGGAAAGTCCAGCCCCGGGTCCCCATCTCCTCGAAGCTCGTTGCGGACCTGCTCACTGCGGCGGGCACGAACCGCGTGCTGACCATAGACCTCCATGCGGCGCAGATACAGGGGTTTTTCGACATCCCCGTGGACCATCTGTATGCAGCCCCGGTGCTGCTCGATTACATAAGAAAGTGCAATTTCGCTGACCTCGCCATCGTCTCCCCCGATGCGGGCGGGGTGGAAAGGGCGCGCGCGTTCGCAAAGAGGCTGAATGCCTCCCTTGCCATCGTGGACAAGAGGAGGGAGGCCGCGAATGTATCCAAGGTGATGAATGTCATCGGGAATGTCAGGGATCGCGACGTGATCCTCCTCGACGACATGATCGATACGGCGGGCACCATTGCGCAGGCTGCGCAGGCGCTGCACGAAAACGGGGCGCGGCGGGTGCTTGCCGCCTGCTCTCATGCGGTCCTGTCGGGCCCGGCCCTCGACAGGATCGGCGGATCGGTGCTGGAGGAAGTGATCACCACGGACACCATTCCCCTGGATGAGAAGGTGAATGTGTGCAGGAAGGTGAAGGTGTTGAGCGTGTCGAAGCTCCTGGCTGACGCCATCAGGAGGATCCATGAGGAGACTTCGGTAAGCTCTCTGTTCGTTTGATTCTGTGCAGTCCGGGGCGCTACGCCGTCGCGTTTTCTTGCTTCACCGTACGGGTATCCCCTTGCGCTCTGCCGTGCAACAACGCCGTACGCTATCAATGAAAAGGAGGAAATATGGAAAGGGCACGCTTTAACGTTGAAAAGAGGGAGAGACTGGGAAAGGGAGGAGCGCGGTCTCTGAGGAGAGGCGGCTTCGTTCCCGCGGTTCTCTATAAAGGCGGCACGTCCCTGCCGGTGAAGCTTTCGGGCAAGGAGCTGTCGCAGTTCATCAGCAGGTCCGCCGGAGAGCAGGTTATCGTCGAACTGAAGGTGGACGGCGACACGCGGCAGGCGATCCTGAAGGACTTTCAGATGGACCCGGTGAGCGGAGACCTCCTGCATGTGGACTTCCAGGAAATCTCCGCAACGGAGCTGCTCAGGGTCATGGTGCATGTGGTGATCAGGGGGGAAGCTATCGGGGTGAAGAGGGACAAGGGACTCCTGCAGCACGGTCTCCGCGAGATCGAAATCGAGTGTCTCCCCGACCAGATTCCCGGCCATATCGAGGTGGATGTCACCAGCCTTCTCATCGGCCACTCCATCCATGTGCGCGACCTGCGCCTTGCCGAGGGGGTCCGCATCCTTTCCAACCCCGATGAAGTCGTCGCGTCGGTCGTCGGGGTGAAGGGCGAGGCCGCTGCGGAAGCAGGTGCGGAAGCGGCGGAGCCCGAAGTGATCAAGAAAGGCAAGAAGACCGAAGAGTAGGCGAAGGAAGCGGCGTCCGCGCGAAAGGCTTCCTTGCGGCACGGGAGGCCGAAGGAGGCGGACGAAAGGATCGATGCACATTATCGTCGGCCTGGGGAATCCGGGAAGCAAGTACGCGAAGACCCGCCACAACGCGGGTTTCATGGTGGCGGACCATTTGGCAGAGGCGCATCGGATTCCCTTCGAGGAAAAAGATCTTTACCTGATCGGCAGGGGGGCTATCGGAGGACAGAAGGTCGTTCTCCTGAAGCCCCTCACCTTTATGAACCGCAGCGGCCTTGCCGTGAAGAAAGCATTCAGGAAACTGAACTTCTTTGCGGACGCTCCGGGGCACTCGCTCATCGTTATTCACGACGACCTCGACCTTGCTGCCGGGACTCTCAAGCTCCGGAAAAACGGCTCTTCGGGAGGACACCGGGGGATCGAGTCCCTCATCCAGGAAATCGGCACCAGGGATTTCGTGCGCGTGAAGGTGGGAATAGGACGCGAAGCGGGCTGCCCGGTGGAGGAATACGTCCTCGGAACCTTTTCTCCTGCTGAAAAAAACCTGCTGAAAGATGCTATAATCAATGCAGCGGAAGCTGTTGGCGTCGTGGTGACTGAAGGGATCGAAAAAGCGATGAACAGGTTCAACCGCGGTACCGCCCGGACATAGTCGAAGGTAGAGAGACCGATGGATATTCTCATAAAGGACGCGGCAGAGGAAGCCGTAAAAGCGGATGGTGTCATCCTGCCCTTTTTTGAAGATTCCTCCCCTGACCGCTATGCTGCTCTCGACTCCCTGACCGGAGGTCTGATCCGCAGGGTGGTGGCGGACAGGGAGTTTACCGGCAAACAGAACCAGCTCTCCCTCCTCCATGTAAAAAACAGCAATTCCGGACGCATCCTGCTGGCAGGCATGGGCAAAAGCGCGGATCTCTCACCCGAAAGACTACGCCAGACAGGAGGAAAGGCCCTTTCCTATCTGCAGGGGCTCGGCCTTCGCGATGTGGCGGTGGCGGCCCGGAGGTTCCGTGAAGGAAACGCGGCTTTTCCGGGCAAGCGCAGCCCTGAGTACTACTTCGCCGAAGGGGCGCTCCTCGCCCTGTACCGCTTCGAGCGGTACAGAAAGCAGGAGAACGGCCAGGAGGCCCGCTCCCTGGTCCTGCTCGGCGGCGACCGGAACACCCCCCTGAAGCACCTGCAGGCGACCGCCGCCGCGGTGCATTTCGCCCGCGACCTCGTGAATACTCCCTCCAATGACATGACTCCCTCCCATCTAGGCGTTGTTGCAAAGGGCCTTGCGGGAAAGACCGTCAGGGTTGCCGTGCTTGGAGAGAAGGAGATCGGGAAGAGGGGGATGGGGGCCTATCTGGCGGTCGCCCGCGGCTCTGCGCAGCCCCCCCAATTCATCATCCTCGAATACAAGGGAGGAAAAGGGAACCCCATTGTTCTTGTCGGAAAATCCATCACCTTCGACAGCGGCGGGATTTCCATAAAGCCCGCCGAGGGAATGGAAAAGATGAAGTACGACATGTCCGGGGGCGCAGCCGTCCTCGCCGTCATAAAAGCGGCCGCGGAGATGTCCCTCCCGGTGAATGTCACCGCTCTCCTGCCCGCCGCGGAAAACCTTCCCGGCGGAACCGCGTACCGGCCCGGGGACGTCGTGCGCACTCTTTCAGGCCGGACCGTCGAGATCATCAGCACGGATGCCGAGGGGCGCCTCGCCCTTGCCGACGCCCTGGAATATGCAGTGCGGTACTGCAGACCGAAGGCGATGATCGATGTCGCCACCCTTACCGGGGCCTGTTCGGTGGCCCTCGGGGGCGAGGCCATCGCGATGATGGGAAACGACAGGCACCTGATGGAATCCCTGAAGGGGGCCGCGGAAGAAACCTTCGAGAGGGTATGGGAAATGCCCCTGTATGACGAATACAAGGAGTACCTGAAGAGCGACATCGCCGACCTGAAAAATGCAGGGGGCAGGGGGGGTGCATTGGTGACCGCGGGGTACTTTCTCAGGGAGTTCGCCGGCGATACTCCCTGGGTGCACCTCGATATCGCCGGCACTGCGTGGAACGACAAGGAGAAGCCTTATGCGCCCAAGGGCGCCTCAGGCATCGGGGTAAGACTGCTCCTCGATTGTATCGGGGCGTTTTCCCCCCGCGAGCGTATGAAATAGAACGGTGCCGGGAGCGGAAGAGCAGCTCCCGTAAGGAATAACGGCATATGATGACTTTCTTGTTTTTAGTTGCTGGCTTCTTGCTTATCCCCTCTTTCGCCTTTGCGTGGGGGCCTCTGACCCATATGTACCTGGGCAATGAGATCTTTGCGTATGCGCCCCTTCTCCCGGCGGGGATAGTGGCCCTGCTCCGGAAATACCGGCAGGACTTCCTGTACGGGAACCTGATGGCTGACATGATACTTGGGAAGAAATACCTGCCTGACGACAAGAGCTCCCATAGCTGGGACGTCGCCCTGAACCTCCTGGATCTGGCGCAGAAAGGGCCTGAAAAGGCCTTTGTCTACGGCTACCTGAGCCATCTCGCCGCCGATACCGTGGCGCACGGCATCCTGACCGAAGACAAGCTGGACGTGGAGCATACCTGGGAGGAGCTGAAGGCGGACAGCATGATCAACAAGGTGTACTGGCTCCAGTCGGTGACGTTCAGCAAGTCGGTGCGGAGGAGGAACGACAGGTTCCTTGAGGACTCCCTCGACAGCTTCATCTTCTCTTCGAGGACGAACAGGAGGATATACAGGGGTATGGTGTTCCTGTCCCTTCTGAACAAGAAGCGAAAGCGGGGGGTCGACAAGGAGTATCTGCAGCACCTGCACGGAGAGTCCGTCACCCGGATGCTCGATCTCCTGCAAAACGGGAAGGACGCTTCCGTGCTGCAGAGCAGTCCTCTTTAGAGTGTGTATGCGCACCCTCGTCTCCCTCCGGAGCTGCGCAAAGAGCGATGCTCGATAAAAGCTATCTCCTCCCCGCCGAAGCCCTGAACCGTGTCCTTTCGGCGGTGCCCGAAAGGCAGGGGAAGACCGAAAGGCTGAAAATCGAAGAGTGCTACGGGCGCATTCTTGCGTCTTCCGTGGCTGCGCCCGAGGACCTGCCCGCTTTTGCGCGTTCCACGGTGGACGGCTATGCGGTCCGCTCCTCAGACACCTTCGGTGCGCGGGAAAGCCTGCCCGCCTATCTGAGCATCACCGGTGAGGTGTTTATGGGCGCCGCACCCGGCTTTTCCGTCGGAAAAGGGGAGGGCGCAAAAATACCGACGGGCGGCATGCTTCCCTCCGGTGCCGATGCGGTGGTCATGCTGGAGCATGCGGAGACGGTCTCGGGCGACACGATCGAGGTGATGAAGCCGGCGGCCCCGCACGAGAACGTCATCCGGAGTGGGGAGGATGTGGAGAAGGGGATGCTCGTCCTGACGCGCGGGCGGCTCTTGCGTCCTCAGGACATCGGCGCCCTGGCCGGTCTGGGGATCACCGAGACGGACGTTTTTGCGAAGCCGGTGGTTGCCTTGATCTCAACGGGCGACGAGATCGTCCCCCCCGACCGCGCGGTGCGGCCGGGGCAGGTAAGGGACATCAACTCCTTTACGCTGGCCGGGCTCATCCGCGATCATGGGGGCGCCCCGATCAAGAAAGGGATCTTCAGCGACGAGTACGGTGCGATACGGGGGGCGGTCGAGGAGGCCTTGGCCGAAGCGGACATGGTCCTTATCAGCGGCGGCACTTCCGCAGGGGTGAAGGACATGACCTCCACGATCATCGATGATAGCGGAAAGCCGGGGGTCCTCTTTCACGGCGTCTCCCTGAAACCGGGGAAACCGATGATCGGCGGAGTAGTGGGCGGTACGCCCGTTTTCGGCCTGCCGGGGCACCCCGCCGCCGCGGTAGTGTGCTTCGACCTCTTCATTCTGCCCCTTCTCGAAAGGCTGAACGGCCTCGATACAGGGAGATGCTTTCCCGGGACGGTGCGGGCGCAGATGGCAAAAAGCATCGCCTCCTCGGCCGGCAGGGAGGATCACATCCGCGTGGCCCTCGAGTGGCGGGACGGCGCGCTGCTCGCTCTCCCTGTGCTGGGGAAGTCCGGGCTGATCACCACTCTCGTGAAAGCCGACGGTACGGTCGTGATCCCGCCCGGGAAGCCGGGGCTGGATGCGGGAGAAGAGGTGGCGGTGCGGCTCTTCTGAGCAGGGCTTTAGCAGGGTACTGAAAAACTCTCGGAGGTCATTGCGAGGAGCTTTTTTTGCGACAAAGCACTCTCTGAGCTGGTGAATTCTCCAAAGAGGAGATTGCTTCGCTCCGCTCGCAATGACAGCGAAAAAACTTCAGCAGCATCCTACTCCTGCACGATCCGGTAACGGTAGCTGATCTTGGCAGTGCCTTCGAGGGTGGCCTTTACCGAGCAGTATTTCGTCATCGAAAGCTCCACCGCCTTTCTCACCGCTTCTTCCGAGAGGTCCTTCCCGGTCACGACGAATTCTATATCGATCTCGGTGAACTTCTGCGGATAGTCCTGGGCCTTTTGCCCCTGAACGTTCATTTCGACCCCCGAGATCTTCTGCTTCTTCTTCTGGAGCACCGAGGCGACGTCCATCCCGCTGCACCCTCCGAGGCCGATGAGGAGCAGCTCCGTGGGCCTCACTCCCGTATTGGTGCCCCCCACTTCCCTGTCGGCATCCAGAACAATGGCATGCCCCGAAGTCGCTTCCCCCACGAACCGGAGACCGTCCACCCATTTTACTTTTGCCTGTACCATGCCCAAAACCCTCCTTGCCAAGAGATCCCATAGCCAGAAAGCGACTGCTCCCGCCGGCCGGCTGCTCCCGGAGCGGTGAACGCCTCTTGTTACGGGTATGTCAACTGCAGTCTCTGTATTCCGGTCGCCCTGCCGCTCTTTTCGTCGATCTCGATTACTACCGCCGAAAGGAGCGCTTTCCCTCCCGCCACATCGTATTTCATGGGCATCTGCAGAAGAAACTTCTCCACAATCTGTTCTTTTTCGATGCCGATGACCGAGACGGCAGGACCGGTCATTCCCACATCGGTGATATAGGCGGTCCCCCCGGGCAGGATCTTTTCGTCGGCTGTCTGCACATGGGTGTGTGTCCCTACGACGGCGCTTACCTGTCCGTCCAGAAAATAGCCGAAAGCCGTCTTCTCGGAAGTCGCTTCGGCATGGAGGTCGACGATAATGATTCCGGTATGCTGCCGTAATCGTTCCACTTCTTTTTTGGTGGTTCGGAAAGGGCAGTCGATGGGGGTCATGAAGACTCTGCCGGCAACATTCACGACGGCCACTGTCTCCTTTGAGGGCAGGGTGAAGAGAATGCTCCCGGATCCGGGGACTCCGTCAGGATAGTTGAGAGGCCGGAGCAGCCTGTCCTCCTTCGCTATATACGGGATCGCGTCTTTCTTGTCCCAGACATGATTGCCGGTGGTGATAAGGTGGACTCCGCTCTCAAACAGTTCGGATGCGGTTTTTTCGTTGATCCCGAAGCCGCCCGCCGCATTCTCGCCGTTGGCAACCACAAGGTCCGTCTTGTACCTGCTCGAGATGTTGGGAAGGAGCGCCTTCACCGCCTGGCGTCCGATTTTCCCCACGATGTCGCCGATAAAGAGTACTTTCATAGAAAATGGGCACGGTTGCTCAGCAGGGGGGGGCGAGAAAACCCCGCGGCAGCCGTACTGCGCCTTTCGTTCGATCTAAAAGCTCACCGCAAGGGGAGCGCAGGATGCAAGGGGTACTCCGGGACCGGGCGGCTTTCCCCCGGTCCGGGGTATCCCGGCTTTACTTCGCGTAATCGACGTAGCGGGACTCCCGCACCACCGTCACTTTTATCTGCCCTGGATAGGACATTTCCGCCTCTATTTTCCGGGCAAGCTCCTTGGATACGATAGAGCACATTTCGTCGTTGACATCATCGGGTTTGACGATGATCCTGATTTCCCTTCCCGCCTGAATCGCGTAACACTTGTCCACCCCGTTGAAGGACATGGCGAGCTCCTCAAGCTTTTCGAGGCGTTTCAGGTAGTTTTCGATGCTTTCCCGCCGCACTCCGGGACGCGCGGCCGAAAGGGCGTCTCCTGCCGCCACGAGGGCCGACTCGGTGCAGATCGGGTCTACTTCCCCGTGGTGAGCGAGAATGGCGTTGATAACCTTATCGTTTTCTCCGTATTTCTTGGCGAGGGAAGCCCCGATGTCTTGGTGGGAACCCTCCATTTCGTGGTCCACCGCCTTGCCGATATCGTGGAGCAGGCCCCCTCTCTTCGCGAGCTTGATATCGACCCCCAGCTCGCCCGCCATCATGCCGGCAAGATAGGCGACCTCCTTCGAGTGCTGAAGGATATTCTGTCCGTAGGAGGTGCGGTACTTCAACCGCCCGACGATCTTCACGAGCTCCGGATGCATCCCCGAGATCCCGAGATCGAACACCGCTTTCTCCCCCTCCTCCCTGATGGTGGTGTCGACTTCCCGCTTTACCTTCTCCACCACTTCCTCGATGCGCGCCGGATGAATGCGCCCGTCGGTGATGAGCCGTTCCAGGGCGAGGCGTGCCACCTCGCGCCGCACCGGGTCGTGAACGGAGAGGGTGACCATTTCGGGAGTGTCGTCGATAATGAGGTCGACCCCGGTCGCTGCCTCAAAGGCCCTGATGTTCCGTCCCTCTCTGCCGATGATCCTCCCTTTCATTTCGTCGTTGGGGAGGCTGACTGCCGATACCGTGGCGTCCGCTACGTAATCGCTGGAGTACCTCTGGATAGCGAAGCTGATGACCTCTTTTGCTTTCCTCTCGGCGTTCTCCTTGGATTCGTCCTCGATTCTTTTCGCCAGCTTTGCGGCTTCGAAGCGGGCCTCTTCCTCGACCCTCCGGAACAACTCTTTGCGGGCCTCGTCGGCGCCGAAGCCGGAAATCTTTTCGAGCACAAGGAGCTGCTCCTTGATAATCTGGGAAAAATGGGTCTCTTTTTCCGAAAGGCTGCGCTCCCGCGAATGGTGGTCCCGCTCTTTCTTGGTCAGTTCATGCTCCCGTTTCTCCAGCTGGTCCAGCTTTTTTTCGAGTTGCTCTTCCTTCTGCCTCAGCCTCTTATCGAGCTGGTTGATCTCTCGCGTCCGTTCCCGTATCTCTTTTTCCGCCTCGACCTTCGCCTGGTAGGCCTGGTCTTTCGCGGAGACAGCCGCCTCTTTTTTCAAGGCCTCGACTTCCCGCCGCGCATCGTCGAGCAGTCTTTCCCGTTCTTTCTCTATCGCCTCTTTTTCCGACTTCAGGGTGTTCTTATAGATCGCGAAGAAGACCGTACCGCTTACGATTCCTGCTCCAATAGCGATAAGAACATACAGAAAGCTATACATGGGTGAATCCCCTCCTTAAAGTTATTTGAATGCAACCATGCACGGCAAAGCAACCCCATGATTGCGCCTGCTGAAGGGGCATGGAAGGGCAATTAAAAATAAGAAGGGAAGACAGGTTTTTTCAGCTTTCTTTCAGGAACAGGACGGAAGATGCATACAAACGATCTTCTGTTTCTGGAAAGGTGCTGCTTGATGAATGTATGTCATAAGTGCTGCAAGACACTTTATTCAAGTCCTGTGCTCCTCTGTTATAACCCTTCATTGCGACATCCACGCCGACTTCTTTAGCAATTACCACCAGAGAATAACGCTAAAGGGGTGCGGTAAAACTATTCTGTGTTGATAATTACTGAACGGTGCTCTCTATGTATGAAAATACCCACCCTGTCGTGTAGATGAAAATTAGATCCCTTCTCAAGAAAGGTGGGTGCCTTGAAGAAGACTTAGGCTTTCTCCCGTGTGGGAGACATGCACACCGTGCAACTTACGCAGGCTCCCGTAAGATCTAATTTGCGAGATCAACATTTCCCACCTAAGCACTTACAGGGTAGGTAGGTTATACTCTTAACCGTATTAAAACAGAAAGTGAAGTGGATAAGCAACTAAAATTTTGGGCGGTCGGCAGGCAGGAACCGGGCGGTTTTCCCGCATTCGCGGCAGGGGTCGGCAAGAAGAGGTGCCGTGCAAAAGGAGTGCGCGAGGAAGGTCTTTTTGTGCGTACGGACGGCAGGGGTCAACGCGGGAGCTCTTCAGCCGGCAGACGCATTCCCGCGGTCCTTTCGAGCAGTATCCGGGAGAGGACGCGGTTGAGGAGTGAGGTGATCAACTGCTCCCGGGCGTTCGACAGCAGGCTCTCGGCTTGGACGAGGGAAAGGATGTCCCCTTTCCCGACCTTGTACTCGCCGAAGGCCTGGTCATAATTGTGCTCTGCCTGGCGGAGCTGCTCCTGGGCTACCTTCACCTGGTTGGCCGCAGTGAGGCAATCCTCATAGCTCTTCTGAACGGCGAGCAGCACCTGCCTCTTCAGCTCGGCGAGCCGCCGGAGGGAGACATCGCTCTCCAGGCCCGCCGACCGTAAACGGTAAAACTTCCCCAGCTCGAAGAGGTTCCAAGATGCAGTAAGGGCTATGGTCTTCTCTTCGGGAACCGAAAAGCCGATCATGGTCCCCCCTGTTTTCGTGTACGAAGCACCGGCGGCAAGGGAGGGATACAGGGTGCTCGAAATGAGTTTTCTGTTGTTTTCAGTAATGTGCAGCGTATTTTCCGCCTGCTTTATCTCGGGCGTGGCGAGTGCGGCCTCCATGAAAACGCTCTTTCCGGGCAGCACCGGGGCCGCGTCGAGGGAGCCCTCGGGTTCCGTCTTGCTCCCGAAGGCTGCCCCCATAAGTGAATTCAGGTCGGAAAGCGCTTTCGTGAGCTCTCCTTCCGCCTGGACGACAGCGAAACGGGCCTGTTCTACCCGGACGGAGGCCTGCAATACGTCGGAAAGCTTTGCCACCCCGAACCGGCGGCGCCCCTCCGCAACTTCGTACACCTTCCGGGCATCCTGAAGCTGGATTGTCCTCTGGTATAAAAGGTCTCTCTGGGCGAGCGAGGTGTAAAAGGCGGCCGTGACGCTGTATTCGAGAGCGAGGAGGGTCTTCCGCACTTCCTCTCTGTCGGAACGGAGGGTGTAGAGGGCGATTTCGCGGCTCGCTTTTCTTCCGCCCCAGTCGAAAAGGGTATAGGAGAGGGAAAGATCATAGGTCCTCGTGTCGAAGGTACCGAAGGAGGTAGAGGATTTGCTCCAGGACGCGGACGCATCGAGGCTGGGGAAATAGGGTCCGAGGGAGGCAGAGTACAGCGCCTGTGATGCCTGGACCTGCAGATGAGCAGCCTGGTAGGAAGGGAGACTTTCCCGTGCGCGGGCCAGTGCCTCGTCGAGGGTAAGGGAAAGGGACTCCTTGGGGAGGAAGGGGAGCGCCAGGACGATCAGCAGTAGAAAAAATTTTCTCGACATTCCTACGAGCTGTCCCGCAAACGTTCCAGTTCAGAGTCTATTTTTTCCCATATTTTCCGAATAGGTATGCCTGATTTTCTCGATAGTGCTTTAAGGTCCTCATATTCGGGCGTAACGGTCGCCACCGCACCCCGGTGGCGGGACACCTTTATCCGGACGGTACCCCATTGGGTGGTGAGCTCCCGTATTTCCCTCTCCAGTATCCGTCTTTCCGTACGATGGAAACGTACCCCTATGGTGGTGGTTTCGGCAAAGAGGACTTCCGCCACTCTGTCCACATCCTGCTCCCGCGCAATGACCGTGAGCTTGACGCCGGGTCTGCTCTTCTTCATGATGATGTTTTCCAGAAAGACATCCAGCGCCCCTGCAGCAAGAAGGGAATCCATGACGTTTTCGTAGAACTGCGGGTTCATATCGTCGATATTGGTCTCGATGACGGTTACTGCCGCCTCGGTTCCCGAGGGCGAAGCCGCTATGCCCCCGCCGATGAAAAGGCGCACGGCATTGGGCAGCGAGGAGAGGTCCTTGTTACCTGCTCCATAGCCGATAGAACTTATACAAAATAGAGGCTTTAACGCCGGTTCCGTATCTAATCCTTTAAGAAGTGCGGCCCCGGTCGGCGTAGTAAGCTCGAAGGGGATCTCTGACGGGTATACCGGAAAGTCCTTCAGTAGTTCCGCGGTAGCGGGGGCAGGGACCGGAAGCATCCCGTGGTCCGTCTTCACTGTCCCGCTGCCCAGATTCACAGGAGAGGCGTATACCTTTTCAACCCCGAAAAGAGAGAGGCCGGTAAGAGTGCCGAACACGTCCACCATGCAGTCGATGCCGCCCAGTTCATGAAGATGGACCTGGTCGAAAGGTTCGCCGTGAACCTTTGCTTCAGCTTCGAAAAGGAGCCTGAAGAGGTGCAGTCCCCTTTGTTTCACAGTGCTTTTCAGGGTGGAGCTCTTGATGATGCGGGAGATGTCCTCCCAACGGACCGCCTTGCCGTGCCCCTTTCCCGTGAGCGCAACGTCTACCTTTGTGGCGGAGATGCCGTTGCGCTGTACCTTTCGGGCGGAGAGTGAGTAGCCGGTCAGGGGCAGGTCTTTGAGACCCCGCTCCAGTTCTGCAAGGGGGATCCCCGCATCCACAAGGGCGCCGAGGCACATATCGCCGCTGATACCCGCAAAGCAATCAAAATAGGCGCTTATCATAGAACTTATTTTACTCATTTAAGGGGAAAAGGGGAAGGACAAATGTGAGGAGCGAGCGTACTCGGGAGGGGGAAAAGTGACGGGCGGCCTCCGGCTTCTCGTTCCGGCGGGTCACATTCTTGTCCGCTTACCCCTTACGGATGAAAAAGGCCTGTAAAGATGAAAAAGTTTTATAATGGGAAGGAGACAGGTGTGCATGCTCTGAGGGGAGGACGAATGAAAATGGTGGCGGAACGTACGATCCGGGAAAAAACACTGCGCCTGGTAACAGGGGACATCACTGAACGGGAGGTAGATGCCGTTGTAAATGCAGCAAATTCTCACCTGCAGCACGGAGGGGGCGTCGCAGGAGCCATTGTCCGGAAAGGCGGCCTGATCATCCAGGAAGAGAGCGACAGGATCGGCTTTGTCCCGGTAGGCGGGGCGGCGGTCACAACAGCCGGGAAACTCCCCGCGAAATGGGTCATCCATACGGTGGGGCCGAGGATGGGGGAGGGGGATGAAGACAACAAGCTGAAGAATGCGGTAGTGAACAGCCTCCGCCTCGCATCCGGGAAGGGATTGGAGAGCATCTCTTTCCCTGCCGTCAGCTCCGGCATCTTCGGCTTTCCCAAGGACCGCTGCGCTCGTATTCTGGTGGGAGAGGCGGCAGAGTTCCTCAGGGATAACCCGGACTCCTCTCTAGCGGTGGTGGAATTCTGCATTTTCGATGAAGAAACCCTTGGATATTTCAGGGAGGAATTTGATAAAATATAAAACTTGGTTTTGGAGATATCTTCTCTCTATTATGCCGGGATAGCTCAGTTGGTAGAGCAGCTGATTCGTAATCAGCAGGTCGGCGGTTCGAGTCCGCTTCCCGGCTTTCTTTATTTCCAATGACTTACCTCTCATCCTCATTACTGATTTCCTGCCTGACTGTGCAGTAAATGTTCAGAAGTTCCTGATGACCATCACGCAAACAACAACCGCCGCAATGAGGATCGCCCCTGAGGGTGATACAAGCCCGCGCACAAACTCCTTCAAATCCTGGGTAGACAGTCTCCCCGCCCAGAGAAGCTGTATAGACAGCCATAGAAAAGGAAGGTGGGCCAGGAGTGACTTCCCTGCCCTCTCTGCCGAGACGATCAGGTGGAAGCGCGAGCCGTCGAGGGCAACCTGCAGTATGCCAAGATCCCGAAGGACGAGATACAACACTCCCCACCAGATCAGCGGGGCAGCCGCGATCAGAGAGCCGTAAACCTTGTAGGTATAGCTCGCCGTGACACTGCCGAAGATGATTTGCCGCCCTCGCTTCCTGGGGATCAGACTGAAGCCTTCCGGCTTTCCCAGAAGAAGGGCAGCAATGTAGTGA
Organism: Thermodesulfovibrionales bacterium; assembly: GCA_046350935.1. Taxonomy (GTDB): domain Bacteria; phylum Nitrospirota; class Thermodesulfovibrionia; order Thermodesulfovibrionales; family Dissulfurispiraceae; genus Nitrobium. Next base: position 148,940 of record JAXLZK010000003.1, read on the forward strand.
GCAAGCTCATGCAGGAAGCTGCCGGTGAGGTAGAAAACAACTTTGAGGAGAATCCGAAGAGTCATTTGCTTATAGTATCAGAAGCGATGACATTCCGAAGAGCAAACAGGGCTGCGTGGGCAATGTCTGTATTCTTCTCTCTGGGCGGTAGGGGGCTGAAGAGGAGTTTTAAATGATCTTCACGGCATGGTTGCCCTCATGGGCAAACACCTGAGTTTCCAAAACTTTCAGATTCCCTACAGTAAGCCACTCAAGGAGATCTTTCCCTTCAATACGATGCCTGTGGCAGCCGTAGAGGAAAAAGAGAGAACAGACGATGGTATCGACGATAGCGACAGAAACGCACTCAAGAAGACCCTCCTGAACCCACGGAGGCCGGCATGAGAAATCGCACTGGCCGATAATAGACGAAACGAGCCGGCTGATCTCTTCGTTTGCCTCACTGAAACGGCGCCAGGCAGGATGGTTCACAGGGCTCCCCCTCCGAAGGGAAATTGTAGAGTATCACAGCCCATGATGGGCCTCTCTGAACCTTTCGATAATCTCAAGGAGCGCTTTCGGAGCCGTGTCCACTCTCCGGACTCCAGATAGCCGCACTCTTTTGCCTTTTCGATGAATTGCCGGGCCTCCTTGTAGAAAGGAACATGGAGGCGGTAGAGAACCTCCGTAAGGCCCGCCTTGTCAGCATAGTCGTATCGGAGGAGTTAAAAAATTTTCGATAAGCCATTCTCGCCCGTAAAGAGGGTGAGATGGGCGTGACTGACGGACACATCGTAGGATCGGGAGATCCCGCATCCTCCGGGGTGGAGGGACATCTGGGGGTCGTGGATGATGGCGAAGTTATACATGCGGTAGGGATTCACCCTGACCTTCCACTGGAGCAGGCCCTCTCCGGGTGTTGCGATGATCTGTCCGCAGGTGTCACAGATGAGCTCCTGAAGAGGAACAAGCGAGCAGCACTCAGGCTTTTCCCTGAGGGTATGGACATTAGAGGCGCTGGCATACACTACGGTATCCTCCCTTTGTATCTTTACTCATTCTATATACTGGGAAGGGCCGCAACCGGATTTCGGGGGAGAAAAGGCTTTTATCGGAGCGGACAAGGGGGGGTATGCTCCCTAAAGTGCAGGCACGGTGCCTGCATATATATTTCAAGGAGTTACAAAATAACCCCCCCTGTTTTCCGAAAACACCCTCTTGCTCTTTGTCTCCACAACCCGTACCTTTGAACGCGGCGGTACTCGATGCTACCCCGCTCGATGAGCATGGTGCCGATACCCTCCGCCAAGTTTGTGACGGGAGCAGAATCAGCCTTTTCCCCCTGTCTGTCCGAACACTCGCATCCCGATACGAGCTCCATATTCTTAGTAGCTAGCTTCAACTTTCCGACGAAAATCATATCTGCCTTTTCGGGTGTCGGCGTAGTCGGCGCCAAACTGTTCTTTTAAGGTAGTCAATGGTACGGAGTACAAATACTATTGAAAATGCCATCATAGATACTCCAAAATATATAGTAAAGTAAATTGAAACAGTGAGTTGGTTGGGACGGTAAATTTTCCTAACCAGAGTGCGCGTTCGGCGAAAAAATGAACAACGATAGTCCAGATCTTAAGCATAGAGACATTCCCAATCCTAGAGAATGGATGCGGGCTCGCCGCCCGGAGCTCTTCTCAGATACCTTGGTTGAAAATGCTCCACGGCTCACGAAGGCAGTTTTCGAGTACCACCTTGACACACTGACCAGTTGCAAGCAGGAATATGAATTCGAGCATTTCTGCCGTAAGCTTGCAGAAAAAGAGATCTGCCCTAACCTTCGCGTTCAGACCGGCCCTACAGGCGGCGGCGACAGCAAGGTCGATACAGAAACTTATCCAGTCGCCGAAGAGCTCGCAGAGCGATGGTGGATAGGCGTGCCATCGGCCGGCGCAGAGCGTTGGGCATTTGCCTTCAGCGCCAAGAAGGACTGGAAATCGAAAGTAAAAGCCGATGTGGATAACATTCTTTCTACCGGTCGTGACTATAAGCTCATCTATTTCTTCAGTAATCAGTTTATCAGGGATAAGGACCGGGCAACCCAGGAGGACAAGCTCTCGAAGTATGCGGGGATCCCCGTTCACATCATCGACCGCGCATGGATCGTGGAAAAGGTCTACGAGGGAGGACACCTCGAGCTTGCCGTTGCCGCCTTGGGTATTGAAGATGCAAAGAGAGAGAAATTAATCCACACTGGTCCCCGGGACGCGGCACGGTCAGAGGAACTGAATGAGCTGGACAGACAAGTCTCAGATCCATCCCGTTATCAAGGTGCGCAATACCAACTGGTCGAAGATTGCTTACGTAGCGCTATCTTGGCCAGAGGGCTCGAGCGCCCCCGTAACGAGGTGGAAAGCCGCTTTGCGCAGACAGATCGACTGGCCCAGAGTCTTGATCACCGTAGTCAGCGTCTGCGTATTGCTTACAATCGTGCATGGACGGCTTACTGGTGGTTTGAGGATTATCCCGAGTTCAACCGATTCTTCGATGAGGTAGAGCAGCGTGTTGAGGGCTCGGTCCAAGCTCATGAGGTCTAGCTCCTTTTTAACCTTTGGCAGCTTCTGACACCACAGGTCGCTGCCGGGCGAATCAGCTCTGAGGACGCCAATATCGAACCTCGTCGACAGCGCCTCGCATCGATGCTAGAAACCATCGGTGCTGATCCCGTCCGCCTGAACAATGCCCTACATGCACGCACCGACCTTGCGTTCATGAAAATCTCTCAGGCGGATCGGGCAGATCAACTGGAGTCTTGCTGGCTTGAGCTATCGCAGATTGTCGATGAGTCAGCCGTCTTGGGCGATTATCCGCTTGAGCAGCTTTCAGAAATCGTCATCGAGTTCGGCGAGAACATTGACAGCCCCGCTTTCGATGCGCTCTATGAAAAGGTGGTAAATGCGATCCGCCAGCGGCGTAGTGATGGCGAAGCGGGCGAAGCCTACACCGAGCGCGGCATACAGAAACTGTATCAAGGAAAGCCCTACGAGGCGATCCGATGGCTCGGCCAGGCTGAGGAGCTGTTATTTAAAGAGGAGTATCGCACCGAACTGGTACTTGCGTTGATTATCAGCAGCAGCGCATATGAACGCGTGGGGCTACTGTGGGCTGCCCGAAATAAGGCCTTGGCGGCCGTCGAACGGACTTTTGCAATGTTTGAAAGACAAGGAAAGATGGTCCGACCAGCGCTGATCGCTCTGCAACGCCTTGTATGGATTGAACTGCAGCTCGGGCGTATCCCCCACGTCCTTAACGCGATGCTCCTCTCCAGATTTGTTGCCTCACACCTGAAACTGTCCGAAGATCGTCAAGCTGCATATAAAGAAGAATGGCAGATGCAGGAAGCGATTCTCGGCATGCACTTTCTTAACCTTCCTTTTGAGGCACTTCCTAGCGTGTCACACCTTCCCGGTGTGTTGGAACGGTTGGGGATTATTAACGCCCGTATGGCACTATTATTTGCCCTTGGCCAAGAGCAGGCTCTGCGTGAGGAAGGCTACATTCCCGCCAGCGAGGACTCGAATGCCATCCAGACTTTCTTTGAGCAGTGGAAAGATCAGCCAGCGGCCGAAGACATTCCTCCTCAGCCGGTACTGGTGAACGGCCCGACAAGCTTATTAAAATCAACCATTCTTGGGTTTGAAATTACTGTCGAGACGCCTAACAATGCTATTTCCTTCAGCGTCGCCGAATCGCTCCTCGGTGCACTAGAAGCATTTCTCGCTACGAGCGATGAGCAGGACGTATTGCCGCACTGTGAGCGCATGATAATTATCGTCAGCGCTTCAGAGCATCTGACGGGTACGTTACAACTCCGCTTCCCTGAGGACGTCGTTCACCGCGCCGAAATAGTACACCCGGCAGACATGAAATTCGTGACTGCCACTGAACAAGAGGACTACATGCAGTGGCTCCAGAATAGCCTTGTCGAAATCGTGGCCCGAACGCTGGTGATTCAGGACGTGCGTGCTTGGATTACGAAGATTGCTGACAAGGAGCGTGCATTTTCCCGTGCTCTGTCACTCGGTAATGCTCTGACTCTCAACGATAATGTTTTTGGTGCAAAGTCGAAACTGCGCATAGTTGATTGGCTGGAGTCCGAGGACCAGAACTGGGCTGTACTTCGTGATAAGCCCTGGAAAAATGACAGAACAGAGAGCCAGTCTGGGCCCAGCAAGCAGAGAGGATCTCTCAAGTTCGGTACCGGCCCGCCACCTGAGGATATGATCGAAAAGACACGATTAAAACACACAGACCGCCGCATTCTATCCCCTATCGACATGCCTTTATGGGATCGTGCCAAGTGGCAGGGAACGCTGTTCGCCTGTCTTCCCCACACACTACCGATGCTGGCACTTATGTTTGAGGACGGACAGGCTGGCCAAGCAATTTCCCGATCTTGGCGGGAGCGTTGGGGTAACGAGGATAAAGATGATGTGCTCAGGTTGGCGATCATCACGGGCTTGTCCAAGCAGGCCCCCGCCGACTATACAGTTATCATAGGGGCGAACCCAGCTCTTATCAAAAACAACGAGGGGAAGACCGTAACTCTTGTATCAAGGATTTTGCGCATGACACCGGACAGCACATACAATCTGGACAACTTTTTAGCGGCATATCGAAGGAGTGGTGCCTTTTACTTGGCATCAGCGGAGATAGGCAACGGCAGAGCTACTCCATTCCCCAAGCTGGCCATCATCAAACGACATCTCCACGTGCGGCAGGCATGGCAGATAGGTGACAATGATCCGGACATCTCTGCATTGCAGGGCGATGACGAACCGATTATTCCCGATGGAGTAGTGGATCCTCCCGTCAAAGGAGCACTGGCAAGGATGCGTGCTTTTGTGAAAGCTAATCGTCGCGGGCAGTAGATAGAAGATAGTGCCGGGCTTTTATTCATTTGAACATTTGCAAGTCAGGCAACGCTCACATTCGATCAGATACTGACATATATTAATATTCCGAACCTTTTTGTTATTCAGGTAATTTTGCATTTTGTGGGACAGGCGTTTTTGCGAAGTTGCGGGTGAAAGAGGTAACCTTATAGGCTAAAGGGGACTGGGTGGGTGGTAATCTGCCCAATCCCCTTTTCTTCTGCTGTTCAGAGAATTATGACTTCATCCATATCCTTGCCGTAGAGGAAAACATAAAATTGCCGGAACTTCTGCCCCTTATAAACATCCTCTCCATAGTAGTAGTCAAAAAGAATACACAAAAATGATACCTCTGGATCAGGCCGGAAAGGGGTGTTTAGAATATAATTGACATTATATTTTAGCTTTCAATAATAATGAAAGCGAAAAAAGGTAAGTTGCTGCCTCTCCGATCATGCTGATTGAAGAAAGCGCTTGAAATTACTGTAGAATTGA
>JAXLZK010000004.1:0-1568 GCA_046350935.1 Thermodesulfovibrionales bacterium
CGAAGGGTCGTGTCCTGAAGATTCCGTTTTAGGACTGTCTCACGAACTGTGTAAAGCCACTCATACCGGAATCTTGGCCTCAAAGAGGATGCCGAACTGGGAGTAGATGATGGAGCAGTCCTTACTGTTGATGCTGCGTACGGCAGGAAGGGCTTCGTGTCAGACGCTGAGCGGGTAGCTTTCCTTTTTGAATTGTACCGCCAATACACGAGCCTGCTTCCTGGTCCGGAGAAACCAAAGAAACGCAGGCAAAAAAGGAGTTAGAACGGGTCTCGTTCTTCTCCGCCCCTTACTGTCGGGGGAGATGAGAATGAAGTTTTCTTTATTTCAGACACAGTAAACGTAAGTTGTTGATGATAGGCAAGAAAGCTCACTTTGCGCAAAGAAACTATTTTATAAGCCCTTGATCCAGAAGTAGAAAACAGCATTATGCTATAATAGCCGTATGGCGGCCCCAGCGCTCAACAGGCAGGAGAGAAAAGAGGCGGTCCCCCTTGTCGGGGGCGGCACGCAGGCATCCCCCCCGAAGAGCAAGCGGGCGCGGGAGATCGCAGGGGTTGTCTCCCTTCTCGCGGCGCTCTACCTCCTCGTATCGCTCTTTTCCTATGACCGGTGGGACCCCTCGCTGTTCACCTTCTCCCGAGGGCCGGTAAAAAATTACGGCGGGATCGTCGGCGCATATCTGGCCGATGTCGTTTTCTCCCTCGTCGGGGTCTCCGGTTATCTCGTCCCCGTCTTCCTCATCTTTTTCGGGATCAGGAAAATTGTCGGAAAGGAGCGGAACACGGTGCATACCGTCGGGTTTCTCCTCCTCCTGCCTTCCGTGTCCCTGCTTTTCCATCTGGTAGCGCAGAGCGTTTCCGCCGCGGCGGACCCTCCGGGGGGAGCGGTCGGCTTTTTCCTGGCAAATCTTCTGGGCACGTTCCTTGCCCCTGTCGGCAGCTACATAGTAAGCGTAGCCTTCATCCTTGTTGCGCTCATCCTCGTCAGCCCCGTCTCCTTGTTCGATTCTCTTTCGGCAATGAAGCGGGGGAGGGAGAAGCGACAGGCCAAGCCCGCGGCGGACCTGCCGGAAGAACAGGCAGAACAGGAGGAACAAGAAGAACCGGATATCCTTATTCATAGGTCGGTGCACGAAGAGCTGAAGATCGGGCAGGCGCCTTCCCCTGCGAAGGTGGTGAAGGAGAAGACCGTCGGGGACCCCCCTGCCGAAGGGGGATACCGGATGCCTCCCCTGGAATTTCTCAAGGAGAGCGAGGGCGTCTCCGGACCCGCCAAGGAGGAGTTGAACAGCGCTGCCGCGGGTCTTGAAAAGAAGCTCGCCGACTTCGGGGTGAGCGGCAAAATAAAGCAGGCGTATCCGGGACCGGTGGTCACCATGTATGAGTTCGAGCCCGCTGCGGGGGTGAAAATCAACAGGATCGTCTCGCTGTCCGACGATCTCGCCCTTGCCCTGCGCGCCCCGAGCATCCGCGTGTATCCCATCGCCGGGAAGGCGGCCCTCGGCATCGAAGTGCCCAACCGGCAGCGCGCCACCGTCTACCTGAAAGAGATCTTCTCCTCCGATG